>CAZQYC010000044.1:0-32444 GCA_964597495.1 uncultured Steroidobacteraceae bacterium | reverse complement strand
CGCAGGGTGACGTCGCGGCTTGCGCAAACCAAGCCGATCACGGCGCCGCTGTGGTCGCGCAGCGGAATCTTCGAGCTGCTCCACCAGCGGCGTGTTCCATCCTTGGCGATCACCGCTCGTTCACGGTCGGTTTGCGAACGGCCGTTGCGCAGAATCGCCGCGTCGATCGACTCGCCTTCTTCGTTGAGATCCGCGATTTCCGGGAACTGATTGACCTTCGTCCCGAGGACCGAACTTCGAGAGTGTTTCACGAGATCGAGCAGTGCGCGATTGGCGATCGTCAGCCGCTCCTCGCGATCGACGACGTATACCACCTCGGGCAAGTTATCGATCAACGTGCTCAGCAAGACACGCTGCTCGTCGAATGCGAGTTGCACTTTGCGGCGTTCGCGACGATCTTGCGCTTCGCTGAGCGCTCGCTGCACGACCGTCGGAAGTCGTTGCAGGCGGTCTTTCAGCACGTAGTCGGTCGCTCCGCTCTTCAAGGCATCGATGGCGCGTTCCTCGCCGAGCGAGCCTGAGACGAATACGAACGGGACGTCGGGCCAGTTTTCGCGGACCGTACGCATTGCAGCAAGACCGTCATAGCCAGGTAGGGTGTAGTCGGCAAGCACCAAATCGGGCGGTTTACCCTCAATGGCGATGCGAAAATCTTTTTCTCCGACCGCATGCTGCCAGTCGATGGTGAGTCCGCTGTTCGCTAATCCTGCTTGAATCAGTTCCGCATCGGCATGGTCGTCTTCCAGCAGTACGAAGCGTAAGCGTGCAGTCGATTTAGTTTCCATATTGATGATGTGTAGTTATTGAAGTGACACGCTTGTCGAGCAGCGCAAAGTTATCATTCAATGCTCTTAATGAAAACGCTAACGCTTGTATCGGCGACTTGCTGGTGCTAAAAAGAAACCCGTCTTCGGCGACAGCGTGAATGGTCATTGCAGCGCGGCAGATGCAGGTTGATAGGGCGATGACATAAGACATTTACCCTAAGGTCTGTGAGCAGATTGACGACGACGAAGACGCAGCTGCGAAACGAATTTAGCGAACGAATTTGCAGAATGAGTTGATCGAGCTGAGTTGGTCGACTACTTGTGGCGAAGTAATTGAGCGACGAAGTAACTGATTCGGAATTGCGCAGAACTTATCCAACAACAACGGCGTCGTAGCGGCGCTCTGGCCGGCGAAGGAAGTATGGGCGAGAACTCCACGCGTATTTTAATTGTCGACGACCATCCCTTCGTTCGCGAGGGACTTAAACAACTTCTTGCCGGACAAGCGGAGTTCAATCTTGTCGGCGAAGCCAGCAACGCCCGCGAGGCTCAGGATGCCGTGGCGCGCTATCAGCCGGAAGTGCTGGTCGTCGACCTTGCGCTCGGCAACGACGACGGTATCGAACTGATTCGCTGGTTTCGCTCGCAACATCCCGATGTCCGCATTTTGGTTCTCTCGATGCAGGAAGAAGCGCTGTACGCCGAACGCTTGTTGCGGCTGGGCGTTAACGGTTACGTGATGAAAAATGCGGCAGGGACGGATTTTCTGGGCGCGTTGCGGAAAGTTGCCCGCGGTCAGCGCCATCTAAGTCCCGCCATGGGCGAGCGATTGCTGGCTAAGGCGGTGCGCGGTCGAAACGCAAATGCCGACGAGGACCCGGTTGCCGGTTTGACGGAGCGCGAACTGGAAGTGTTTCGCATGCTCGGCGCGGGAGTCAGTACGCGCGAAATCGCCGAGAAGTTGAATCTTTCCATGAAAACCGTGGACGCTCATCGGCGTCATATGCGTGAAAAACTCAACCTGCGCACCACCAACGAGCTGATTCGCTACGCGACACAGTGGGTTTCCGATCACGGGGCCGTTGTCTCTCAATAGCGAGCCTCAGTGGTTCGTGTCTCGGTAGTTCCGGTCTTAGTAATCCCGTCTCTCAGTAGCCCCGTACTCCTTCGTATTGCGCGACTACTTCCAGGCTTGCCTAAATTGAGGCGATAGCAGCGAACGGCGACTAATCCGCTGACAAAAATAGCGCTGTTATCCGCGGCTTTAGAACTTTAGGGGATTTGCTGATACCGCGCCCTACGCTGCTCGAACATCATAAATTTCAGCGTAAGCAGCGCGATCTTTCGATTTTCCTCCGGGCGAATTCGATCGCCGACACATCGGTGCGCAACCGCGTAGCGATGCGGTTTGGCCGGGTTCGCTCGCGTGTCGTTTTAAGGTGGGTTTGTAGGTGGATTGGGTTTGTGAACGAAGCGACTTATTCTGCAATGCCGTCGGCTGAGCCAATGGCGCTTGACATCGCGCCGGCGGGCGCTGTCTCCGACGATTCGCAACGGCGCTTACGGCTTGCCGCGGAGGCTTGTGCCGACTTGCTGATTCTCGTCGACCGCAATCTTCGCGTCGTATTCGCCAATCGAGGCAGCGACAGGCGTCCGCCGCGCGAACTGTGCGGTCTCTCGATTGCCGACCTTATTCCGGATGAATATCGAGAACGCGCTCTGCAATGCATGAACGGGGTGTTGCAGATTGGCGCATCGGATCGTTTCGAATTCGAGATGCTCGGCCCCCGCGGAACGCAACGCCATATCGAAGTTCGAGTCGCTCCGGTACGCGAACAAAACCAAATCGTGGCGTTAACGTTGAACGGTAGCGATACCACGCAGCACGTGCTCGCGCAACGCGCCGTCGCGACGCAGGCGAAGATGATCGAGTCGATGTTGGAAGGCGTGGCGCTGATCAATGAAGCCGGCTTGGTCGTCATCACCAACCCGGCGTTCGATTCGCTGTTCGGCTATAGCCGCGGCATGCTCATCGGCCGGCCGCTGGCATCCCTCAACGATGCATTGGATTTTTCCGGCTTGCCGCGCGTCGGTGGATCGGGTCCATTGCCGCTCGAGTTCGAAGTACGCCGGCCCGATGGGCTGCGGGTCAGCGTGGCCGGCGCAATTTCCCGGCTGGACGACGCAGAGCGGCGCCATGGGTTGCTGGTTCTCCAGGACGTGGGCGAGCGCAAACATTTGGAACGAGCGATTCTTGACGCGGTCAGCCGCGAGCAGGACCGAATCGGAAACGATCTGCACGATGGGTTGGGTCAGGAACTGACCGGCATCGCTTTGATGCTGCGCTGCCTGGCTGGGCGGCTGCAGGCCGAACATGGCGCTGCGCCTCCGGAAATCGAAGGCATTACCCGACTGTTGAACAATGCCGTGGAGAACACGCGTTCTCTCGCTCGAGGGCTCTCGCCTGTACATCTGGAACGCGGCGGTATACGCGACGCGCTGGAAGGATTGGCCATGCATGCCCGCAATGTGTATGGAATTAAGGCCGAATTTATCGATAAGTTACCGCCTACCATTCGTCTTGAAACGGAGGTGGCAAATCACTTGTATCGAATCGCGCAAGAGGCCGTGACCAATGCCGTCAAGCACGGGCGAGCGGACGCAATTCGGCTGCATTTGACCGAGGTGCACGGCAAGGTGCGGCTGACGATCGGCGACAACGGGTGCGGCATGCCGCCGGCGTTGCTGCGTTCCACAACCGCGACGAGTCGGGGTGCGAATCGGAAAGACGACGGGATGGGATTGCGCATCATGCGCTATCGCGCTCGCATCGCACGCGGCGACGTGCGTTTCGAAAGCGGTGCGCCTCACGGCACGCGCGTGGTATGCGAGTGTCCCATCGATCATTCGGCGAATGCAGCCATGGGCCATGGTCAGAAGGCGATGGGCGTGCGTTCGGAGACGGTTTCCAACGATGGTTCTCGAGTGGCGAAGAGCCGTGCGGTCGCGGCCAGCGGCTCGCGAGCGAAGACTCGGGCTGGCGGAAATCGCAGAGCTAAAGCATCGAACGCCGAACGGCGTTCGGCTCACGCAGGGGCTGCCGCTCGCGGCAAAATTAAATTGCGAGCCAAGTGAGCAGTTGCGCGCTGAAGCGATGCTAATAGAGAGACAATGACGACTGTTACTAGGTAACGACCTTATCACCACGGTGTCGCCGGAGCGGCACATTTCAAAGTATTAAAGGAGCGCGCACATGACCAATGGTCCGTCTCTGTTTAAAACTCCGCCGAAGCCTGTGGTGCAGGCAAAGGAAGGCGCTGCGTCCGATCGCCGCAGACGCGTATTGATCGTGGACGATCACCCGATCGTTCGGCAGGGGTTGCGTCGCCTGATCGAAGCGGAGCCCGATTTGGAAGTGTGCGGCGAATCGGAAACCGCGCGCGAAGCGAAGTCGGCCATCCGCGATATGGATCCTGACGCGGTCATCGTCGACGTTTCGCTTAAGCAAGGAGATGGGCTGGAGTTGGTGAAAGATACGCGGGCTCATTACCCGGCTTTACCGCTGCTGGTGCTGTCGATGCACGACGAAGCCATCTATGCGGAGCGCATGTTATCGGCCGGTGCGAACGGCTATATCATGAAGCAAGCCGCTTCCGATCAATTTCTGATCGCGCTGCGCCGTGTGCTCGAAGGCGGTATCTATGTAAGCGAATCCGTCGGCAACAGCATGATCGAGAAATTTGCCGCCGGCGGCGCTTATATTTCCGCCAATCCGATCGATAGTCTTACCAATCGAGAGTTGCAGGTCTTACACATGATCGGCAAGGGCCTGTCGACGCGACAAACCGCCGAAGCGCTCAATCTAAGCGTGAAGACCGTCGAGTCGCACCGTCAACGCATCAAGCGCAAGTTGTCGTTACGCACTTCGGCTCAGTTGATGCAGTACGCGGTCAATTGGTATGCGGGCCGCGATCCCTCGCACAAGGTCTAGCGGAAATATCGATGCGACCTGTCCGTGAATTTTGGGACATCGTAGACGGCCCATGGATTTCCTCGAATCAATCCTATCGCGAGGCGGTATAGCGGCCGTCGCCGTAGGCGCCGCGACGATCGCCGCTCCTGCTTCCGCTGTCGTCGGATGGCTGCTGCGTACGCGCTCCGCGGAGCGAGAGAAGCAGGCGATATCCATGGTCACGGCGCGACGGAACGCGTCCATCGTCGAAGCTTCAGGCGAAGGAATTTTGGAATTGGATAGCGCCGGATTGGTGCGTTACGCCAATCCGGCCGCCATTCGAATGCTCGGATATTCGTTCGAAGAGTTGCTGGGCGTTGACTATCGAAGCATCGTGTCCAGTTCAGATAGCTCGGCGATGAAGGGCGAACCTGCGCGTCCGATTCGCTACACGACCGATATGCGTCGCGGTATCGGCGCAACGCTGAAGCGTAAAGACGATCGATCGCGCCCGGTGGAATATCGGCTGGTGCCGTTGCTCGACGGCGAACGAACCGTCGGAACGTTGATGACGTTCTCCGATATTTCCGAGCGCGTTCGCCTCGATGCGATGGTTCAGGACATGCAGCAGACCGCGAAGGTCGGTGCGTGGGAATATTTTCCGGACAACGATCGTCTTATCTGGACCGACGAGGTGTATCGCATACACGATCTTCCGATCGGGAGTTCGATCGATTTGAAGCGCGTGGCCGGTTGTTACGACGAAGCCGATCGCAGGGTCTACGAAAAGCTGTGGCAAGCCTCGCTGGAATACGGCCACGCATTCGAAGCCGAGTTGAAGTTGCGAACGTTTTCCGAGCGCGTGTTGTGCGTGCATGTCATCGGCAAGGCGGAATGCGTAGAGGGGCGCGTGCGTCGCCTGTACGGCATCCTTCAGGACATTACCGAGCGCCGGGCCGCCGATCGGAAGTTGCGCGAAACGCGCGACTTTTTCGCCCAAACGTTGGATGCCATGCCGAGCATCGTCACTTACATCAACGAAAACGGCGTGATCACTTATTGCAACCGGTATGCGGCCGAATGGTGGGGCGTGCCGCGCGACGAGTTTATCGGCCGCCGCGTCATCGACTTGGTGCCGCGCAAGATCTATGCGCAGTTTCAACCGCACGTGAAGGCGGTGTTCGGCGGCACGGCACAATCCTTTACGGCCGTCACGACGCTGGACGACCGTCGCAACGATTGGCAGGTGCATTACGTGCCGGAGACGAGCGCCGACGGGCGGGTACGCGGCTTCTACTCGGTGATGCACGATTTGACGGAGATCAAGGCGCTCGAGGCGCGCCTCGTGCAGGCGCAGAAGATGGAGGCAGTCGGACAGCTCACCGGCGGTATCGCACACGACTTCAATAATCTTTTGGGCGTCGTGATCGGTAATTTGCAGCTGCTGGAGCGCAGCTTGCACGATCATCCCGCACCACTTCGCAAAGTGAGCACGGCCATGCGCGCGGCGGTGCGCGGCGCGGACTTGACGCGACGCTTGTTGGCCTTCTCGCGCCGGCAGATCTTGGAACCCGAAGTCGTCGATTTGAATCGCCACGTCAAAGCCCTGGACGAGTTATTACACCGCACGCTCGGCGACTCGATTGAAGTGCGCATCCTGCCCGCAACCGATCTCTGGACGACGCGCGTCGATCCTACCCAGATCGAAAGCGCGATTCTTAATCTAGCCATTAACGCGCGCGATGCCATGCCTCAAGGCGGGCGCTTGACGATTGCCACGGGCAATCACGTGCTCGATTGGCAATTCTGTGCCCAGCACAACGAGCTGCAACCGGGCGAATACGTTTGCGTACAGGTATCGGATACCGGAGCGGGGATTACCGAAGAAACGTTAAAGAACGTGTTCGAACCGTTTTTCACCACCAAAGAGCCTGGGAAAGGCAGCGGGTTGGGGCTGTCGATGGTTCACGGCTTTGCGAAGCAGTCGGGCGGTGCGGCCGTGATCGAAAGCGAACTTGGACGCGGCACCAGCGTCTATATTTTTCTGCCGCGCTGCAAGGAACGGGTGGTTCCCCGCGACGATACGGGAATGAATCGAATCTTGCCCGGCGGATCGGAAAGTATTCTCGTGGTGGAAGACGATGCGGATTTGCGCGAAACCTCTACAGCAACGCTGACGTTTCTAGGGTATAGGATCCTTCAGGCACACGATGCCGACACCGCGCTTCGCGTCTTGGCGGGCCAAGATCGGGTGGATCTGTTGTTTACGGACGTGATGATGCCGGGCGGTATGCTGGGGCCGACATTGGCGCAGCGGGCGCGCGAGATGCGTCCCGGCCTCAATGTGTTGTTCACCACCGGCTATGCGAATAGCGCCGTGTTTCCAAGCGGCGCGGGATTCGGATATTCGGATATGTTGTTGAAGCCGTACCGCGCCGAGGATCTCGCGTTACGAATACGGAATCTGCTGGATCGGGAGGTGCGCGTTGCTTGATTCAACGAATCGGTTGTTAGTCGTCGACGATCAGGAGGATCTCTGCGAGTTCATCGTGGAAGCGGCGGCGGCGCTCGGCTTCGAGACCTGTGCGACCACCGAGGCCGAGCAATTCCGCCGCGTCGTTCTGGAATTTCGTCCCACGGTCGTGGTCATGGATTTGCAAATGCCGGGCGCGGACGGCATCGAGCTTTTGCGCTATCTGGCGCGACAAGGGTCGCGCGCGCAGGTTTTGGTGGCGAGCGGAATGGACGAGCGCGTACTCGCCACGGCCGAACAAGTCGGCCGTGCTCAAGGGCTCAATATGCTGGGCGCGTTGCGCAAGCCGATACTCCTGCCGGAACTCGAAGCGATTCTGCGCAAGACACTGCGCGGGGAATCGGCGCTGACGCCGACGGACTTGGATGTGGCTTTTCAGCGCAACGAAATCGAAGTGTTCTACCAGCCGAAAGCGGCTTGCACCGGCCCGAAACGCTGGATCGTCCAGGGCGTTGAAGCCTTGGCGCGCTGGCGCCATCCGCAAATGGGGTTCGTGTCGCCGGCACGCTTCGTGCCGCTCGCGGAGCAATGTGGCTTGATTCGCAGGCTGACCGAGCGCGTGCTCGAATTAGCGATGGCGCAGGCGCGCGAGTGGCAGCAAGCCGGGCTTGAACTCGCGGTCGCCGTGAATTTATCGCCGCAGTTACTCAACGATCTGAGTTTTCCCGATCATGTTGACCAAGTGGCGCAGCGTGCGGGTGTCGATCGCCGAAGGATCGTTTTCGAAGTTACGGAATCGGCCGCGATGGCCGATCCCGCCGCCACCATGGAAGTCCTGACTCGCTTGCGCGTGAAAAATTTCGGTTTATCGATCGACGATTTCGGCACGGGCTACTCGTCGCTCAAGCAATTGTATTTGATGCCGTTTGGCGAATTGAAAATCGATATCTCGTTTGTGCGGGACGTGGTAGATCACGACGAAGCGCGCACCATGGTCGAGACCATGGTCTTGCTCGCCCACAAGCTGCGCCTGACGGCTTGTGCCGAAGGCGTTGAAACGCAAGCTGTGCTCGACTATCTGGAGTCCGTAGGCTGCGATCGTGCGCAAGGGTATTTCATCGGCAGACCGATGCCCGGCGCGCAAATCCCTCCGGCCATTGCCGAATGGAACGGAAGACAAGGAGCGATTGCGTGAACGCGATTGTAACCACCAAACCTGCGGAACCTAAGGAAACGGCCACCGAATGGCGCGTCCTGTTGGTCGATGACGAACCGACACAGCGCTTGATTACGGCGCGGCTCTTGAAGCGCGCCGGATTCGTAGTGGAAACCGCGCAAAACGGCAAGGAGGCGTTGGCGCGGTTGACGACGGCGCCGCCCTTTCAATTGCTGGTCACCGATTGGGAAATGCCCGAAATGGACGGCGTGGCGTTATGCAAGGCCGTGCGTTCCGCCGGCCTCGACGGTTACGTGTACACCATCTTATTGACCTCCCGCGATGCGATCGAACACTTGGTGGCCGGTTTGCAGGCGGGCGCCGACGACTATCTCACCAAACCCGTGCTCGAACCGGAGCTGCTCGCGCGCCTTAATACCGGCAAGCGCATCGTCGATTTGGAGCGCAATTTGCGCGTCGCCAACGAAGAGAATCGCCGGCTGTCCATCACCGATCCGTTGACGGGCGCCTTCAATCGCCGTCATCTGATGGAAAAATTGCCGCATGAGCTCGAGCGCTCCACCCGTTACGGGCATCCCCTGTCGCTCTTGATGTGCGATGTGGATCATTTCAAGAAGATCAACGATACCTACGGTCACCAGGCAGGCGACGAAGTGCTTAAGGCGGTGGTCACGACGCTACGGCAAAAAATTCGCAATACCGATTGGGTTGCGCGCTATGGCGGCGAGGAATTCATGATCGTCTTGCCGGAAACTCCGGTCACTAACGCCGTCAAGGTGGCGGAAACTTTGCGCGATCACTTGGCCAAGTTGCTGATTCCCTTTAATGAGCGGTTGTTAAACATGACCGCAAGTTTTGGCGTAACGGGGTGGGATGCGGGCGTGCCGGGCAATGCGTCGCTCGATGAGCTCATCGCCACTTGCGATGCCTGCGTGTACGAGAGCAAAGCGCGAGGGCGTAATCGAGTGACCTCGCGGCCGATGGGCGCCTGACGTCCGTTAGTTTTTGACGGCGGCCGCTCGCGAATCGTCGGTAGCTGCGTTGGCGTTGGCCGATGCCAGGCAGTCGACCACCTGTTTGAGTGCCTTATCGATCGCTGCAAGCTGCGTTTCCAGTTCGATGGGCGTCCAATCGTGTGCATGGGTTTCGAGATCGCCCAACAATTTGGCGAGCATGCGTGCGTGTAGGTTAGAACTGGCACCTTTCAGTTTGTGCGCGGCGCGCGCTACACCGGTTCCGTCCGCCTGCCGCACGGCGGCGTGAATCTCGTTACGAATTTGTTCCGCGCTTTGAACGAATGCAGCGACGAGTTCGCGAAGAAAAACCGTGTCGTTGTCGGCCACGAGGCGAAGCTGGGCAAGATCGACCGGCTCATCGGCGGTGGCGGACAGCAGCAGATCAATGCGTGCCGGCGCAAGACTTGGATCGCTTGCAAGCCCGAACTTGGTGAGCACGTCCCGCAGTTTCTGAACGTCCAGCGGCTTGGTGAGGAAGTCGTCCATGCCGGCGGCAATGCACCGTTCCATCTGGCCGGTCATCGCATTGGCAGTGAGCGCGACGATGGGCGTGCGTTTGCGCCAGCCTTCGAAATCGCGAATGCGCCGGGTTGCGGCGTAGCCGTCCATAATGGGCATCTGCAAATCCATTAGCACCAAGGCGAATTCCTCGCCTTCGAAGGCATTGACGCCTTGTTCGCCGTTGTCGGCGATGATCACGTCGCACCCGAGGCGCATCAAGAATTGCCGTGCTACCTTTTGATTTACCGCATTGTCTTCGACCAAGAGCACGCGTCCACGGAATTTCTGCTGCATGGTCTGTTCTTGGATGACATTGCGCGTGACGAGCCCAGGCGTGTCGCGCGTCAACACGCGGTCGATGCAAGCAAATAAATCGCCGGTGCGGACCGGCTTCGCCAAGTAGCCTGCGAACCCCATGGCCGCGAATTGCCGCATGTCGCCGTGACGATCCATCGAAGTCAGCATGATGGTGCGCGTTCGCGAAAGCTGCGCATCGCCGTTGATCCGCTCACCGAGCATCGCGCCGTCCATTTCCGGCATTTGAAAGTCGATGAGCGCTACATCGAACGGTCGCGCATCCGCTTGTCCCTGTCGCAGGGCCGTGAGTGCGTCGACGCCGTTGGCTTCGGCGTCCACATCAAAGCCGGCATGTTCGAGTTGCCCCACCAGCACGCGGCGATTGGTGTGATTGTCGTCGACCACTAAGACGCGCTTGCCGCGAAGTTCGCTGCCGCGTGTCGCGTCGCGCTGCGCTACGGTGAGCGTTTCGAGGGGAAGCGTGAACCAGAATGTCGAACCGATGCCGAGTTGACTGCTGGCACCGGTTTCCCCACCCATCATTTCCGCTAGACGGCGGACGATCGATAACCCGAGGCCGGTGCCGCCGAAGTGGCGCGTGGTCGATGAGTCCGCTTGGGTAAACGGCTGAAATAGATCCTTTAGCGATTCGCTGGCGATCCCAATGCCGGTGTCGCGCACTTCGAAACGGATGAGCGTTTTCGTGGCGCTCCGGCTTTCGCTCCGCGTTTCGGCGAAGCCGAGATTGCGCACTTCGATCACGACTTCGCCGGTTCGGGTGAACTTGATCGCATTGCCGACGAGATTGATTAAGCACTGGCGTATGCGCTGCGGATCGCCGCGCACGAACTGAGGGACGTCGCCGTGTACATTGACCACGAGTTCGAGTTTCTTGGCCGCGGCTTGAAACGCCATCATGCCGCCGACATCGTCCACGTTACTGCGCAGGTCGAGTTCGAGCGACTCGATGTCGAGTTTGCCGGCTTCGATCTTCGAGAAGTCGAGAATGTCGTTGATGACGGTGAGCAACGAGTCGGCGCTCGCGCGGATGGTTTCCGAATAATCCCGTTGCGTGCGATCCAACTCCGTCTCCATGAGCAAGCTCGTCATCCCTAAGATGCCGTTCATCGGCGTTCGAATTTCGTGGCTCACGTTAGCAAGAAACGCGCTCTTGGCGAGGTTGGCGGCTTGGGCAGCTTCCGTGGCGCGCAGCAATTCCTCGCGCGATAGGCGCGCATCGGTGACGTCCTGCAGCGAACCGGAAAGCCTGAGCGGCTGGTCGTTGGCGTCGCGTTCAGCGACCGCGCGAGCTCGGAACCAGCGGTAATCGCCGGATTTGGTTTGCAGGCGTAATTCGATGTCGAACGGCGTGTTGTCGCGATAGTGCACATCCGTCGCGTCGGTGACGGCGCGCAAATCGGCGGGATGAATGCGGCTGCGCAGAAAATCGATGCGTTGCGGGACATCGTGTTCCTCGAATCCGAGAAGCGCGCAGAAGCGCGGCGAATACCAGGCGCCATCGCCTTGCGTCTCGACTTCCCACAAGCCGTCCTGCGTTCCTTGGATCGCGCGTTCGAAGCGCAGCTGCACCAGCTGCAGTGCATCCTGCGCTAGCTTTTGTTCGTGAATGTCTTGAATCGAGCCGGCAATGCGGTGCACTTGTCCGCTTTCATCGAGCTCCGAACAGCCACGGACTTTGAACCAGCGAAATTGACCGTTAGCATGCCGGAAGCGCGCTTCGACGACGTAGGGCTGGCCGGTCGCGATGTGATTCTCGATGAGTCGATGGTTTTCCGCGGCTTCATCGGGGTGCCGCAACAGCTTTTCGGCCGCATCGATTGACAACAATAACTCGCCCAAGGCGTATCCCAGCAGCGAATGGAAACTGGCTGAGTGCCAGGCCTGTTGGCTCGCCAGGTCCCATTCGAAATGTCCTTCGGAACTTGACCGCGAGGCGCGTTCCATCCGGCGCTGGGAGGCGTGCAGTTGCTCGGTCGCTTCCACTTCTTTGGTCACCGACCAGTTAACGCCGAGCGCACGGACGATCTGGTTTTGGCCGTTGAAGAATAACCGGGCGTGGTTTTGATACCAATCCCAGCTCCCATTGCGGTTCAGGAAGCGTGCGCGGTAAGCGATGATGTCGGAGCGATTCGCAATCGCTTCGCGGATGGCGTCGCGAAATACGTTGCGATCGCTCGGATGAGTGATCTTGGCGGTCGCTTTTATTAAATCGTTGTCGTTCCGTTGCAGCCACTCAAGATCAAAATTGTTGTGCCAGCTGTAGCGGAGCGGCTCAAACTCCATTTCCCAGGAGCTAATTCCCGCCGCCTGCGTGGCGATGCCGTAGCGTTCGAGCAACGTATGCTCTTGCTCGGCCTGACGCTGCAGCATCTCGACGGATTGCACTTCGTTGGTAATGTCCCAGGTAGCGCCCAGTACGCGTTCGGCTTCGCCGCGCGCACTGACGACGATTCGCGAAAACGATTGCATGTGGCGAACCGGAAACCCCGGGCGTGCGATTCGAAAGCGAACGGAGTAGGTCGTCTCGCCCTCGGGCAGCGGGCGCTCAGGATCGACGAAAAGCAGGGTGCGATCGTCCGGGTGAGTGACGGCAGTTAGTTTTTCCGCCAACGAGTCGATGGGCTCGCTGTCGAGTCCGAATCCCTTTGGACGATTGGTGTCCCACACGAAGCGTCGTTCGGCGACGTCGTATTCCCACGCTGAGATTCCGCCGGCCTGCGTCGCGACTTGGAGCCGCTCAAGGATGTTCGCCTGTTCCGACGCGGGCGCTTCGGGCTCACGGCGAGTCAGCCGGTTCGAAAGGTATCCCGCGACGCCGATGGTGAAGGCGCCTAGCCCTGCCCCAACCCCGTATTGCCAGCCGAGCAGCACGCATATGATCGCCGCCGTGCTTGCCGCGGCGACTTGGATCGTAGTGCGATGGGCAACTAAAGATGGAGAACGGCGTTTGGAAGGCACGATATTCTTTTAGGGGACTGACCATACAAGATGTCCGGTGTCTGTCGTTTCCGGACGGACGGGCGCACGTCTCTATAACGGCCGACACCCCCTCGGGATTAAGTCGGGGACTAAGCCGATATTTAGTCTCGAACTTCGGCGTGGATTCGACGGTCCCACCGTTAGAATGACGGTGCACTTCGGCGGATAACGGTAGGCTGCAATTGGGAGAGCGTGGGGATGCGAGTTTTTAAATGGCTGGGAATTGCGATCGGCAGCGTGCTGGTGCTGGTGCTTCTATGCGTGGCTCTGGTCGCCTTTCTGTTCGATCCCAATGACTACAAATCGGACATCGAACGCCTGGCCGAAAATGGGACGCACCGTAAATTGACGTTGCAAGGCGACCTAAAGCTGTCGTTTTTTCCCTGGTTGGCGGTGGAGGCCGGCCCTGCGCAGTTAGGCGAACGCCCTGGGTTCGGCGATCAGCCTTTCGTATCGTTCGAAAAGGTTCGTTTAAGCATTCGCCTGATGCCATTACTCCGGGGAAGCATCGAGATCGGCGACGTTCTCCTCGATAAACCCAGCATTCGACTCATCACCGACGAACGAGGCGCGCACAATTGGTCGGATCTGGCCGAAGGCGGCGATCGGTCTGAAAGCGCTACCAATACCAATGCCGCCGACTCCAACGTGAGCGCGACGCTTTCGAGTTTGCGCATTGCAAACGGTTCTCTGGTGCTTGAAGACCGCAAGGAAAAAACGCGCACGGCCGTTCGCGATTTCAATTTATCCACCGGAAAAATTTCATCGGGCGATCCGTTCGATCTAACGCTCTCGTTATTCGTCGAGCGCGACAATCAACCGCCCCTGCCGCTAAAACTATCCGCTACCGTGGCGGCCGACATGGACGCGCAGAAACACACGTTCAAGAACCTTGAGTTCGATACGAGTTGGTACGGCGATGCGACGGCCGAAAAGAAAAAAAATGATGGCGTGCCTGTGGCGCTGCGTGTGCCGTCGTTAAGCGTCAACACGAAGCAGCAAACGGTGGCGATGGAGGGGATGACGTTGACCTTCGGCGACGCCAAGATTTCCGGTTCGCTCACCGGCAAAGAAATTTTCGACGCGCCGCAATTTGCCGGCCATGTGGCGATTGGGCCGCTCTCTCCGCGGGATCTGATGCGTCAAGCCGGTCTTACGCCTCCCTTGACGCGAGACGCCGCCGTGTTGAAAACCTTGAGTTTGCAAGCGGATGTGAATGCCACTAAAACATCCGTTGCGATGCGAGCCGTCGAGTTGAAGCTTGATGACACCACCGCTCGTGGCGAGCTGTCCGTGATCGATTTTGCCGCGGCGGCGTTGCGTTTCGATCTGACGCTCGATCGCCTGGATTTCGATCGCTATCTTCCGCCGGCCGAAGAGAGCGCTGCTCCTAAGGAGGCCTCCGCCAAGGAAAGCGCTCCTACGCCCATTCCGGTCGAGACGTTGCGTGCACTAAATGCGCGGGGCGACTTGCGGATCGGCGAGGCGAAATTCTCCGGAATGCGACTTGCCAAGCTGCACCTCGGCGTCAACGCGCGTGACGGCGACGTGCGCTTTGCGCCGACCGACGCGTCTCTCTACGGCGGCGACTATCG
This sequence comes from uncultured Steroidobacteraceae bacterium, assembly GCA_964597495.1. GTDB lineage: Bacteria > Pseudomonadota > Gammaproteobacteria > Steroidobacterales > Steroidobacteraceae > CAZQYC01. Next base: position 17,666 of record CAZQYC010000044.1, on the reverse strand, counting down.
CGGTTCGATGGCGATCGACGTGACGGGAAAAACGCCACAGCTCACGATCGAATCGCACGCGACTCGCGTCGACTTCGCGCCCTTGTTCAACGATCTCTTCGCCACCAAAAAAATCTCAGGACGCGGGCAGGCGAACGTGAAGGCGCACGCCACCGGCGCCGACACGCTGGCCATGCAGAAATCGCTCGGCGGCACGCTGGACTTCAACGTAACCGACGGCGCGTTCGAGGGTACTGACCTCTGGTACGAGATAAAACGCGCACGGGCCGTGCTCAATCGCGAGGCGATTCCGGAGCGAAGCGGCGCGGTGCGCACGGCCTTTACGGTTTGTAAGGGGTCGGGCGTGCTGCAGAACGGCGTATTGACCAATAACGATCTCGACATGTCGATGCAATTTTTGAAAGTAGGCGGGCAGGGCACGGTCGATCTCGTCAAGAGCGCCTTGGACTATAAACTTAACGTCGTGGTGCTGCGTATGAATGAAGATCCAAGTGCGGCTGAATTGGTGGATGCGCAGATACCGGTGAACATTACCGGGATGCTGGCATCGCCCACGATCCGCCCGGATGTTCAGGGCATGGTGAAGGCACGCGTCAAGCAGGAAGTGGAGAAACAAAAGGAAAAAGTGCGCGAGAAGCTTCAAGACAAGCTGCAAGATCTGTTGCGGCGATGAAGCGAGGACGCCGCGTTCTTTTGCTCGGCGCCGCCGCGTTTGCCTTGGGCGCGCGCGTGTCCGCGATGGAAATCGAACAAGCCGAAAGTAAGTATCGGGACAAGCACTATCAACTTCGGCTGGTTACGGTCGTCGATGCGCCGCAGGTCTGGGTGCAAGCCGTGCTGCATGATTACCCTCATTACCCGCAGCTTGATCCGCGCATTCTCGAAGCCCGCGTGCTCAGTCGATCCGGACCGCACGATGTGGTGCTTTACACCAAACTGCGGGCTTGCTTCGGCGTATTTTGCCGCACCGTGAAGCGCGTCGAGAGCGTGACCGAGCTCGACAGCGATCTAACCGCCGCGGTAGTTCCAGAGCAAAGCGACGTTTTAAGCGGCGAAACGCACACGCACTTGGCCGCGCTCGACGGGCGTACGCGAATTACCTATACGACGAGCGTCGTTCCGGGGTTTTGGATGCCGCCGTTTATCGGTCGTCCTTTAATGTTGCGCACGTTGCGAGAAGCGAGCATCGACTTGTTTCGTCACGTCGAGCAACAGGCGCAGAGCCTAATGGCGAACCGGGCACCCGGGCCGTGATGCATTTTTCTACCCCGCTGCTGGCTTGGTTCGACCGGGCCGGTCGTAAGCACCTGCCTTGGCAGCAGGCGCCAAGCCCGTATCGCGTCTGGGTGTCGGAGATCATGCTCCAACAGACTCAAGTGACGACCGTGATTCCGTACTACCAGCGGTTTATGGAGCGCTTTCCCGACGTTCACTCGCTGGCCGCCGCGCCCGTCGATGAGGTGCTGCATTTCTGGACGGGGCTTGGGTACTACGCGCGCGCCCGCAATTTGCATCGCGCGGCGCAGTACGTCGTGCGCGAATGCCAGGGGATTTTTCCATCCACGTTGGAAGCCGTGCAGGCGCTGCCCGGAATCGGAAGATCGACGGCCGGTGCGATTCTGTCGCTGGCATTGAATCAGCGTCATCCGATCCTGGATGGAAACGTCAAGCGCGTGCTAACGCGTTATTTCGGCATTGCGGGTCATACGGCGGAGAAGGCCGTTGAAAATCGGTTGTGGTTATTGGCGGAACAATGCACTCCGCTCGAACGAGTGGCGCATTACACGCAAGCCGTCATGGATCTCGGCGCCACCTTGTGCACGCGGTCAAAACCCCGCTGCGGCGAATGTCCAATTCATGCGCAGTGCGTTGCGAAACGCGACCATCTCCAAACCTCGTTGCCGACACCCAAGCCGAAACGCGTGCGCCCGCAACGTAAGGCCGTCGTTCTGGTGGCCGTGAACGCCGCGGGCGCGATTCTCTTGGAGCGACGGCCGGCGAGCGGCATTTGGGGCGGCCTTTGGACCTTTCCGCAATTCGATGACGAAGCCGGCTGTCTCGCTTTCCTGGATTCGTTCTCCACGGCCGAGGATCGACAGCCGGTTCGATTGCCTAGCTATCACCATGCCTTCTCGCACTTCGATCTCGAACTGCAGCCGCTCCTCGTTCGCGACGCAAAACGAATGCAGGTTGCCGACAGCGATGCGTACTGCTGGTACGATCCCGCTTCTCCGCCGCGCATCGGATTGGCAACGCCAGTGCGCAACATTATTCAGCAAGTAGGCATACACAGCGTAAACGCAGGTCCACTATGTCCCGAACCGTAAAGTGCGTGGTGCTTAAAGAGACAGCAGAGGGACTCGACTATGCCCCGTATCCCGGCGAACTCGGTAAGCGCATCTACGACCATGTTTCGAAGCAGGGCTGGCAACAATGGCTAAAACATCAAACGATGTTGCTTAACGAATACCGTTTGTCGCCCATCGAGCCTAAGGCGCGTAAATTTCTCGTGGCCGAAATGGAAAAATTCTTTTTCGGCGAGGGCTCCGAGAAGCCCGCCGAGTTCGTGCCGCCTGCCGAGTAGCGGGCGGTAGTTCCTAGACTAGGAAGCGACTAAGAGTTGAGAGCCGTGTCACGGTCGGCGATCGCCGATTGCGCAAGCATGCGCGTCGGAAAAACGGAAGCCTTATCCCGATGATCGTTGCCGTCATTACCGCTCTAGCCGGATTAATTTGGGCCCTCAGTGCGCTCATGCGCGCGGGCTTCGATTTCAATTCGCTGAATCCCTTTCTCGCGGTGCGCCGCTGGCGATGGAGCCGCGACTACGGCGCAAAACCCCTGTTCAAATTGGATCGGCCCATGGATTCCGCGGCCGTGCTATTGGTCGCGATGGCCAAGGCCGACGGCATCATGTCGGCCGAGCAAAAGCAGTCATTACTCTCGCTGTTCGAACAGCGCTTCGAGATTTCGGGCAGCGAAGCCAGCCAGCTGCTGGCAGCGACGATGCACTTATTGCGCGATGAACTGTCGATCGTCGAGAACGTCGATAAGATATTGATGCGATCGGCCGTTCGTTTCGAAACGAGTCAAGTCACGGAGTTGCTCGCCATGATGCGAAAAATCGCCGCCATGGACGGATCGATCAATGCCGAACAAGAAAAACTGCTGACTGCCACCGAAGCGTATTTCACTCGGATTAATGCGCCGCAGCAGAAGTGGCGCTAGTCCAGCGCCGACTTCAGTAAGTCGTTAGCGCTTGCAAGGCCGCGAGGGCGTCGCCGGCCGATAGGTTTTGCCATTGGTCGAAGCGCTCAGACCGTTCGACACGATTCTTCCCGCGGCAGCTTCTTCGTTGGCTAGACTCGCCACCCATCAAGTAGTAACGGTTCTAATTGCCCGGGAGACGCTTATGCCGTGGTGGGCTTGGATGGTGATCGGTGCCTTTCTATTAGGCGCCGAACTTCTATTGATCGACGCGCAGTTCTATTTGGTTTTCGTCGGCGCCTCCGCCCTTTTGGTGGGTGCGCTCGGATTGGGCGGTATTGCGTTGCCCGAGTGGCTGCAATGGCTGACGTTTGCAGGATTCGCGGTGGCGACCATGGTGCTGTTCCGCAAGAAGCTCTACGAATTGATGCGTCGGGCTCCCGGTCTCCTCAGCGACGGTCACGCCGGCGAACAAGTGCTCGTGCCGATTGCGCTGGCGCCTGGCGAGAGTTGCCGGCTTGAGTATCGCGGCAGCACATGGACGGCCCGCAACATAGGTGAGTCTGCAATTGCAGCGGAGAGCGACGCTCGCATCGTGGCCGTCGACGGGTTGACGCTGCAGATTCACGGCATCAAGCGCTGAGAGTTTAATGAGTCATTCATCGACAAGTTGGGGAGATCGTTCATGACAGTCGGAACTTTCGTTGCTTTTGCGGTGGCGTTACTGGTCGTGATCGCTTTGCTCAAAGTGGCGCGCGTCGTGCCGCAGCAGAGCGCTTACGTGGTGGAAAGCTTGGGCAAATACAGCCGAACGCTGCATGCCGGATTTCATATCCTCGTGCCGTTTATGGAGCGCATTGCCTATAAACACAGCTTGAAGGAACTGGCTGCGGACATTGCCGAGCAAACCTGCATTACGAAGGACAACGTGCAAGTGGCCGTCGACGGAGTTCTCTATCTCCAAGTGCTCGATCCGCAGCGCGCGTCGTACGGGATCACCAACTATATGTTCGCCATTTCGCAGCTGGCGCAAACCACCTTGCGCAGCGAGATCGGCAAGATCGACCTCGACCGCACGTTCGAAGCGCGTGCGACGATTAACGCGAACGTGGTTTCCGAACTGGACAAAGCTTCGACACCCTGGGGCGTGAAGGTGCTTCGGTATGAAATCAAGAACATCACGCCCCCGAAAGACGTGCTGCATGCCATGGAAAAGCAAATGCGCGCGGAACGCGAAAAACGCGCCGTGATTTTGAGTTCCGAGGGCGAACGCGACGCCAAGATCAACCAAGCCGAGGGCGACAAGCAGCGCATCATCAAGCAGTCCGAAGCGAACCAGCAGCAGCAGATCAACGAAGCTCAGGGGCAAGCGCAGGCCATTCTGGCGGTGGCAACGGCCACCGCGGAAGGATTGCGCCGCGTCGGCAGCTCGCTCGCTCAAGAAGGCGGATCGCAGGCAATGGCATTGCGGATCGGCGAGGAATACGTCAAGCAATTCGGACGGCTTGCGAAGGAAAGCAATACGCTCGTCGTCCCCGCCAATTTGAGCGATATTTCGTCCATCATCGCCATGGCGACCAGCATCACGAAGAGCGGAATCGGAGCGCCTAAGGCGTCCTGACCGAAGGATGAGAGAGTGAGTTAGTGAGAGGGAAAGGGTATCATTGCGGCTCTTGCCATCTCACTACTTGCTCTTTCACCGCCGTATGTCCGCCGCCGAAAAAGCCGTTCAGCCCAACGCACAGAACCGATACGAAGTGACGCGGAAGGATTTGCCCCTTGCGTGCCCCATGCCGAACATGCAGCTGTGGAACTCGCATCCGAAGGTTTTCTTGCCGATCGAGAAGACCGGCGCGGCGAAGTGTCCGTACTGCAGCGCGGAATATACGTTGAAGGCGTGACGCCTTAGAAATCCATTCACCCTTGCGTCACGGATTCTTGTAGTCCCGATAACTCTTCTCTTCGACGATCGTCGATCCCAGTTTGTCGTTGATTTTGCGTTTCACTGCGGCACGTTCGTCGTTCGTGACGTACACCGTGCGAGCCAGTTCGATGAAGCGCGCGTCGAATTGATGGTCGCGTTCCTTGTCGCGGATTTCGTCCTCGATGATCCAGAGCTTGCCGTTGATGTCTTTGAGCGCGGCCCACTCGGCTTGAATGTTCGCCGAAGAGTACGCCGACGATTGCCATGTGGACCTAAGCAGCGACAGTTCATGCCGCACGTTGGCGATCTTTTTCGGATCGGCCATCCGCTCCGATTTGATTTCGAGAATCGTTATTTTGTCGATCAACTCGCCCGGCGAGATCGGTACGTGGATTTCGGTCGATGTGGCGGTCACGGTGAGGTCCTCGTAAGGCTGCGGAGTATAGCGTGCGCCGTTGCGGTCGTTGCGGTCATCGCACTATCGATTCTGCAATAATGACCGACACCTGGTTACTTCAAGGCGCGCCGTGGACAACGTTATCTGCATGAAATGGGGAACGAAGTTTCCCGCGCTCTACGTCAATCGCTTGCACTCCATGGTGCAGCGCCATTTGCAGCGGCCGCATCGTTTTGTGTGCTTCACCGACAACCCCGACGGTTTGGCGAAGGGCATCGAACACTTCCCTATGCCGAGCGCCGGCGCCGCCGACACAAATGCAGCGCACGGCTGGCGCAAGCTTTCGATGTTCAATGCAAAATTGGGGGACCTGCAAGGCCCCACGCTGTTTCTCGATTTGGACGTGGTGATCGTGGCGTCGATCGATCCGCTCTTTGAATACCTGCCGGGTGAGATTTGCGTGATTCGGGACTATCGTCCCGTACGTTGGCGCGGCGATCGGTTCGTAGGCAATACGTCGGTGCTCCGCATCAATGCCGGCGCCGATGCTCAAGTGCTGGCCGATTTTTCCGCCGACTTCGCTAAGGTTCGCGCCGATTGGCGTAACGAACAGGAATTCGTTTCGCACTGGTTCCATTCCCGCGATCGATTGCGCTATTGGCCTAAGGAATGGTGTCCCAGCTTCAAGCACGACTGTGCGCTCGCCGGTCCCGCAAGTTACTTTTCAACGCCGCAGTTGCCGAGCGATGCCCGCATCGTCGTATTCCATGGATTGCCCAAACCCGAGCAGGCGCTCATCGGCGAAGGCGGCAAGTGGTATCGGCATATCAAACCCACGCCCTGGATCGCCGAACACTGGCGTTGATTCCTCGGCGGGTTAGGCTATTTCTCGGCTACCGGCTACCGGCTACCGGCTACCGGCTACCGGCTACCGGCTACCGCTCATCGCCGCTTCGCCCGCTGCGCCATGAACGATTGAATTTTTCTGATGACGTCGTCTGGAGTAATCAGGTCCATCACGCCTTCGCGATCGATCGTAGTCGACCAGGGTATGTCGCTGGCGGGCCGGCCGAGCAGCGCTCGGGCGGCGGTATCGTATTTGTCGACGCAGAGTTGACGGCTCAAATAGGGGCCGTCGCGCACGGGATTCGTGGCAGCATACAAGCCCAGTACCGGTGTGCCGACGGCAGTCGCCAAGTGAGCGACGTCGGAGTCCGGCGTTAACAGCAGCGTTGCGCGCTCGAGGGTGGCTGTTAAGCCGAGCAGCGTGTCCTTGCCGATGGCATTCACGGCCGGCTGGCGCATCTGCGCGACGATGTGATCGCCCATGCGCTTCTCGAATGCGCTGCGGCCGCCGCAGAGCACGACTCGCATGCCATACGCCGTTGCCGCGAAATCGGCGACTTGTGCGAAGTACTCGGCGCGCCAGTTGCGGACGCGCTTGGGTGAATGCGGGTTCACGACCAAGGTCGGCATGCCGTCGGGAATGACGTTTTGCGCATAGTTGCGCGCCGCATCGCCAACCGGAATGTCCCATCGCAGGAGACGTTCGCGCACGCCGAGTCGTTCGGCGAAACCAAAAAAACTGTCTACGACGTGCTGGCGTGCGGCTCGATCGATGCGATGTGTCGTGAAGAACCACTGCAATCGTCGGGCGCGCGATACATCGAAGCCCAACTTGACGCGCGCCGAAATCGCCATGGCGGCGACGTTCGCAATGAGTGTGGGCTGCAGATGCAGGAGCAAGTCGAAGCGGCGCGATTTCAGCCGGCGTTTAAGGCCGCGCACGGCGGCGATTCCCTTGTTGACGTCGAACGGTACGCATTCGATTTCGGGAATGGCCGTGATGATCCGCGCCGCCGAAGGGCCGGTCACCCAAGAGAAATTCGTGTTTGGCCATTCCTGCTGCAACGTTCGGACGAGCGGCAGCGCTTGGCATACGTCGCCGACGTTGGCTATCCGCAAAATGCAGACCGATTCGGGCGGCGTGGCGAAGAGTGTGCTCACACGGTATGTCTCGCGATTTTCCCAGCTTGCGTTGAATCTGGCATGCTCGTGCCATGGCATTCGAGCGACTAGAAACGACCACCGGCGCGATCCTATACGACCCGTCGAGAATGGGTAAACCGGACGAAGACGTATTCGACGTCTCGTATTGGGCGAAACGTAAATCCATCGTTGCGCGCGCGACGGGTCGGGGCGAGGTGATATTCGTTCGCGACGAACATCGCTATTGGGTTTTGCGGCACTATCGGCGCGGTGGATTGATCGCCAAGGTGTTAAGCGATGCCTATTTGTGGACCGGGTTCGAACGTACCCGGGCCTTTCGCGAGTGGCGGCTGTTGCAGCGGCTTCGCGATAAAGGGCTCCCAGTGCCTGTACCCGTCGCTACTCGGGTGACGCGCAGCGGGCTCGTCTATCGCGCGGATCTGATTACGGAAGCCCTTCCTGCCGTTCGAACGCTGGCCGATACCATCACTGGCGTTGATCTCAACGAAACTATATGGCGGAGAGTCGGGGCGACGATTGCCCGGTTTCACGGCGCCGGCGTGCACCATGCGGATCTGAATGCCCACAACATCTTATTGGGAGAAGCGGGTGCCGTGCATATCCTCGATTTCGACCGTGGTCGGATTCGTTCGCGCGGTTCCTGGGAAGCCGTCGTACTCGCACGCTTGCAACGATCGCTGTTCAAAATTCAGCGCCAACGACGAAACCTCCATTTCGATCGGCGCGACTGGGAGGCGTTAATAGGCGGATATAGCGAAAGAGAGCAGCGGACTGCAGATGGCGGATAGCGGATGTCTTGCTATGTAAACCATGTACTTTAAAACGATCGGCTATCCCGCCCGCTTGTAGTATTCCGGATACTCCTCGCCCAAACCCTTGAATCGCCGGTGAATCCATAGGTACTGCTCGGGCACCTTCCGAATGTGTTCCTCGATCGAGCGATGGAAGCGTTCGGCATCGGCCACCGGATCGTCGCTCGGAAAATTCTCGACCGGCGGATAAATCGTAATCCGGTATCCCGCGTTATCCGGCAGCCGTTCCGGGAAATAAGGAAGGACGACCGCATTCGTCATTTTCGCGAGGCGCGAGGTGGCTGTATTGGTCGCACACGGGATGCCGAAAAAGGGAACCATCTGCGCGCCTTTTTTTCGATAGGCTTGATCGGGCGCATACCAGACGAATTCATTGTTCTTGAGTGCGGTCACTAATGTACGAACGTCGTCGCGTCGAATGGCGCGCTTGGCGCGCTTGGCGCGGTTGCGGCTCAAGAAAAATCCCATGACCGGATTGCTCGCTGGTCGGTACATGATGTTGCCGGACATGCGTGCGCAAATCGAGCGTGCGCCGATCTCCAAAGTCGTGAAGTGGGCGCTCAACAAGAGCGCGCCGTGTCCGCGTTCGAGCGCGCGATTCAATTCTTCCATGCCTTCGAAGCGCGTGAGCTTGCTAATTCTCGCGTCGGAGCTCCACCAAGCCATGGCCGTTTCCATAAGCGCGATGCCGAGACTCTCGAAATGGCGCTTCAACAGACGTTCGCGTTCTTCGACGGAGGCGTTCGGAAAGCAGAGCGCTAAATTAACGCGCGCAATGCGCACGAAATTGAGCGGCAGCCGCCGCAATAAAGCGCCGAGCAATCGCCCGATACCCATGAGTAAGGGATAAGGCAGCGGTTCGAATAAACGCAGCAATCCGAGGCCGAGCCAGGTCGGCCAATATTGCGGCGCTACCAAACTGAAGCGCCATTCGGCATCGGGGTTGGATCGAAAGGATTCGTGTGACGAGGACATGATTTTTACGAGCTCGCTATCCGTCCTGCTCGCGGTACGGATCGACAGCCGGCGATTTAAAGCGCTTGTAGGTCCACAAATACTGAGCGGGGTAGCGGCGGACGTGGTCTTCGATCAGTCGATGGAAGCGCGCGGTGTCTGCGATTGCGTCGTCGGAAGGGTAGTTGTCGAAGGCGGGGAGTATCCGCATTACGTACCCGGAGCCGTCTTCAAGCCGTTCGGGAAAATAGGGGAGGACCGGCGCTTTCGAAATTTTTGCCAGTCGCGACGTCGCAATGTTGCTCCATGCCGGCTGGCCGAACAGCGGCACGACGGCGCTGTTCTTATCCGTGTAGCGTTGGTCGGGTGCATACCACACGACGACGTTGCTTTTTAAGTTTTGCAGCAGGTCGCGAATCTGATCGGCCGCGATCGCTTGCACCGCGGTTCTGGCGCGTCCGCGGCGGGACATTTCGGCAATCAGAGGGTTGTGGGGCGTTAGGTACATGATGCTCGTCGGTGCGACGAAGGCGAGTGATCGAGCGCCAAGTTCCAAGGTGGTGAAATGGGCGCTGAGCAGAAGGGCGCCGTGACCCTTACCGAGCGCGGCTGCAATGTGTTCCGCTCCGTCGATGCGCACGAGCTTGCGTAACCACTCGTCTTTAGCCCACCAGACGTAGGCAGTTTCGAAAAGCGTGCAGCCCAGCGATTCGAAATGCCGACGGACCAGCCTCTTGCGTTCGCGCTCGGAGAGTTCGGGCAAGCACAGGCGAAGATTGATGTCGGCAATTCGCCTGTTGCGCCTGGAAAAAAAATGGGCGACGTTGCCGATACGACGACCGAGCCACATGGCGGCGCGATAGGGTAGTAGGCTGAGCAGGTAAATTAAGCACAACGCGAACCAGATCAACCAATACCGCGGAGCCAGAAAACGATAAAGCGGAACGCGCAGCAGCTTGTCGTTGGGCACCTTGAAAGCGGTCGAATTCATCGGATAAGAAAATGTGAACTCAATAGGTATCGGGGTAGGTATCGGGGGCAGGTATGATTGCCGGAGAACCATGCGATTTATCTATCTCATTCTAATTTGTTTCCTCGCGCCCGTGGCGGCCTTCGGCGCTTGGCTCCGCGGCTTGACCGATCCGCAGAGGCGCGAACGGATGGCGGATCGATTCGGCCGGCCGCAAGTGGCGATCGCTTCGCCGGTCTTCTGGGTGCATGCGGCATCGATGGGGGAAGTGCAAGCGGGCGCTATTCTCGTTCGCCGACTGCTTGCGGCCTATCCTCGTCACGAAGTCGTGATGACGACGATGACGGCGACCGGCGCGATGCGTGTGAGAGCGCTCTTTGCCGAGCGCGTCACGCATTGTTTTCTTCCGTACGATCTACCGTTCGCCGTACGCGGATTTCTCGATCGCGTTCGTCCGCAAGCGGCCATCGTTTTGGAAACCGAATTGTGGCCGAATTTACTGCGTGAGTGCTCGCGACGCCGCCTCCCGGCCATCATTGCGAGCGCCCGCATTTCGCCGCGTACCGCCGGTCGTTACCGGCGTTTCGCGTCTCTCTTTCGTGAGGCGCTGCGGGAGGTTGCCGTGGCCGCGCAATCGAATGCGGATGCCGATCGGTTTAAGGATCTCGGCGCCCGCGACGTGCAAGTGACCGGAAATATCAAATTCGATTTCGACGTCGACGATGCCGTTCGGCGCGCCGGCGACGCTTTGCATGCTGCAATCGGCCCACGCTTCATTTGGGTTGCCGGTAGCACTCACGCGGGTGAAGAACACGCCGTCGTCGAGGCGCATCGAAAATTGCTGGAAAAAAATCGGAATGCCGTGTTGCTGCTGGCGCCGCGCCACCCGCAACGCTTCGAGGAGGTGCGAACGCTGCTCGATGGCGAAGGTATTCGCTATGTGACGCGATCGAATCATGCGTCGTTCGACGCCGAGGCATCCATCCTGCTCGTGGACACCATGGGCGAGTTGTTGAGTTGTTATGCATCGGCCGATCTCGCCTTCGTCGGGGGCAGTCTCGTTCCGGTGGGCGGACACAATTTGTTGGAACCGGCCGCGCTCGGCGTACCAGTTCTCTGCGGACCTTATATGTCGAATGCGCAGGAAGTGTTCGACCGTTTTAGGGAGGCCGACGGTATTTTGCCGGTGGCTTCGGCTCAAGAGCTTGCTGCCGAGGTCATTCGGCTCGAGGGCGATATCGCCGCGCGCCGCTCCCTAGGGGCGCGCGGAAAGCAGGTGGTGATCGATAACCGCGGCGCGCTGGAGCGTACGCTCGGAGCAATCGCGGCAAGTCTGCACCGCTAACGACGACCTACTTTGCTTCGTCTGCCGCCGTTGCTTCCGCGGGTGTTTGCAGAGAGGCGAAAAATTCCGCGGCCCGTGCCGATTTGTTCCAGTCCCGATAAAGTTCTTCGATCCACGTGTGCATGCGCGTCACGATCGAATTACTCGCTCCGCGCGACTTCAACATGGAGCGATAGCTTTGCAGGAGCAGCGGTTCGGCTTCCGCGAAGCGCTTTTGCGCGGCGAGCGCTTTGCCCAGCGCCCCTCTGGTTGCGATCATTTGCGGATTGTCGTCCGCTAGGTTCGCGCCGAAAATATCGAGTGCGCGCCGCAGATCCGTTTCCGCTTCGCGACTCTTGTTCAATGCAATCAGCGTCAACGCCAGGGAACGATAAGCGGATGCTTTGTAGCTGTGATTCGCCGGCAATGTTTTGTCGTAAATGTCGAGGGCGGTCCTAAATTCGATTTCGGCGTCGCGAAATTGACTTTTATCGTGCAACAACATGCCCAGATTTACATGATCGTAACCGACGGGACTGCTCCGGTCGCCAAGTAGCTTTTCTCGCAACTGGAGCACCTCGCGGTAGATGCGCTCGGCGCCCGGCAAGTCGCGCATGCGGTGCAGGGACGCGCCATAGTTAGCCATGGCGGTCAGCGTTTCGGGGTGCTCGGCGCCGAAAATTTTTCGATAGAGCTCGATCGTTTCCTTGAAGATCGGCTGTGCTTCGGCCAAGCGGCCTTGCCGTTCGATGGCAATGGCCAAGTTGTGCGTGAGAAAAGCGACGGTGGGATGGTCGCGCCCCAGTGTTTTTTCCGATGTCGCCAGCGCTTGCCGATAAATCGACTCGGCAGCGGCATAGTCGCCTTTCTGTCGCGACAAGATGGCCTGTGCGTTTAACGTTGCGGCGGATTCCGCGGCAACCGCGATTTTTTCGGCTATATCGCTAGGTTTCGCCTCAGCCAGCACGCGCATGCTTTCACCGAGCAGTTGTTCGGCGTCCGCTAGCCGTTGCTGTTGCACGCGTAATTCGCCGACGCTGCGCAGGCTCGCCGCCAGTTCAAGATCGCCTGGACCGAAGGCGCGACGGTTGACGGCGAGCGCCTCTTCGAGCAGCGGCGCGGCTTGCTCCAAATCCTTCTTGTTGAGAAAGGTATCGCCAAGGTATTGCAGGCTGGTCGCCGTCTCTTTGTTCCGCGCGCCGTAAAGTTGCGAGCGAATTGCAATCGATTCGCGCAGTAGCGGCTCGGCGGCGTCGTACAGACCGAGGTCCGCATACACCTTGCCGATGGCGGCCTGCAGATGAGCCCGCGTATCGGGTTGTTCTGCCAACTGCGTAGCCATGCGTCGCGAACCGACGTCGAGCATTTCGCGAACGGTAATGTCCCGGCCGCGACTATGCGTGGGATCGGCTTGTTGAAACATGTCGATCAAGAACGACGATACCTGCGCCGCGCGCGCCGTCTCGCGAGTGATTCGCTGTGCTTGCAGCGTGGTCGTTATCGCGAACGCCGCAAGTCCGACGAAAGCCAGCGTCGACGAGGCGACCGCGACACGGTGCCGTTGCACGAATTTGGTGGTTCGGTATTGCCAACTGTCCTTGCAGGCGGCCACCGGCATGCCCGATAAATAACGTTCGATATCCGCTGCAAACTGCTCCACCGACGCGTAGCGCCGTTCCGGTTCCTTGCGCAGCGCGGTCATGACGATGGTTGCAAGGTCGCCGCTCAGCGTGCGCCGCAGTTTTGCCACAGTGGTCGAGCGCGCCGCGCATGCCTTCTCGGTTTGGCTGTCGGTATCTTGACTGCGATGCGGGAGCGACGCTGTCAGCGGCAAAGGCGCTTGTTCGCAAATCGCCCGTTCGATGTCGCTGAGGCGTGCCGACGCGATCTCGTAGGGCTTGTGGCCCGTAAGCAATTCGTACAGCAGCACGCCGAGTGCATACGTGTCGCTGGCGGTAGTGAGTTGCTCGCCCCGAATTTGTTCGGGACTCGCGTGTTCCGGCGTCATGACGCGCACGTCGAGTTGAGTCACCGCGAGCGTATGAATGAATTGCCGTTCATCGAGAATCTTGGCGATGCCGAAATCGAGCAGCTTCGGCGTGCCGTCGCCGGTGACCAGAATATTCGACGGCTTGAGGTCGCGGTGCACGATCAGGTTCTGGTGCGCCGAATGCACCGCCGCGCAAACGATGCGGAATATCGAAAGGCGCGCCTCGATCGGCAATTTTCGGCTATCGCAGTACTTATCGATGGACTCGCCTTCGATGTACTCCATGACGATATACGGCGTGCCATCGACGGTCGTGCCGCCGTCGAGCAAGCGAGCGATATTCGGATGATCGAGCGAGGCGAGAATTTGCCGCTCGGCCTTGAGCCGTCCTTGCACGTTGCGCGAGAGCGCGCCGCGCTTGACCAATTTGATGGCGACTTGCTGCCGAAATTGACCGTCATCGCGTTCCGCGAGGACTACTTCGCCCATGCCGCCTTCCCCGAGCGGACGCACGATTCGATACGCGCCGATCGATTCGCCGGATTGTCGTCGCGAAGCGTCCGAGGGATCGAACGCGCGCGAGTCTATGCTATGGTCCCACCACTGCGGCGAGCTGCGTCGCAACCGGTCCATTGCCTGCGACAAGAGCGCCTCGTTGTCGGCGCATGCTCGCTGCAAAAACGGCAAACGCTCGTCGGCATTCAGGGCCTCGGCCTGGCGGACGAGGTCGTCTAAAGCGAGTGGCCGTTCGAACGATGGCGCTGTCATTGGATTGTCCGGTAAGGTATGCAGGATACCAAACTCCGGTTACCTCGATATTTTCGCTATCGGGAACGGGTTTCGTCGAGTTCGTTCAATCAACAGCACTGGGAGAATCGCTATGCCTGGAACAGATCAGCCCGAACAAGAAATGATGGCGTTGATGCGCCGCACGCCCTGGTATGCCGGCATCGGCGGCGTAATCGGCGGAATCATCGGTGTGTTGCTGGCGTGCCTGCTGCACTTGTGCGACAAGTAACGCGTCTATCCGGCCTATCGTCTTTTTTGACGATAGGCCGGCGTTGAACGGGATCATCGATCGACAAATAGCCAAGCCTTTTGAATGCCTTATTCACCGCGTCGTCCCGCGCAGCACGAAACGATCAAGCTGCGCTACTTAAATTTTCACGTGCATCGCTGGACAGGCTCCGATCCTGAGCCCATCGTTCTGCTCCATGGCTGGGGCGATACCGGCGAGACGTTTCAGTTTGTGGTCGATTCGTTGCCCGACAAGTACACGTTGGTTGCGATCGATCATCGCGGCTTCGGCCGTAGCGAGTGGCCGCAAGACGGTTATTGGTTTCCGGATTACTTGGCGGACTTGGATGCGTGGCTGGAACTCCTTTCGCCGGATAAGCCTGTAACGCTCATTGGTCACAGCATGGGCGGAAATCTGGCTACGCATTTCGCCGGCGTGCGTCCCGACCGCGTGAAGCGGCTGGTCAATCTCGAAGGATTCGGTCTGTCTGCGACCTCGTCCGACGAAGCGCCCGGCCGTTACGCGCAGTGGCTCGATGAAATAAGGGCCGGCTCGCAGTTCGCAAGTTACGCGTTGTATCCGGATTACGATCGGCTTGCCGAGCTGTTGGCGCGGCGGCATCGGCACTTGCCTCGCGAGCGCGCTGATTTCATCGCGCGCGCGTGGGCGCGTGAAAACGGACAGGGTCGCATCGAACTCCGCGCCGATCCGCGGCACAAGCTCGTTAACCCGTATTTATATCGGCGCGACGAAATGCGAGCCTGTTGGCGGCAAATTACCGCACCGTTCTTATTCATCGCCGCCGACGAATCGGACCACTATCGTCGTGTTCGGGAAACCTTCACGCTTAATAAATTGCAGGAAGACTTCAAAGACGTGCGGCTCGAAATCGTCCCGGAGGCAGGGCACATGGTGCATCTTGAACGGCCGGAACGCGTTGCCGAGCTGATCCGTTCTTTTTGC
This sequence comes from uncultured Steroidobacteraceae bacterium, assembly GCA_964597495.1. Classification (GTDB taxonomy): domain Bacteria; phylum Pseudomonadota; class Gammaproteobacteria; order Steroidobacterales; family Steroidobacteraceae; genus CAZQYC01. The sequence goes on along the minus strand of CAZQYC010000044.1, from coordinate 2,100 downwards.
GAATGACAGCGTCTACTGCAAGTCGCATCGAACCCTGGGCGCTGCTTGGCGGCGTCGCCGTTGCGTTGATCGTTTCCGCCGTCGATCCGTACGATCGCATTACCTGGTGGCTTGAAGTGGCGCCGGTTTGGATCGCTGCGCCTGTGCTGGCGGTCACCGCGAAACGCTTTCCGCTGACGCCGCTCGTCTATCGATTGATCGCCATGCATGCATTGATCCTGATTTTGGGAGGTCACTACACCTATGCGCGTGTGCCGCTGGGGTTTTGGATTCAGGATTGGTTCGAGTTATCGCGTAATCATTACGACCGGATCGGCCACTTTGCGCAAGGTTTCGTTCCGGCCATGGTTGCGCGTGAAATTTTGCTGCGGCGATCGCCGCTCGTGCCCGGCGCATGGCTGGCATTTATCGTTTGTTGCATGTGCCTCGCCATCAGTGCGTGTTACGAGTTCATCGAGTGGTGGAGCGCGCTCATCGGTGGCAGCGCCGCCACCGATTTCCTCGGCACGCAGGGCGATGTGTGGGACACGCAGTGGGACATGTTCTTGGCGCTATTAGGGTCGATTGCGGCGCAGATTCTTTTGTCACGGCCGCACGACCGTCAGTTGGCGCGTGTGGTGGGAAATAGGCGATGAGAAAGCAGCTGCGTAGCTTGCCCTATCGTTATGCGCGTCGCATCGTGATTTCCGTCGTCGGCGGATGCATGGTGCTAGTTGGCATCGCGATGATCGTGCTTCCGGGCCCGGCGTTTATCGTCATACCGGCAGGTCTCGGCGTCCTCGCGTTGGAATTTGCATGGGCGCGGCTGTGGCTTAAAAAGCTTAAGGTCGCCGGCAAACGTGTCGTAAGCAGCGTAACCCACTCGAACAAGTCGTGAACGAATCCGCACCAAAGCTCGCAGCGCGCTGGTCGATCCTCTCTAATCGCGACTATTTGCTGTTTCTAACGGCGCGCACGCTGTCGTCGATCGCGATTCGCATGCAAGCCGTCGCGGTCGGTTGGCAGGTGTACGAAACGACACGCTCGCCGCTCGACCTCGGCTGGGTGGGTCTTTCGCAATTCTTGCCGTTCGTCGTTCTTGTCTTGCCGGCTGGGCATGTTGCGGATCGATTCGATCGCCGCCGCATTGCAACGCTGTGCGTACTGACGCAAGTTCTCTGCGTGGTCGCCCTTTTGGCGCTGAGCGTACGAGGGTTGCCGGCGGCATGGCCGGTGTTTGCGATCATGACGCTTTTTGGCGCCTCGCGCGCTTTCTATATTCCCTCGATGCAGGCGTTGGTGCCCGGCCTGGTGTCGTCGGCTGATTTGAAAAGCGCCGTCGGGTTGAATGTGACCGTGAGTCAAATCGCCTTTGTCGTCGGTCCGGCAATCGGTGGGTTGCTATACCTGTTGGGTCCGATCGTGGTGTACACGGTGTGCGCGGCACTCTTGTTCATCGCCGTTCTGACGCTGCTTCTGATTCGTGGCGGCGGGCAGACCATTAAGGAACAGGAGCCAACCACCTGGTACACGGTGCTCGCGGGGTTGCGCTTCCTAAGATCGAAACCGACCATGCTCGGTGCGATGACGTTGGATCTATTCGCGGTTCTATTCGGCGGCGCGACGGCACTCCTGCCCGTCTATGCAAGCGATATCTTGCACGTCGGTCCCGATGGGCTCGGCTGGTTGCGTGCCGCACCTGGCATTGGCGCCTCTGCATGTGCGCTCTTGCTGGCGTTCTATCCCATTTCCCGCCATGTGGGGCGCTGGATTCTCGGCAGCGTCGCTATCTTCGGTCTCGCAACCATCGTGTTCGGTATCACCGAGTATTTTGCGGTCGCGTTGTTGGCGCTCGGAGCCGTCGGCGCCAGCGACATGGTGAGCGTGTACGTTCGCAACTTGCTGGTACAGCTGGAAACACCCGACGAGATTCGCGGCCGAGTCAATGCAGTAAGCGCCGTGATGATCGGCGCATCGAACGAATTGGGCGAATTCGAGTCCGGCCTGCTGGCAAGTTGGGTCGGCGCCGTCCGCGCCGTTGTGATCGGTGGCGTAGCAACGATCTCCATCGTCGGAGTGTGGACGCGCTTGTTTCCAGCGCTTGCGAAAATGGATCGGTTT
>CAZQYC010000043.1:11024-32699 GCA_964597495.1 uncultured Steroidobacteraceae bacterium | reverse complement strand
AGCGACGCTTCGAGCATGACTTGAATAGGCATGACATCGAGGCGCTTCAGCGCGGTTTCGATGACCGAGAATTCGTTCGGCGTCGCATAAATCAGGAGCGCATTGTTCTCGGGATTCGGAACGATCTTAAGTCCGCCCGGTGTTCCATTCGAAACCGTCGTTGCCGGAGTAGATCGTGCGGCCATCGATGACCGCGCTGGCTGCGACAGAGTTTGCCCGATTCCTCCGCCGCCCATGCCGCTTCCCAATCCACCTCCCAATCCACCTCCAAGACCGCTTCCAAGACCATTCATCCCAAATCCCGACTGCGTCGACGGCGCTTCCAAGGAGGAAGACACGTCTTCGGACAGCGACATGATCTTGTTGAGCGAGCTAGCCAAATCATCGGCCTTACCGTTCTGCACGTCGTACACGTAGATGCGGCGGCCGGGCGTGGCGACACCTACGTCCAAGCGCTTAATCCATGTCTCCACTTCCCTTAAATAGTTGGCTTCGTGCGTAATCACCATCAAAGAATTGAGACGCGACATCGGAACGAGCCGCACGACGTTGCCAAGCGGACTCTTCGAACTCACGAACAGCGATTCCAGTTCGTCGGACAATGTCTTGACGTCGACATACTCGACGGGAAAAAGCCCGAAGGACATGCCGGCGAGCCAATCGACATCGAAGGTGCGAATGACTTCCAGCATCGTCGCTAACTGCTGGCTCGTTCCCGCCAGCAGCAGCAGGTTGCGGTTTTCGTCCACTCGCAAAATACCGCCATCGTGGGCGAATGGCTGGAGAATTTTTTCCATCTCGACGGCGCTGATGTACTTGATCGGGGCAATTTGAATCGCGTATCCCGCGTGGTCGGCGACTCCAGGGGTTCGCAAGCCCGTCACTCGACGCGACGCCTCCTTCGAAGGCACCACGTGATAAACGCCGCCGACATCGACGAGCGCAATGCCATAGAGGGCAAGCGCCGCTTCCAATGCAGGCAGCACTTCCTGGCGAGACAGCGCGCGCGTCGCCTGCAGCGTCATCGTTCCTTTCACTTGAGGATCGACCAGAAACGATTTGCCCAGTCCCTCGCCGATGACCGAACTGATCACCGTGTTGATATCGGTATCGACAAAGCTGATTTGAAATCCATCGCCTGCTGACGGGGTCGGCTTGGGCGACGGCTCGGCTGGCGGTTCAAATAATTTACCGCTGCCCTGCACGATAACGGGTTGATGAGACTGGGAAGGTTCATTCTGACTAGCGACGCTAGGTATCGCCGCCTGCAGCACTGCGCTTCTCTCCTCGGCAGGGAGTGTCTTCTCAGCCGATTTAGGCACGTTAGCGCAAGAAACGACACTCACCGACAACGCCAGCCATGCCGCAGTCCTTGCAACGCCACGTGCCACAACAAATAGAGCGCCCGCTGGCGCGTAGCCATCATCCGTTCTGTTCATTTGATTTTGATCTTCGCGCAATGCCAACTGACAATTTCGTCGTACTTGAATCCAACCATTATTGTGTTGGCGGAGGTCTATAGAGGCGCACGCCGATGTCTTCAGGAGATGGTTTCGGCGCTGCATTCGAGGTTGAGGCGGAGAATGCTCGTGACGATCCGCCGGACAATATACGCACGCCGCCTTGCGAATCACCGGCAGTGCTCCCAGCATTGGTCGTGGATGCCAACGAAACCTTCTGCAACCCTGTCTGCGCCCCCGCCACTGCCCCGACTGCAGGAACGGCCGAGGATTGTGCAACTGGCGTAGACACTCCAGATGGTTTACCGGCAGTAAGTTCTGCTCGCCGTCCATTCATCGATAACACCACGAGTTTATTGCTGGCCTCTTCCACAGCCCACCCTTCCAAAACGTCGCCTTTCTGAACTTTGGCGCGTTCCGAGGATTGGTTATGCACCAGGAACACGGTGACAGGTTTATTAGGCAAAGCCATTGCCCCGGCGACCCTATAGTCCGGCGGCGGCGTCATCGTGAGGCCTGCGGCTGGATCCGGGGGAACGTAAAACATTCGCGAAGAGTGAAACAGGGGCTGCGATTGAATGACATCGAAATTGACGGCCGCAGACGGCGGAGGCTGCCAATCAATCAGCGCGGACGATATTTTTTGATCGGGCGTAGCAAGCAACGAGTCGACCTCGGTTCCGCTGAACAGCGTAATCGCCAGCAGCACTGCCAAGGTCATATTCACGCCGACTAAGAGAAGCGCGCTCGGATTGCTTCTGGAAACGCGCAATGCCTCAGATAACTTCATGATACGGCACCCGGCGTAGGCGCCTCGCTTCTTGACGGCGTCGGGCTCGCGTTGAGCACATATTCAACGCCATAGATTTCGATCACCACAGTCAGCGTCGCATTCTGGTCGGGCAGTTGCGAAGGCGGGGCATTGATTCGCAAGCGATCGACGTAGAGATAGCGGGCATTATCCCCAATTTTGACGAAAAGCTTTTTAAGCTGGTCAACGCTCATCGACGCCGTCACACGCAAGCCGATGCTGTTCAGTCCGTTAACCTCGGCGGTACGCAGAGGCGTCAGCGACTGAACGCTGATCTGCAGCAGATTTAGCATCGAACTTACGTCTGTCTGGAGCATCGGACCGCCTGTACCGGCCTTGCTCACCTTGTAAAATTTATTCCATAGCGGCGCCGCGGGTAGCGACGCGAGCTGCTGCGTTTGCATATCGACGTCATCCTTGGAACCGTGCGCTTGTGCAAGAGTCGATGCTGTCTCTTGACGCCAGGAAACTTGCGCTCGATAGGCCGCCATCGCCGGCCACACAATGAGAGCCCAAAACGCCATGGCTAAAAAAGGAATCGAGCCCACCACCAGTAAACGGCGCTTCGCGACCGACATGGATTCGCACTGTTCAGCAAGCAGCGTCATTGCAGCCCCGCAATCGCGACATGGTCCGTCGCCGGAGGCGCCCACTTTGCCGAGAGTTCGACCCTCTCCCCTTGCGAACCGAACCCCACGGCAGAGGAAATCAATTCAACGCCGGCAAATTGTTCCTTGCTTTCGATCAGATTGACCAACCCCACGGCGCTCGGTGCGTAGCCTACAAGACGAATCGTCGCCTGGTTGTCCGTGGCCCTTTGAATTTCGAGGTCCGACACCCAAGTGTCGGAGGGAAGCGATTCGGTGAGGTCGATGAGGACTTGTGCGGTAGATGGCTTTTTCATTAGTGCTTTTAAGCGCATTAGCGGTTCGCTTTCTCGCTCAAGTTTCCTGCGTTGCTTGGCATGGGTCTGCAACTGCAATTGCGCGACGTTCAGCGCCTTGGACAACCGTGCGCGCTCATAGATCCACTGACCGCCAAGCACCACAGCTAGCGCCACTACCAGCGAGGCGCTTAACGTCATAAGCGGATGTAATCGGCTATTCGTGGTCGCGCGGGAATGCTGCAGCGTCTCAAGAAAATTAAATTGCAGGCTTCCGACAGCCGAACACAAACCGACGCGCACTGGTTTCCATCCCCATTGCCTTACCCTGGTCAATATACGATCAAGCCATTCCTTCCTTACGATTCCAATGGCCACGACTACTTGACCGTGACTGGCTTGATTGTGACTGGCTTGATTGTGACTGGTTTGACTGTGATTGGCTTGATTGGGGTTTTTCTTGCGTTCCACGATCGTCCAATCTACGTAGAGCCGATCCCGCGCCAGAGGAAGCTCTCGCTCCAGACGCAGTTCAACCATTTTTGCGATCTCGCGATCGGCCAGCGCCGGCAAGGCCATTTGTCGCAACAGCACGCTGTCCGGCGAAAGCCCAATCTCCAATCTCACCTGCTGCGGTCTGTCGGGAGGCCAAAACTCCTGCAGCGATTCAGGCAAGAGCCGTTGTGCGTCGTACACAAGAGCAACATCCTCAATCGGAGCGTTCGCCTTACGCGCCGTGACGCGCGCTTCCGATTCGGAGATAAGCAGCGTCACACCTCGCAATCGGTGTGGTTGGGAGCAATCAACTAGGTCTTGTGCCAGCGCTTTTGTTTCGTGGCGCCACCATGCAGCCAGCGCGGCGAGCTCCGATCCCGCCACCCTTGCGCGTTGCATGATGCGTTGCTTAAGCGACACGACTAAAACACCTTCCTACAATTCTGCGCGACCACATCGAATTCGCAATTCGCGTCGTCGGTGATGCGCGGAGCCACGATCAAATCCGGCCAACTGCGCGCGTCCCGGCTTGAATACTTTATACGTAGGCGGATCGCGGCCGGCAGTGTGTCATGTTCTAGCCACTCGTCAAGCCAGACGTTATTTCTCCCGGATAACCCGCCGATTCCGCTCTCCGGCCTCTGCAAATAGGCCCATTCCACCGATTCGACATTGGACAATAATATTTCTTCGCGGATGGACGTCGCACTTGCGGTCGGCAAGCCGTTTCGGTCGAGCCACCAGCGCGTCACCAAATCGAAGGTGGATGCGCTCGCATTCGGCCGCGCCACGATCGAGTAGCGCGCCAAACCAGCGTCCCCATTGCTCTGACCAAGTGGCGCAGAAAAAGCAAGTTCGTTCTTTCTACCCTCCACGCTGCGCGCCGCTCCGACGACGGCTGGGTCTGTTTGATAAGGATAGGCCGACTCAAGCAGCCGGCGCAGCAAGCGCTGGCTTGACGTTAATTCTTCGATATCCGCGTCGGCTCGTTCGATTTTTCCATAGGTACGCTGTGCGAACCGAACGCTTCCAAAGAGAGCTACCGCAATTAACGACATCAACGCCAGCGCCACCACCATCTCAACCAGCGTGAATCCCCGCAGAGCACCGTGCGATTTCATCGCGGCCGACTCGCAAGCTCGACGCTCTTAAGCTCGATAAATTCCTTCGATTTCGGCCCCCACGGAACGGTCACGATAACGTCCACCGGCATGAAAGCGCTCGCGCCGCCCAGCTCCTCTTTCCGATTGCGGATTTCCACGCGCCATTTAGGGACGGCATCCGTATCGCTTTCGCGAATACCCGGTGAAAACTCCTTCTCGACTCGTAACGCGGCCAGCAGCGACTGCGCGTTCAGCCAAGCCTTTTCTTTTTTTTGCACGACCTCGCTGCGGCGCAAGCCCCAGCCAAAAGACTCGTAGACCGTACCCAACAGCAGCGCCAAAACGGCCATGGCAACGACGACCTCCAGCAGCGTAAATCCTTTTGCAGAGCGCATGGCGTTAGCGGATCAGTCGTGCACGGCCGGTCAACGAACTCAGCTCAACAAGCGCCGTTCTCGTTCCGTCGGTTATCGAAAGCAGAGCCCCCATCGTGCTGCCGTCCGGATACAGGACAATGCGGTCGACTTTTCCGTGAGTCGCCAGCCCCGAGCAGGCCACGGCTATTCGTGTAGACAAAGATGCTGCCTTGACTATTCGTTCGCCGGATTCAACGGCGTAACCGGATTCTTCGCAGAGGAGCGTAACCACTTGTCCTTGCGATATGGCTCGATTTCGAGCTGACCGCAGATCTGCCATGAGTTGATCGGCCGCGACACGAAATCGATATCCCGGCACTACGCGATTTAGCGCGAACGGCATGGTTGCAAGAAGAAGTGCCGCGATGGCGAACGCAACCAGCAATTCCGTGAGCGTGAATCCGCACGTGAGTTTTTGCCCGCCCCTTACCGAGCGAAGCGAGACTCCTCGCTCACCAATTGCCGATGTCCTGGTCATCACCCTCACCGCCTTCTTTGGCATCCGCGCCCAAGGAGTAAATATCGTACTCGCCATGCTGTCCCGGAATCCTATAGAGATAAGAATGGCCCCAGGGATCGGTCAAACTATCTTTCTTTTTTATATAAGGTCCGTCCCATTTAGCCGCCTCGGCAGGCGTGGTGATCAGTGCCTGCAGCCCCTCGGCGTTGGAAGGAAACCGACCTATGTCCAAATGAAACGCTTCGACGGCGCCGCTTAGCGCTTCGACTTGAATTTTCGCCGTTTCGGTTTTGGCCTTGCGCAGGTATTTCGTCACTCGCGGCGCGGCGATAGTGGTCAGCATCGCAAGAATGAGCAGCACCACCATCAATTCGATGAGCGTAAAGCCATTTGCAATAGTTCGGAGTGGCACGCTAGTTCGATATGACGCGCGGCGATCGAGCGTTCTCGTTGTTCTATGGTCGATTCGGTACAACATTTGGAGCCTAACAAGTCGATACGCATCAGAAAGCAAGTTCGTTAATGCTCAGCAGCCCAATTAGGACCGAGCCGATCAATCCCGCGATCAATGCCCCCATTACGATCGTAATGACCGGAGCCATCAATGTCAGCCATCGCTCAAGGCTGCGCCGGCTGTCTTCATCCAGGATCGACGCGGCTTCCTGCAGCATCGTTTCCAATCTTCCGGTTTCTTCCCCCACCCTTGCAAGCTGCACTGCGTGTTGAGGAAATACTGCCACGGCAGCCAGCGCGGCGGACATGCTTTCGCCCGCCTTCACCCGTTGCGCCACTTCGTCGATCGCCTCTCTGAGAATGGTATTCGACAGCGTATCGCGCGCGATGCGCAGCCCATTGGCGAGCGGCACGCCGTTGGCGATCATCGTGCTCAGCGTCTGCAGCATTCTCGCCGAATTGATCGCGGCAGGAAATCCGAGTGTCCATCGGGAAGTCAACAACCAACGGTCGAGACGCCTTCGTCCTGCGGGACTACGCACGTACACAACAAATCCGCCTGCCACGGCTATCGCGCCGATCAGAAGCAACCACCAAAAATCGGAAGTGAAATGCCCGATGGCCAATACCGCTCGCGTCGACCAAGGAAGCGGCACATCCGATTCGGCGAATAGCGCTTCAAACCGTGGGAGGACGAATGCAACTAGCAAAATCAACGTGAAGAGCACCACGCCGGCGAGGAGCGCCGGATAAATAAGAGCGGACCGAATGCGTTCGCGGACATCGAGTTGCCGGCGCACGAGTTCGCCGAGCCGTGTCATCGTTTGTGCCAGGCTTCCGCCCAACTCACCGGCCTGAATCATGCCGCGGTAGTACGCGGGAAGCGCAATACCGCTCGATGCGAGCGCCGCGGAGAACGACTGGCCGGAGCGAACCGCTTTTGCAAGGCTCGTCAAATGGGCCCCGACGCTGGCCGTTTCACTGAGCTGCGCGGCGATCGCAAGCGCGCGATCGATCGTCAATCCCGCATTGAGCAGCGCCGCCAACGATTGCGTGATCGTGACGAGCTGCCGCGGACCGATGCCGTTCCGCTGCCGAAATTCGTCATTTAATGCATGAGTTAATTTGCGAATCTGGCCCGACACGCCCAACGCCGGCGACGAGCCATCGTTCGCTTCGGCCAACTCTATCGGGATCAACCCCTTCCGTTGCAGCTCATCCCAGGCATTCAAGCGGCTCGCGCATTCGAGTTCGCCGGATTGGCCCATACCGCTCGCATCGACGGCTTTATAAATGAATCGCGCCACGAATATCTGTTGCCTTTAACCGCGGCTCCATTTTCATGGAGCTTGCCTATAGCCTTACTGCCTGCTCGTCACTCGCAGCACTTCTTCAAGCGTCGTCACGCCCGCCGAAATGCGCTCTACGCCGTGCATGAATAACGTGCGCATCCCTTCGCCGACGGCCACCTGCTCGATGGCATGAGCATCCGCGCGCACAAGCACCTTGGCGCGAATGGCATCCGACATCGGCAAAATTTCGATGAGCGTGGTGCGGCCTCGGTAACCCAGACCCCGACACTCTACGCAACCGACGGCGCGATACCACGTTAACGGCTGGGTTGGATCGTGAACGAACCGCGCACGCACTTCTTCGGAAGGCCGGTAGGGTTCGCGGCAGTGCATGCATAACTTACGGACCAGGCGCTGGCCGACGACGATATGCAAGGTCGACGTGAGTAGATAGTCGTCGATTCCCATGTCGAGCAGTCGCGCAATCGCCGCCGATGCGCTGTTGGTATGCAGCGTCGAAAATAAAAGATGCCCGGTGAGCGCAGCCTGGATCGCAATTTCGGCGGTTTCGCGGTCGCGAATTTCCCCCACCATCAGAACGTCGGGGTCTTGACGCAGAAAAGCGCGCAATGCGTTCGCAAACGTAAGCCCGATTTGCGGCTTGATCGGAACTTGGTTGACGCCTTGCAGAACGTACTCCACCGGATCTTCCACGGTGAGTATTTTCTTGTCGGGCGTGTTGATCTCCTTCAGCGAGGCATACAGCGTTGTCGTCTTCCCGCTGCCGGTCGGGCCCGTGACGAGAATAATTCCGTAGGGGCGCGAGATGGCAGAGCGCAATGTCGCCGTAAGCCCAGTATCGAAACCGAGCGCATCGAGGTCGAGCGCGACGTCTTGGCGATCGAGAATACGCAGCACCACGCTCTCGCCGTGCAGCGTGGGAGAAGTGGCGACGCGAAAATCGATTTCTTTCCCTTGCACCGTCACGCGGATGCGGCCGTCTTGCGGCAAGCGGCGTTCGGCGATGTTGAGCGCCGCCATGACTTTGATTCGTGAAACGGCGGACAGTCCCATATCGCGCGATTGAGTTTCCATTTCCCGGAGCATGCCGTCCATGCGAAAGCGAATATGCATGGCGGATTCGGACGGTTCGATATGAATATCCGATGCTTTCAGCCTGACGGCTTCGTCGATCGTTCGCTGCACGAACCGGATAACAGGTGCTTCGCTCGCCAAGTCTTTCAATCGGTCGATTTCTTCGTCTTCGAAATTGCGATTCGCCGCTAAATCGAGCGCATCGTTCGCGCCGTAGGTCGGCGTCAGCGTTTCCAACGCTGCAAGCACTTGGGCACGTTTCGCGACGCGAATGGCCAGCGGCCGGCCGACTGCAAAACCAAGCGCATTCGATGCATACGTATCCAGCGGATCCCAGCACACTGCACACAAATCACCGGCCGCATCGACAGTGGGCACCAACTCGTGGGCGCGAAGGAAAGCAATACTGATGTCGCTAGACTCCGGAACCTTTGCCGTGACGACCTGATCGCCTGCGATGCGCTCAAGAGCGCTGAACGCGGATAGCTCTGCGGCTAAATCTTCCTCGGAAAACATGCCCAACTTAAGTAGCACAGAGGCGAGGCGGTCCAGGGTTTCCGCCTGCACGCGGCGGACACGCTCTGCAGACACAGCGGATAGTCGCCCTTGCTCCGCAAGACGAGCAAGAAACAACTCCTCGGGAGCCGTAGCAAGGTGGGCAGCTGGGACGCTCATGGTGGGGCGAGCTTATCCGGATATTGCCCAGTTGCAAGTAGTCCTGCGCACGGAACGAAATCCCCCCGCTCTCGACGCGCCCTTACCTGTCACGCAACTGCATTCGCTCATACGCATTCTGTAACGCTTCGGTGAGCACTGCGGAAGTTTGAGGTCGGCCGTGAAACGCGGCGGACCGATCGGCAGCTCCTTACTTGCTGCTCCGGAATCGACGCCCATCGTTCGCGAAGGTCACCATTTCAGCTCCGGCCTTTTGCCGCAATCGAGCGGCTTCGTCGGATCCTGCTTCGATTTGGTGGAACAAATGCAAAACGAGGTGAATGCCTCCACGAGGCGCGGTATGCGCTCAAGCATTGCCTTGGGCAGCGCTTCCTCGGAAACGTTAATCGCAACGTTCTTTCGTGCGAATGCGCCCATTTCGTTGCCGACGCACTGGATGACGTCCGCCATCACGCGCTGGCTATTTCGAACGTTCGACATGAACTTGGGCGCAACGCTGAAATACTTCTGCATAACGGGCTTGGAAAAATATTCGTTCAATTCCGCAATTTCTTCCGGTTCCATTTCGATCGATAAAATCGCCGCTACGTCGTGCGAAATACCGCGCCAAGACGGCTGAGCAGTGAGCGCCGAAAAAACTTTCCGCATTGCCTCCACGGTCACCTCGTCCTCATCCTCGCCCATTTTCTGCAACAGATATTGGCCCATGGACTCGCCGATGATGTGCTTGGAAAGCATCTCCGCACCGGGCGTAATTTTGGCGGCGCGCAACTCGTCGGAGGAATACGTTTCCAATCTAAAGGAGACGGGCACTTCTGCCCACATGCAGACAGGCTTGTTGTATTTTTCACCGGGCTTCACCAGCCAATCGCGCACGCCTTCCATGGCCGCATTATCGAGCAGCGGCCAGCCGCTTGTTTTGGCCACCTCCACTCGGCCGACGCGCCCTTCATCCGTCACGTAGATCTTTAAAAGGACGGTACCCTCCTGATTGGAACGCTGGGCAAAGGGAGGATAAGGCGGCCGGACCGGCGGACGATCGCGGCGATAGCTTGGAAATGAAATGCCCGGTCCCTTCTGAGAAGTTCGCGAATTCTCCACGGAGTCGAGGGGATTGTTACAGGGATAGCCGAAATCCAGCATAGGCGGCTGTGCTTCGACCGAAGAAACGGACTGCGCCGCGGACACTCCCCAACAACCCACAAGCGCGAACACTACGGCCGACAGCCATGCACTAGCGTTCCGAAAAGGCGTGTCCACTATCCAACGCAACCATTCGTTCTTATCAAGAAAAGCGACACGCGAAATTGCAGAAGCCAAGAGACGGTTGGATCTAGATTTGTTCTTCATGATTTTCCTTTAACTTCCGTCGCAGAGCTCATAGGCCCGACTCATATTTCACGACTACCGAAAATGGCCATCAGCTCAACCGTCGTCGAGAAAATGTTTGTCGCTTAGGTTAGATGACTACCGACAGGCAGCTCAGACTCTTGTAAGCGCTCGGCCGACTGGACGAATTCTCCGATCTTTAGCCTTATTTTCGTCAAATCATCCGCTGGGGTCGAACCATCACGCAACCGGCAGAATCTGTCAATAGAGCAAGGCTGCCGACACGAAGCCGCCGCAAATAGAGTGAGAACTGCGTCGCGACCCTGGATCAATTTGGCGATAACACAGGGCATCGAATCGAAAACTGTTAATCGATGGGCCCTCCCGATTTCGATTTAGTTTCATGATATTGGTGCGTTAGTTTAGACCTCGGATCGTAACCTAGGACCTATTTAAACCCGCGTTATAAGGAGGATGCATACACAGCTTCGCTGTGGGCGTGAACCTGTCGTGAACTCCAGACGGCGAATGTGCCTTGCGCTTGCTACGTCTATTGCCACGCTCTGGTATGGGAGCGATGTTCGCGCGGCGGTCAACTGTTCGGTCACGAGCAGCGCAGTTGCGTTCGGCATCTACAATCCGTTCAACGCTTTCGCGCTCGATTCGACAGCGACCGTGTCGGTAACCTGCTCGCTCACTCGCCCCGAAACAGTGACCGTCCCCTACACGCTGGGTCTAACGGCGGGCTCAAGCGCGTCGTTCGCTGTGCGTACGATGATAAGCGGACCCTCGACGCTGAACTACAACCTGTATGCGGACAACGCGCGTTCGATCATTTGGGGCGATGGGAGCAGCGGAACATCCGTAGTTGCAGGCTCACTCGGGCTCGGTCACGGACTCGGGAATAACGGCACGAACACCGCCACTCATACCGAGTATGCACGCATGCCCGCGCAGCAAGACGTCTTGCCAGGCAGCTATAACGATTCGATCGTGGTCACTGTGACTTGGTAATTTATTGGCGATTAACGTTTTACCCGTGGGGCTGATGCAATCGCCATTTCGATAAACTGGATTGCCATGCCCGCTGCATATCCGGACGGCATAACCGATTTCGCGGCGCTCGATAGTTGAAAGCCCCTCTAACATAGCGAGGGGTGCTTTGCTCTCGCTCATTGATACGTTCATTGAGGCCGAAGCGATCAAGCAGCGCAGTGCCACGCGCTGATTAAGAAGCTAGCGGCACAACTGCCGGGAAGGGAAAGGCCGACACCATTCCTCTCGGCTACTATTAAACGCGTAGGAACCACTTAACGTCCCAATCGGTAAATGGACCAAAACACCGTGGCAGAAGCTACTCCATAAGAACCATTTAGCAAGATGCTACGGACAGATAGAGTGCTCGGAAATTGAATAATCAATGCCGTTGCGACTCCAATAACAATTCCTGCTATTAAAGTCGACCACCAAGTCACTATGCGGAGTCGATTCATTGCTAAAAATAGTGGAACGCCTAAACAGCAAGCCGCTCCCGCAGAATACAAATAGGCAATAAAAAACGTTCCGAGAAAAGAACGGACGCTCAGTTCGTCAGATAAGTGGAACAACAAAGCAATCGCGAGTGCCGGAACAGCAGATGCGGCAATAAATCCGAAGCCAATCGCGTCGCGTTTAGTCATCCCAGAACCTCAACTATTTTCCGCATTTACACTCTTCAACACACTTACACATATGTTCTCTCCAAAGAAAATCATTTGGATTCCCAATAGATGGTACCCACGTACTAAGCGCTGGAGCCTGCTCCCAATTGGTTCCTTCTCCATAGGTAGCACATACCCATTCGAGACCGTGCGTGCCGCATAACCATCCACAAATAGGCTTCCAGGATCGGTCAGATTTACAACCAAAGGATTTCCGTTAGTCAAATCTGTCGTGAGACAGGAGGTAAAGTAGTTAGGATATCTAAACACTTCGGCGTTGTTGCGTGTACCGTCCGACGACGCAGGTTTAGGCGTACCGGGAGTGGGGCCATTAATACCTGACTCCATTTCGCCCTTCTACAAGAGACATGTTTCAAGAAGTCGAAGTGCGACAGAGGATTGTGAAATAAAGGAGGATCAGACAGTAGCCTCTGCCACTAGCGCTGCTCGCTAAGGCCAAGCGGCGATCGATGAAGCGATAGCCAAGACCAATGGGCTATTGCCGGTTACGGAGCGGAGGTTGATACTCCGCGCGCTCCTTAGCATTGAACGATCGACGAACGATTGACTATCAATCGATGATCGGATCGACGATCGAGCCGAAATCAACCAACCGCACCGACTCTCCGACGATTTCCGTTTCGTTTCACGAACGCAGCAGATCGGAGGAAGGTCGTTTGTGGCCGTTCCACTTAGAGTTACACGTGAGGTTCCTATGACGCACACACTTTCCTTTCGATTCGGAGTTGTCGCTGCGATTTGTTTGTGCCCCTTGTGGGCATCGGCCGGACACGACGACGACAGAAGCGGATGCAGATCGTTGCCTGGGCACGGCGCGTTGAAGTCGGCGCTCGATGCCGCCGTTGCCGCGGAAACCAGCGGATTGAATCTTCATATGTGGGCAACGCTCGTGGATCGCGACGGTATCGTCTGCGCCGTGGCTTTCTCGGGAACGGACCGTGGTGCACAGTGGCCGGGAAGCCGCGTGATTTCCGCGCAAAAAGCCAACACCGCCAATGCATTCAGCTTGGACACATCGTCGTTTAGCGGCGGCTCGGGTGCGGTCAACGGACTTGCATTGTCGACGGCCAATCTTTACTCCGCCGTTCAGCCAGGCGGAAGTTTGTTCGGTTTGCAAGAAAGCAATCCGGTGAACGTTGCAGCAGCGTATGACACACCGTCGAGCAATTACGGCAGGCCTAACGATCCGCTGGTCGGCGAAAAAATCGGCGGCGTGAACGTCTTCGGCGGCGGCCTCGCACTGTATGCCAACGGACGGAATCTGGTCGGCGGCGTGGGAGTCAGCGGCGATACGTCGTGCGCGGATCATTTCATTGCGTGGCGTGTCAGAAATACGCTCGGCCTCGATCACTTGGCCGGCACGGGTGGAGTTTCCGGCGATGCGGCTCGTCCCGACAACATCGTCTTCGATATCACGCCCAATCCTAGCGGCGGCACCGGCAACAGCGCTGGAGGATTCGGACATCCCAAGTGCATTAACACGGGCAATCCCGCCACATTGCCGGTAGTGCAGCCGTAGTCATATAACAAAGCGCCCCGCTTCGGCGGGGCGTCTTCGCTTCGAAGTGATCTCCCACTACGATCGAACTCTACGACTCGGTCTCTCAGCTAGCGCGCGCCGATCTTGCGCAGTTCTTACTTTCTCTATAGATCGCCCGCTTGGCAAAGCGACACCCAGGTCACCATCCGGAAATCGTGGCGGCTCCCGAGGAAGAATCCGACGCATAGTTCACGTGCAGCTGCCGCGGTTTCTGATTCTTCCATGTACCCGTGTCGTACACCTTCTGTATAGCCGCTGCGCAGTCGGAATCCCCAAGCGAGAGTCTTCCGATTGCGTCGTCCACTTCCTTGATCCAATCTTTAGGAAGCGATTGCTTAGGCGTAGGCGGCGCTCTTCCCGTCGTGGTCGTTTTGACGTCCGTCACGATGATTTCCGGATCGCCGTTCGCCCCACGTTTTACGGTGATGAAATCCGCTCCCGGGGAATTGGCCCCTATCGGTCTTTGCAATCCGATTTCTCCTCGCTGCAATGCTTGTCTATAAGCCTCTGCCTCACCCATGTCGGCACGAATCGACGTTGCCATCGCCGATGACGATTTCGCCGTTGCCGACACATCGTGGGTCTCACCGGTAAACGGATCTTCGAATTTCCGGCCTTCGATTTTTGCGCCTGCCGATTCGACTTGATTACCCTTCGCACCCAACGTTCGGCATTTTGGAGGGTCTTCGGAATGGCCGCTGGATGACGTCGAGTCACTTCGGTCATGGCTCTGATCGCCAGCCCCTGCATCTGCTTGCGCACTCGCCGATGCTCCGCCGTCACTGGCCCGCCTGCAGCCGGCTCCTGCGACGACAAACGCTTCATCGCATTCGCATTGATCACCGCTCACGTTTTGCGAATGCGCAGGACACTGCACCCTCGCTCCTCCATAGTGCTGGTCGGTTTTGTTGCCGTCGGTATCCGTCAGCTCGCACCACAGCCAGAGATCGCCGGCGTCTTTCGAGCCTGAAACGGAGTACCCCTGCCGACCACGAGCCACCTCGCCGCACGCGGCCGCCGCAGTGGTGAACTCCTTGTCATTGACGACGAAGACGGTCTTGCCTTTGAAAGTGTTGGCCGCAAACGCAGGAAACGAAAAGTTCCCTAGCATCATGCCAAGCACAACAACCAGCGACTTGCACCGAACCCCTATCATGCCATCGTCCTCTCTATAATTCGGCCAACGACAATAGTGACCAACACGTTGAGAATGGCTTTGATTGTTGCGACTCTGTCCTCAGTGCCGCAATGATACGGAGGGACTAATGAGCAGATTTACGGATAACGAGAAGAAGTCTCACTTCATTTCATACCGTATCGCGCGCACGTTCGTATAGCCCGAGGCTTTTATCAACGCCGCGATTTGCTCGATGCTGGTATCGCCTTTTTCCACCGTTTCGGTGCCGGCGTAGGAAACCGTGATGTCGCGGCCTGCTTTGGCCTTGAGAGTATCGCGTAGATATACGCCGAGTTTCGCGCAGTCGAGCGGCGTGTCCTTGATCATGCAAATCTTCATGCTCGGATAAACGGCAATGTTGATGGCCTCGTGCTGCTCGAGGTTGCAGGCGCTCAAAAGCGTAACGGCGAGGGCGATGATGGAAGTTGCACGCATGCGGTGGCGAGAATTATGACGTGACGAACAAGAGCAATGCCAGAGATGCGTGCGAAATCTGCGGGCCGAATCTGCGAGTAGGGAATTCCGGTAATTGCGGTCTTGCCTGATAGGAAAAGCAACTCGTATCGCAGAGGATGGATAGGATGCGCCCTCGCCACTCGATCGACCAGCGAGGGAGAAATTGCGAGGTTGCGGATGATGGACACTCCCCCGGCGTCGGCACCCAGAACGCGAAACGCGTTCGCTATCCGTAGCGCAGTCGCATTGTTTTTCTTGACCGCCGGCTATGCCGCGCTCGCTGCACCGAGCGTTCAAGACATCAAACGACTTTCCCTCGAAGAACTGATGAACGTCGAAGTGTATAGCGCTTCGCGACGTCTTGAACCCACGCAGAGCGTGGCCAGCGCCATCTTCGTCGTCACCGCCGAGGACATTCGACGGTCGCGGGCCACCAGCATTCCGGAAGCACTGCGTCTTGTGCCCGGCGTGCAAGTGGCGCGCGTCGACGCGAATAAGTGGGCGGTGAGCATGCGCGGGTTCAATTCGCGCGAAGCGAACAAGCTACTGGTGTTAATGGACGGGCGCTCGGTTTACGATCAACTATTCTCCGGCGTGCTGTGGGAATCGCAGGATGCGATGCTCGAAAACGTCGATCGCATCGAAGTCATCCGCGGCCCGGGCGGAACCCTCTGGGGAGCCAATGCCTTTAACGGCGTCATCAATATCATCACCAAGAATTCGCGCGATACGCTCGGAGGGTTGGTCACCGCCAGCGTCGGCAACGAAGAACGTTACACGGCGTCGGCGCGTTATGGTTTCGAACCGGCCGACAACCAGGCCGTGCGCGCCTACGTGAAGACCTACGGACACAACACCGGCTATTCGGACGTCGCGCCCCCTCACGATGCAGCACGCATGATGCGCGGCGGATTTCGATGGGACTTAACGACCTCGGCGACCGACAACCTGCGCGTATCGGGCGACTTCTACGACGCGACGACGGGAATACGCGAAGACCCGACGCTCGTGCAGGATGTCGAACACGAAGGCAAAAATCTGCTCGGGCGTTGGAACAAAAGCCTCTCGCCGACCAACGCGATTCAATTACAGCTCTACTACGATCATGTGACGTACGAAAGCTTCGGCTTCGATCAACGCCGCACGACGTACGACGCAGAAGCTCAGCAAAGCCTGCAGCTCTTCGACCGTCACTCGGTGGTATGGGGCGCGGGATACCGACGCATGCGCGACAATACGCTGACCGCCTTCCCAGGCTTCGTCGATGTCCTGCCGCCGCGGCGCACCGACGAAGTCAAAACGATGTTTGCTCAAGACACGATCGGACTTATTGCGGACCGGCTGCATCTCATCGTGGGATTGAAGTTCGAAAGCACGGACTACGCCGACTCGGATTGGCTGCCCAATCTGCGCCTTTCCTGGACGCCGGACACCGAACGCACCCTCTGGCTGGCGATATCCGAAGCAGCGAGGACGCCATCACGACTCGAATCGGATCTCACGTTCTTCAATACCATACGCCTTGGCGAGCGATTCGGCGCCGAGCATGTACGAGCGTACGAAGCCGGTCAACGTCAATTGGTTGCGTCGAAGCTTTGGTATGACATCGCCGTGTTCTACAACGACTATTGGGATCTGCGCGCCAATGAAGCCGGTGGTTTACTCCTCAATAAAATGAACGGTGTGACCTACGGCGCCGAACTTGCGATGCGCTTCGAACCCACCTCGCAATGGCGTTTGGATTTGAGCTATACCTACCTCAAGATGCAGCTCGATCTTGAAACCGACAGCACCGCCAATCGAGGGATACTCAATTTTACCGAAGGGCTGACCCCACATCACCAAGCGAGTTTGCGCTCTGCATTCAATCTATCGAACGACGTCGAAGCGGATGCGACGCTTCGCTATGTCGATGCATTGAAAGCGAAAGTGCGCAACTATTCTCCATACATCGAACTCGATTTGGCCGTAGCATGGAGGCCAACCCAAAATTGGGAATTGTCGCTGGTGGGCCAGAACTTGCTCGACAATCACCATTTCGAGCAGGACTTCGCGTTTTCCTCCACGGGAATGCCGACCGAGGTCGAACGCAGCGTATACGCGAAGGCTGCATTTTCTTTTTAATAGCTACGGTTGAAAAATCGGCTTACCCGTCACCGTGACGGTAATGGAGGGCATGGTCACCATGACTTTAGCGCCCGCAAGACTGCCGGGCCACCCTTCGCCGCGCGCCGAACAGGTCAACGAAACGACGACAAAGTAGAAGTGGTCCGAACTCACCGACGCATCGAGAGACCACGTCGGGCCGACTTCGGAATGCACGTTGAAATTCAACTCATTTTGCGCGCTTTCATTGAAGCCGATGAAAGCGCCCCGCCGCAACGACGGTTGCACGAAACCCGTATCGAATTGAAAAAGTTGAATGAGCCCTTGCGCTCTGGCATTCGCAATCTTGTTGCGAATGGAATTGACGTAGAAGGAAAACGCGAATTGCGAATCGAAGGAAATTCGCGCCGTAGCCTCCTTAAACAGGGGCTTGAAATGAATGCCCATCACATTCGAAGCGGTTCCCGAACTCGGCCCTTGTTGATTCGTGTCGACGCTGCAGGTCATCTGCCCGAGACTGTCGACCCCAGTGGCGACAATAGTCGGGCTTCCGGTTACCGAACTCACTTGCCCCCCGGCCACGCCGCCTAAGCTGGTGTAAGGCGGCGTGAACTTAAGGGTGTATTGACCCCATACATCCGGAAATGCACGAAGCGGCGCCGGCTTCACCAATTTTCGCTTGGCCAAGCGGTCGGTGACCTTGAACAATCCTTCGACCGCTTGCTCGGATTCTTCGCCTTCGTAAATGGGAGCCAATACCTGACCCGACAATTTCGCGGCCCGTTGCCACAGCGCGTTCTCTTCGTCGAACTCGGCCGAGATCCGCTTTTTAATGTCGGACGACTGTCGGCGAATGGCGCTTTCCGCTAACGTTCCGCCGCGGAAAATCTCCAGCTCCGCTCGATCATACTTACCCGCCTTGCCTGACGTTCGCGTCGATTTGCGCATGCCCGTTCTCTCCGCCGTTCTCTCCGTATGGAGAATGGCATGAGAGTGCCGAAAATGACGGCCGCGCACATCGTACGCAAGGGCATGTTAGAGCGATAGCCACTCCAGCAGCGCACGCGTCGTCGCTTCCGGCTGTTCGAGCGTCGCAATGTGCCCGCAGTCGGGAATCGTTACATAGCGCGATCCTGCAATGCCGTCGGCCATTTCCTTCGATCGATCCGGTGGAATGAGTTTGTCTTGTTCACCAACCAGTACCAACGTCGGACAGCGGATGTTCGGCAACAAAGGTCTTGAATCCGCACGGTCGATGATGGCTTGCTGTTGACGAATGAAACCGTCGGCCCCGGTATCGGCGGCCATCTGTCGAATGACCGCGTAAACGGAGTCGTCTTTTTCATAGACAAGGTTAGGAAGTGCTGCTGCAACGATCTTCCCGAACTGACCCGCAGCGGCGAGATCGATTTGCTGTCGACGAACTTGGGTTTGCTCCGGCGTATCCGGACGCGCGCTCGTGTCGAGCAGCGCAAGCTTGGCGACGCGCGTAGGCGCTTGACGCACGATCTCAAATGCAACGTAGCCGCCCATCGACAGACCCGCCAACGCAAAGCGCGGCGGAGCGTTTACCAAGATGCGTGTTGCGATCGCCTTCATATTCTCGTCACGCGAATGATCCGCGACGGTCACGGGGCCGAACTTCCAGAGTGCGGGGATTTGCTCCGTGAACAAACGCGCCGTACAAAACAGTCCCGGCACCAATACGATCGGCAGTGACTCATTCATAGGTTATAACTCTAACCATTTATCTAGAATGAAGTTCCTCAACAAACGGCTCAAGTTTCAATCCTGCAGCGTCCCGTTCCGCACTGCGCCACCATACGATCGCCATTCTTTACCAACGATCAAGCGCGCGCCGCGGCTAAAAGTGAGGTAGGACCATCCCCACTGCAGCAATACGGAGAGCCGATTGCGAAAACCACTGAGATAGTAGATATGCACGAGGAGCCAGAACCACCACGCAAGACGGCCTGAAATTT
The DNA here is from genome assembly GCA_964597495.1 of uncultured Steroidobacteraceae bacterium. Lineage (GTDB taxonomy): Bacteria > Pseudomonadota > Gammaproteobacteria > Steroidobacterales > Steroidobacteraceae > CAZQYC01. Next base: position 13,245 of record CAZQYC010000043.1, on the reverse strand, counting down.
TGATGCGGCCCATTTCACACACCGCTCGCGCATGACCGATGGCCGCCATCTTCCCTTTGTCGCGATACTTGAAGGGCGAGCGAGGCTTTCCGGCCAGCTCTTTCATAATCGTATCGGCTGCATAAATTCCCTGCTGCATGGCGACGGCCGCCACGCCCGGCAGCGGACATGAATCCGCCCCGTTGCAACGCGCAAGGTCGCCGCACACGAATACTTCAGGATGACCTTCAATGGAGAGGTCATCCTTCACCGGCACACGACCATACTCATCGACGGGAATGCCAAGGCTGCGCCCAACGCTCGCCGCACGCACACCCGCTGCCCACAACACCGTTGACGACGCAACATGCTCATCCCCAACCTGAACGCCCGACTCGGTTACGGCTGTCACCCGCACTGAAGTCCAAACCTGCACTCCCAGAGACTCCAAGTCACGCGCGGCACGCGCTGCCAACGCGGAATCGAAGGCCGACAAAATGCGTGGCCCGGCTTCGACCAGTATCACGCGCGTCTGACGCGGGTCGATGCTGCGAAAGTCCTTCGCCAACGTGTAGCGACTCATTTCGCCGATCGCACCCGCGAGTTCGACGCCGGTCGGTCCGCCGCCAACCACCACAAAAGTAAGATGCTTGCGCCGCTGATCGTGCGACGCATCGCGCTCGGCTGCCTCGAAGGCTTCGAGGACACGGCGGCGAATTTCGGTAGCCTGGGTGAGCGTTTTGAGTCCCGGTGCATTTACCTCCCATTCCTCATGACCGAAGTACGCATGCTGCGCACCACAGGCGAGCACCAAATAGTCAAAACGGTAGTCGCCGCTTTCGGCTGCAACGATTCCATTCGCAACATCGATGCGGGTCACCGCTGCTTTGATCACTCGAGTGTTGCGATTCGCCGACAATAGGCCACGGATTGGAATGGCAATGTCTGCCGGACTCAGCGCCGCCATGGCCACTTGATACAGGAGCGGCTGAAAGAGATGGTGATTTTCGCGATCGATCAACGTCACCTCGACACCTTTTGCGCCACGCAGACGTTTAACAGCATTTAAACCGGCAAACCCGGCGCCTACGACGAGTATTTTTTTCATACCATCACTGTTGTTAGCTTTGATTAGCTTTGCACCCGCTTTGGATGTGTCAGTCGAATCCTGAAACTCCGACCCCGGTCAAGCGGCACCCCAAAGTGCTGCGCTAGAATGCGGTTTCGATTCCAGACAATCGTAAAACAATTGGAACCGTCTTGATCCCTATCTTGCTCGTCTAGTGAATGATGCCGATGCCCGATCCGACAATACGTAGAGAACGCGATTTCATACAGCCGCACGAAACATCCAGCACGGCCGATACTTTTAAGGAACATTGAATCGCGATGTGGATTCCAGTAGCTCGTGTTGACGCCATCCCCGCCGGCGACTTCGTACAAGCGGACATCGACGGCGTGATCGTTGCCGTTTTCAACGTCGACGGCGCATTCTATGCGGTGGAGGATCAGTGCACGCACGACGGCGGAGGACTAGCCGGTGGTGCAATCGATCGCTGCGAAATCGTCTGCCCGCGACACGGCGCCCGGTTCAGCCTGCAAACCGGAGCGGCATTGACGCCGCCCGCGTATGAACCGATTCGCACTTACTTGACGCGCGTTGTCGATGGAATTGTGGAAGTCCGAAACCCCGAAAGCTCGGAAGCGTAAAACCCATGAAACGACTCACGCTCGTACGACATGCCCAAGCCGAGTCCGCGCTGGACGGTCAATCGGACTTCGAACGCGCACTGACTCGCCGTGGAACCGAAGATGCCGCCGACATGGCGCGGCGCCTAAAATCCTCAAGACGGCAAGTCGATCACATTCTCTCGAGCACGGCCGTTCGCGCGCTGTCCACGGCGGAAATATTTGCTCACGGACTAAAACTCGCCGGCAATAAAATCGAGAAGGACGATCGCCTCTACACGGCCGGACCCGCCGAATTCCTCACCGTGCTCCGCGAATGCGGCGATCGTTACGCTCACGTCCTCGTCACCGCCCACAATCCCGGCATTACGGATTTCGCGGACAAACTATCCGCCGAACGCCGGATCGACGCCATGCCGACGTGCGCAGTGGCAACCTTTCGCTTTGAGGTGACTTCGTGGTCCAAACTCGATTGGCGAACGGGTGTGGAGGTGGAACTCGATTATCCGGGGAGAGCGCCGTGACTTGGGCTACCGGCTACCGGCTACCGGCT
>CAZQYC010000043.1:0-10924 GCA_964597495.1 uncultured Steroidobacteraceae bacterium | reverse complement strand
GGCTACCGGCTACCGGCTACCGGCTTAAGAATACGAACGAACGCAGATATCGATAACAAGAGCAAGCACGCTTAGTTATTATTTGCCGCCCCTACTCTGGCCGGCCGCGGGTGCATCTATGCCGCACTCACTTTAAACAACTCTTCTGCGTCCATTTCCGCGGACTGCGCGTTGTCTTCGGAATCGGTGTGTTCGACGGCGTCGTAAAAGAGATGCCCTAGGCTATTTTGTTTCGCAATGGTCATTACCGAGGTTGCGCGCGCTAAAAGCAGTTCGGCTTCGAAACCATGCTCCGGAAACATTGCGACGCCGATACCGCCGCCGATGTTGATGCGGTGCGCGCCCACCGTAAACGATGCGGACATCGCTTTGTGCAACCGAGCCGTCACCGTTTCGACGCCGTCGCGCGTGTCGCAGGCAAGAACGGTTGCAAACTCATCGTCGCCGACGCGTGCGACGGTATCGCTTCGCCGCAGCGATGCCGTCAATCGCAATGCAATCTGACGAATCAGTTCGTCGGCAGACGCCGGCCCAAGAGTATCGCGCACTTCGCGTTGCTGGCTCACGTCCAACACCGCGATTGCGACGCGGCCGCCGCCTCGATCCGCCATGCGCATTCCTTGCGTCGCCCGATCGAGCAGCAACGCCCGAAGCGGCAGTCCTGTTAAGGCGTCATGCAAACTGACTGGATTCTGAGCTTGCAATTGCTGGAGACGCTTTGCGTTGACGCTCATGTCGACATAAGTCTTGATCTTCGCGCGCAGGACGAATTCATCGACGGGATGTTCCAGCACGTCGACGGGCGCGCCCGCCAGCGCTCGCATCATCTCCGCATGATTGGATTTCGGCGGTGCAATCAAGACCAGCGGCGTAACCGCATTGCAAAGTTGCGCGCGAACGCAGCGGGCTGGTTCCAATTGTCCGTCATGCGCATTTTCCAGAACGCAGATCGCCGCGGCGAATTCCGTTTCGGCAGCTCGCCGTTGCGCCGTCTTCAACGAGCCCGCGACGACAATTCGATAGTCCCCGCCGTCCAGCAACAATGCCCATTCGCTGGCGACACCCACCGATTCGCTCACGATCAGAATCGACGGCGAATCCGGTGCAAGGTTAGTCGACGCGGCATTGGCAGACGGAGAATTCATAAATGACGTCCTCTGGATCTAAACAAGACAAGCAATCGAAACGGGCGACCGAAACAAACGGCAACAGAGTGAACTTAAATGGTTACGATTTTTTGTAACATATCGACATTAGCCACCCAAAACTGCCGATACCATCAGCAAGACTTTAAGGGAACGACTAGGGGATACCCCGCATTGGGCAGCATCTTGATCCACGTCGCAACTTCGGGCCGTCACGCGGCTGGGAGGGTGCTTGCTTGAGTCGAAATTTACCGAGCAGCCGCAGCGGCCTCGAGCGCCTCGGACTCCGCAACGCCTAAATAGGCACGAATGGCGCGGCGCACCAGATAGATCACGGGAATCATCGCGAAGGCCATCAGCGCTTTATAGGCATAGTTAACGGTACCGACGGCCAGAAACAAACTGACGGGCCAGTGCTGCGGCCCCAATACGAAGGCAATGTAAAGAACGACGAAGCTGTCGACACACTGGGACACGAGCGTCGACCCGGTCGCGCGTAACCATATCCAGCGCTCGCCGGTCGCACGGCGGATCAATTGAAACACCGTGATATCGATAAGCTGCCCGAACAGAAACGCCATGATCGATCCGACGATGGTCCACATGCCCTGACCGAAGATGGCCGAGAACGCGGCTTGCATATTGGGCACGCCTTGTTCGTTGTTCACGCCCACCCACCAATCGGCCGGCGCGAGATGAATCGCCAAGTACGCCGCGAGAAATCCGTACGAGATCAATGCCACGGCAAGCCACGAAATGAAACGCACGCCACGGGGGCCGAAATACTCGTTCACGATGTCGGTCATCACGAACACCACCGGCCACAGAAGCACGCCGGACGTGAACGACAGCGATCCTTGCTGCCCGAAGAGATGCCAGTCGAAGGGCGCGACGCCGAGCGTCTTCTCGAGCGCGAAAATCTTGACGCCGACGAATTCGGCGATCAGCGCGTCTGCCACGAGGAAACTGGCGAGCACCGTAAAAAGACGCGTTGCCTTGGTGTTGACGATATGTGTTGTTGTCATGGAACGATTGTAGCCGATCTTGCTCTTTCTCCCGGCTGCAGCCGCTAGAATGACCGCTTGTATGACAACCAATAACGCCCTATTAGTCGACTTCTTCGAGAAACGCCGCCAGCTCGGTGAAATGCTCGTGCTCGCAACAGTCATTCACACTGAAGGCTCCACCTACGGAAAGCCCGGCTCGCAAATGCTGATCGCGCGCGACGGCCAAATTGCCGGCCTCTTAAGCGGCGGCTGTGCGGAAGCTGATCTGCTTGAGCGCGCAAGTAAAGTTTTCGAAACTGGTCTTGCGCAACTTACCGACTACGACACACGCGGCACCGACGACGCGATTTGGGGGATTGGGCTGGGTTGCGAAGGCGCAATGCGCATTCTGCTCACGCGACTCGATACCGCCAACGGCTATCAGCCGTTCGCCTTTGTGCGCGATTGTCTGCACGAACATCGACGCGGTTCGTTTGCGCTGACCGTCGCCAGCGCCAATCCGTCGATACCCTTGGGTAGAGCTTTCCACAGCGGCGGAAGCAACGTTCCCGATTTCTTGTCTTCCGCTCTCGAAGGCAGCGAAACGCAAACGGTGATCGGCATCGATGTTTCCGTTTTCGTCGCGCCGATTTCTCCGCCGCCCCGCTTGCTGATACTCGGCGCGGGTGCCGATGCACAACCCGTCGTTGAAATGGCGGCGCTCTTGGGTTGGCAGGTCACGATTGCCGATCATCGCCCGGCCTATGCGCAAGCCGAACGCTTTCCGCGTGCACGGCATGTGCTCCTGGCGCAAGCGGAGCAAGCGACCCAGCATCTCGCTGTCGATAGCTTCGATGCAGCCGTGGTCATGAGCCATCACTTGACGACCGATCGAATTTATTTGGCCGCGCTCGCCCGAAGCACGCTGGGTTACGTCGGTCTCTTGGGACCGCCCGCACGACGCAAGCGCTTACTGAGCGAACTTGGCGAAGAAGCAATCAAGTTGGCTCCGCGACTCGCCTCGCCGGTGGGCCTCGACATCGGCGCGCAGACCGCCGAGGCCATTGCGCTCGCTGTCGTCGCCGAAGTGCATGCGTATTTGCATGGACGCAGCGGCGCTTCGTTCAGCGGGTTTTTGACCGTGTCAAAAGAAAAGTAAATACACCGCCAGCGCCACCAGCAAGTATTTTCCGATCTTAAAAGCGCGGCGATTCTTGTTCTTGAGGCGATCCAACCACTCGCCTCCCTGACCGGTCCACGCATAGAGCCGATTCAACAAGCCGACATTTTCCGTGGGCACATTCTGCGTCGCGGCAGCTCGAACCAAGGTGTTGCTCACGAAACGGTTGATCGCCCGCATCACCGGCGTGCGCAACGGCCGCTCGACATCGCAGAATAGAATCACGCGAGTTTGCTGGGTGTCGTTGGCCGCCGAGTGCACGAAGGTCTCATCGAACACGATGTCTTCGCCGTCACGCCACGAGTACATCGTCCCGTCGATGTAAATGCGGCACGCATCGTCGTTGGGCGTGATCAATCCCAAGTGATAGCGAAGCGACCCGGCGAAGGGATCGCGATGCGGATTCAACTTCCCGCCGGGCGGCAAAAGAGCAAACATCGCGCCGTGAACCTTGGGCACCCGCGCGAGCAGCGCGACGGTCTTCGGGCAATGCTCGATGGCCGAAGGCAGCGGCGCGTCATACCACTTCAGATAAAAACGCTTCCACCCATTTTTAAAAAACGAATTGAACCCCAAGTCGTTGTGCCCGGTCGCGATCGCGATCCTTCCCTGCTCGAGCAGACTCATCGCTTCGTCGCGAATGACTTGCCAGTCGTTCCGGAGCGCGGCGAGTTCCGGAAAGTCGGCTACGTTCAATATCGGCTTGGCCGGCACCGCCGAAAACCAATACATGAAGAGATTGTACGGCGCGATCAACGTATTGTGATCGCCGATTTGACGCAACAAAGGCCGGCGTTCCTTCCCGCGAAAATGCACGTAGAGCGTGGCGAACAACAACACGTACACCACGATGAATTTCCACGAAAGCAAATCAGGCATGAGTATGACGATCCGAGTAGGAGTGCAAGGCCAGCGAATTCGGACTGGAGCCCAACCGAGCCTCCATTCTATCGGTTTCGTTCGCGAAGATTTCGCAAGGCGCGCCGTTCGTATTTGTCCGGGCGCCCGAAAGGAGCAGGTGGTGCGATGCGAAGTTGCTCTTGTTTTTTCGTTCGACGAGCAATGCTTTGCGGCGTTTCCTCGTAGGCGGCCTGCGCCTCCGGAGCGGGCCCTCGCCGCTTAAGCAACGATACGACCGTCACTTCGAATTGATTCTCGCCGCGAGTAATCGCCAGGACATCGCCGACCCGAACCGCGCGAGCCGGTTTCGTGCGTTCGCCATTGACATGAACAAGACCGCCGGCCACCGCGTCCGTCGCTTGCGAACGACTTTTGAAGAAGCGGGCGAACCAGAGCCACTTGTCGAGGCGTAGTTCGGAATCCGAACTCGCGTCTTGCGCCACGGGTATTGCGCTCCCTATTCCACCGTACACACGCAGTAATAGTACGCGCGATGCGGATCGGTAAAGCGCGCGAGTCGCTGCAGCTCTATCTCCAACGGCGAAAATTTAGCCAGCAAGCGCCGCATCGCGATCTGTTCGGGGGCCACGACCTCTGCTGCGCGCGCGGCCAGCATATGGATTTCGCTCGCAAATATTTGTCGCCACGTTTGCTTGGACTCGACGTAGTCGAGCCGGTAATCCTTTCCGAGCTTGGCGCGCGCCGCAGCTGCCTCGACAGCATCTTGAAACGATCCGATTTTGTCGACCAAACCGCGTTCGGCAGCATCGCCGCCAGCCCACACCCGACCCTGCGCGATCGCGTCGATGTCATCGGGCGTTTTACCTCGCGCGTTCGCGACCAGTTCGATGAACTGGCGATATTCGTGGTCGATGCTTAGCTGCAAAAGCTCGCGTTGCGGGTCCGTCAACGAACGCTCCAAGGCAAATCCGCCGGACAACGGCGTCGTGCCGATGCCGTCGGTGTGAATGCCGAGTTTCGCCAGGGATCGCTCTATCGTCGGCAAAACGGCAAAGACGCCGATCGAGCCCGTAAGCGTCGTACGGCTCGCCCAAATTTCATCGGCATTCATGGCGATGTAGTAACCGCCGGACGCCGCCGTACTGCTCATCGATGCAATCACCGGCTTACCGGCTGCTCTGAGCAATTCGATTTCGCGCCGAATCACCTCGGACGCAAAAACGCTGCCCCCGGGACTATCGATCCGCAAAATAACCGCGTGAACGTCGTCGTCGAACCGCGCTTGCTTTAGAAGCTCGGCGGTCGAGTCGCCACCGATCGTCCCCGGCGGTTGCGACCCGTCAAGAATTTCTCCCGAAGCGACCACGACACCAATCTTAGGCGCGCCGGCATTTTTGAAAGCATGGTTCCCGTGCTCGGCTTGCATGTAGTCGCCAAACGAAATGCCGTAAAAGGAGTGGTTGTCGTCTTCGCCCGTCAGCGCCATGAGCCGCTGCTCGACTTGCTGCCGAGTCTTAAGCTCGGTCACCAGCGACTGCTCGACGGCAATCCCTGCAAGATTGCCCTGCGCCTTGCGCACGGCCGGAACGATTTGTTCCGCGTAGTCGCTTAACGCGTTAGGTTGCAAATTTCGCGCTTTGACCACGGCGGATTGGTAGCCGCTCCAAAGCGCATTGAGCCACGCCTGCGTTTCCTCGCGCTCTTGCGCCGACATGTCGTTGCGGCTGAATTGATCGGTAAACGACTTGAACTTGCCGGCGCGGAAAACGTTGACGTCGACGCCAAGCTTATCGATCGCATCCTTGAGAAACATCCGGTAGTAACCGAAGCCGTCGATGAAAACCAACCCCTTCGGATCGAGATAGATTTCATCGGCGTTGGCCGCCAGGTAATACTGGCTTTGATCGTAACTCTCGCCGAAGGCGATAACGGGTTTGCCTGCCGCGCGAAATCGTTGCAGCGCCAACGCGATTTCTTCGAGCTTGCTGAGCCCCCCGCCGCTCATGTCGGTCGGATCGATCAGAATCGCCTGAATGCGCTGATCGTCTTTGGCAGCATCGATCGCGTCGACCACGTCGCGAAGCAGCGTTTCGGGGCGCTCGCGTCCGGAAGCTTCGGCGACCGCGCGTTCGATGGGTCCGCCCGATAGCTGCTCGACAATCGGCCCCTGCGGATCAATGACTAGAACGGCTTTTTCAGGAACAACGGGAATGGCCGGAGAAAGTGCGGCAACCAGGGCGCCGAACATCACCAACAGCACGATCAAGTGCAGGGCTTTGCGAAGGCCGTCGAGTGCGAGCCACAGGTAGCGCAGAAGCCGGCCGAGAGATTTCATAAGAGCCTCTAGCAACTAGCTTCTAGCAGCTAGCAAGAAAGACTTTTGTTTCATGACCTTCTGGCTAGAAGCTAGCGGCTAGTAGCTAGTAGCTAATCTTCATCTCAAACCTTCTCTTCAATGCGCGCGGCCTTGCCGGTCAATTCGCGTAGGTAGTAAAGCTTGGCGCGACGCACATTGCCGCGACGCTTCACGGCAATACCGCCGATAGCCGGGCTGTAGGTCTGAAACACGCGTTCCACACCTTCGCCGTGAGAAATTTTTCGTACGGTAAACGAAGAATTCAGGCCGCGATTGCTCTTCGCGATGACCACGCCTTCGTAGGCCTGCGTGCGTTCGCGGTCGCCTTCCTTTACTTTCACTTCGACGGTCACTGTGTCGCCGGGGCCGAAATCGGGGATCTTCTTGCTCGCCGCTTCGCGCTCGAGTTCTGCAATGATGTTGCTCATGTTCGTACCATCCACGTTCTGCAATTCAAATTCAATCGCCGCCAAGAAAGAGCCTCAATCTCGATCCCTTTCTCGCAAATAGTCGTTCAACAAGTCACGCTGCTCGCTGGTCAGCGCCATGCGTTCAAGCAAGTCGCGCCGGCGTTCCCACGTGCGCCCGAGCGCCTGTTTCGCGCGCCAGCGTGCGATCTCGGCATGATTGCCGCCCAACAGCACCGGCGGCACCATTTTTCCGCGCCACACTTCCGGCCGCGTGAAGTGCGGCCAGTCGAGCAGGCCGTTCGTAAACGAGTCCTGCCCCGCGGATTCGGCGTCGCCGAGAACACCCGGCAATAAGCGAATCACAGCATCGATCAGCACCAACACGGGCAACTCGCCACCCGACAGCACGTAGTCGCCGATCGAAATGCGCTCGTCGATTTCCGTATCGAGAACGCGTTCGTCGACTCCTTCGTACCGCCCGGCCAACAGCACCAGCCCAGACAAAGCCGACAACTCGCGAACCTTCGCTTGCGTCAGCGGCGCACCCTCCGCGCCTAAGTAAATCGTTCGACTCCCTGGCGGCACTTGTCTACGTGCGACGTCCAGCGCCGCACTGGTCGTCTCCGGACGAAGCACCATGCCGGGCCCGCCGCCATAGGGTCGATCATCGACCGACCTGTGTGCGTCGGTGGCAAATTCTCGCGGCGTAACCGCCGTCACGTTCGCCAAACCGCGCTCGACCGCACGTCCGACGACGCCGACGGACATAGCATTGAGCACGAACTCCGGAAATAGCGTTACGACCGCAATCCGCACGTTACTCGCCGTCTAGCCACTGCCGCTGCCAGTCGACCGTCATGCATCGCTTGGCAAAATCCACCGCCTTGATGCGCTCGCGCACCAAAGGAACCAAACACTCCTTAACCTTCTTGCCGGACGATTCGACAATCCGCAACAGCGGATGTGCCGGCGTGGCAAGAATTTCGACCACTTCTCCGAGCGATTCGCCTTCGATCGCCCGAACTTCCAGTCCGATCAAATCGTCCCAGTAATACTCACCGGGACCGAGGGACGGCAACTCGCTTCGCCGCACCCCGATTTCGGTGCCCCGAAGATCGGCAGCGTGCTCGCGAGAAGTCACTCCTTCCAGCTGCGCTTGCACCCCTTGCGGAACCGCTCGGCCCTGTAGGCATCGACTCGCTGTCCACTCGCCTTCGCCTCGGGCGCCCCCGGCCGTGCTTCGCAACAGCCAAACGGGATACTTCAAGAGATTCCCCGGTGGATCCGTATAGGACTGTACTTTGACCCACCCGGCTACGCCAAAAGCGCCGCCGATTCGCCCCAGCACTACGATTCGTTCGCCGTTTTGTCGTTCGATTTCCACCACGGCTTGAGAGGGCAATTCACGTTGCGATTGCCTATTCGAGAATACTTACGCGGCTTGGGCTTGCTTGCGGTACTTGGAAACCAGCTCGGCAACGCGATCCGACGTTTGCGCACCCTTGCCGACCCAGTGGTCGATCCGGGCGAGATTGAGTTCCAAACGGCGTTCCTTACCCTTGGCAACCGGATTGAAATAGCCCACTTGCTCCAGCGCGGCGCCGTTCTGGCGGACCCGGCTATCGGTCACCATCACGTGATAAAAAGGTTGGTTTTTACCGCCGCGACGGGTCAGCCGAATCGTAACCATGTGCTTCGTGCCTCGAAATCGCCGATTTGTGACCGGCGGAGCTAAAAATGGGGCGCGAATAGTACTGAAATTATTGGGAAAGTGAAATGGCAAAAGGCGATCAGGAAGGCCATACCTCACCCCAACCCTCTCCCGCAGCCGGGAAAGGGAATTAAGAACAGGCGAGGAGGCACGTCGACGACCATTTGTTAGCTCCCTCTCCTGGTTGCAGGAGAGGGTTGGGGCGAGGGCAAGGATAAGCGCACTGCCATTGCGCTCGGTTTGAGTGCGTTCCGCGTAGCGGACACGACGTAATCCCTCTCCTCTCCGTCCGTTTCCCGATAAAGGGATAATCAACCGCTCATTTGCGAGGTCGGTCTCATCGAATCGCTCATGAATCTCCTACTCTGTCACCGCTTAACTCCGGCCCGTCTTTGTAAGCGGGTTGCTCCCTTCTAGATCGAACTAGACCGAAGCACCCATCGTTTGGTTTTCGCATCGTTTGAACTTAAGTAGGGACCGTGAATTGCATTCTCGCTAGGACCCTCTCAAGTACACCAAACCGATGAAAACCTCCAGCCAACAATTGCACCCCAATGTCGTACAGCAAGCACTGTCGCGCATTCGCACGCGCGTGGGCTGTTTTGCGGCGGCGTTCGTAGCAAGCGGCCAGAAGGCGGAACACTCGGCCATTCACTTCGACTGCTCAGCCTCGCAAGACGGCACGCACGCACGCCGCTTGATCGAACACAGCACCGCGACCTTTTTCACTCTATGCGGAAATCAGCAGGACGCCGTGATCCGCAACCGGGTTCGCGACTCGTCCAATGGCCCGCTGCTTTGCCGCTTCATGATCGTGCCGTCACGCGATACGGGCGGCGACTTGCTCGGAATTTTCGTTCTATACAATCCAGCGAACGGCATCGAATTCACCAATAACGAGGCGCACATGGCGGAGCGCTTGGCACGGGCGTTCGGCAAAGCGGTATCGCTGCCGCGCGATCCGCTCACCCAACTTCTGGCCAGAAGCGGCTTCGAACGCGAAGTGGCCCGTCTTCGCAGCGGTTCGTCCAGCAGCCAATCCGGCGCATTGCTTTACGGCGATATCGATCAAGTCCATGTGATTAACGATCTCTGGGGATTTGAAGTCGGCGATGCAGTCATCGCTCATGTCGGCAACGAAGTGCGTACGATTGCGTCATCGTGCGATGCCGCGGCGAGTCGACTTTCCGGGGACCGCTTCACGATGTTCATTCCCAACTGCGGATTGACCAGAGCCAAGGAAGTGGCTGAATTGCTCAGAACGAGCGTGGCTGCGTCACGCTTCATGTCCAATGGTCAGCCGGTGCAGCTCTCGATGTCGTGGGGTATCGCTCCGCTGCCGCCTCACGACACCACGCTCGACCACGGCTTAGCCGCCGCTGAAGTGGCCTGCAAGGCCGCCAAAGATCGCGGCCGCAATCGTGTGGAGACGTATCAAGACACCGATGCCAGCATCATTCGCCGCCGCGACGACATCTTGATCGTGGGCCGATTGCGCACCTGCCTCGACGAAGGGCGCTTCCAAATATTCGGCCAGCCGATCGCGCGATTGCTGCCGGGCGACCATACGCGCCGCTACGAGATGCTTGTCCGGCTCATCGACGAAAAGGACAAATTGGTGATGCCGCAGCAATTCATCTCGTCGGCCACGCGTTATCAATTGCTCCCGCAGCTCGACCAGCACGTCATCGAACACGTTCTGACCAAACTGAGCGAAGCCAGGTCGGTGCCAGGCTTTCAGCCGGTGCAGGTATCGATCAATCTCTCGGGCCCCACCATTAGCGAAGAGCACTTTGCGGACTGGCTGGTCGCTCAAATCGTGAATAGCGGCATACCGGCAAGTTGGATCGGATTCGAATTGACCGAAACGGCGGCGATCGCGAATTTGGAGCGCGCTCAAGCGCTCATGCAGCGCCTAAACGCGATGGGCTGCAAGTTCGCACTCGATGACTTCGGCACCGGCGTGAGTTCGCTCGCTTATCTCAAAGACTTGAAGCTATCGATGATCAAGATCGACGGTTCGTTCATCCGCGACCTTCTGGAAAACGAACGCTCCGAGTCGCTGGTCCGCGGCATCGCACAGCTCGCCCACTCGATGGGCATCGAAACCGTCGCCGAATACGTGGAGACGCCGATGGTCTGCATGCGGTTGATCGATCTCGGCGTGCAATTCGGCCAGGGCTATGCACTAGGACATCCGGTGTTGCTGGATCGAATCCTCGACCCGGTGCGGAGCATGGCGCTCGCGAGCTGAATCAGAACTCTAGCTACTAGC
>CAZQYC010000042.1:28934-33229 GCA_964597495.1 uncultured Steroidobacteraceae bacterium | reverse complement strand
GCAACGGGTTCCGAATTCAGGGTCGTCAACAACTGCACGTCGTCAACAACGATGCGGCTGCCCTTAGCACCTAACCCGAGCAAGTCGAAATAAAGCTTGAGCGAAGTACCCGCCGCCACGCCCGCGAGATTCACCGTCACGGTGGCATGACCGTCAAACGACAAGAGACTGCCGCTCGCCGCTGGCAAGCCACTTACAGTTACACCCGACGCTACCGCCAAGGCTCCGTTCGATTGCAGATTGAAGAGCGCATCGCTATTGGTTAACGGCACAACCCCTGCCACCGGCAAGCCCGTCACGGAATTGAGCAACGCCACTTCAAATGCATCGGGCGGAGCTGCGCCGTTGGCGGTGAATTGCGCCGTGTCAATCGAGAAGCGCAAGGCGACGACGTTCTCAGGCAACACGAACGCCTGCGACAAGCCAGACATCGCGCGTTCGTGCTCACGAAGCTCCGCCGCTCCCGACGAGAGCGACACATCGCCGTTCACTTTCCAACCGAAGTTCGCATCGGAAGGATTGAGCAATCCGAAATCGCCGTTCCACACATTGCTATGAGTTGCGATTTCATATTGCGGCGCCGTGTTTACGGGCGCACTCGGCGTAATGACGACGGCATTGGGATCAACTGACAACGGCGGCAGAGCAATGCCCTGACCCACTTCGCTCGTTTCACCCACTCGCCGGCGCGCAAAGCCGAAGAAGAAGGACAAGCTAATCGGCAGCGATGGATCGAGCGGCAACGTTGGATCGGTCGGCTGAGAGTTGCGCACGTGATTCCAAACTGCAGTGAGCTCTTCCTCCGACACGGTACGACGCACGCCGGGCTGCAGCTCTTCACTCATCAACTGATGAGCTGCCGTGTCGTGGTCGAGACCGAGCACGTGGCCGTACTCGTGCAGCAATACCGTGAGCAAGTCCATCTTGCCCGCCGCTTCGGAACCGAGGCGCGCCAGCCATTCGTTCGGATTCGAAGTCGGCAAGAACTCATCGTTCGATTCCGGCGTGGAATCGATGAACCAGCCGTAACCGCCGCCGTCGTCGTCAAGAGTAATGGCGTTGCCTTCAGTTTTACCGACTTGATTACCCGTTAACGGAGCGAAGTTCAAGCTGACGCTGAGGTTACTTAACTTGTAACCTGTGAAAGGCAATTCGCCGTTACTACCCTCTGCGTTGAAAGCTATCTTCCAGTACTCACCCTTCGGACAGAACTGCTTTAATTTATAGGGGTCCTCAACATCATTGCCTCCCGGCGCAAATCCTTGCACGACATTGAACGAATACACCAAGATGATCTGTACACCATCAATCTCGACCAAAATCTTAGCGCTATCAAAGCCTAAATAGTCGGTTGCTGACTTGTATCGAAAATCTCCATCTCCTGCGTCAATTAGCGTTCCATGCTTAGGCTCTTGTAATAAGGTCACCTTCCCTATTGCAGACTTGATATCGCGCTTCTCAACTTTCTTCAAGTAAGAATAGGCTGATAATTGAGGGCTGATGACGTTTGCCGCGGAACCATCAGTCTCGCTTGCGCCGATAATTTGACAAAGCCCGATAGTGCGAGCAGCGGTTGAAGCGACAAGTTGTTTTGACGCCGCTTGCACAAATACAATCGGTGCGTAGTGTGGAGGGACGTCTGGGGGGATATTCAATATATACATATCAACCTCCTCGGATGGATCAAACGCGACTTCCGGTTTTAGTTGTTGGAGCAGTGTTTGCGCTGCAGCTATTAGGGGGCTAACTGGACCGACAGAGCTATTGCTGACCGGCGTGCTGTCGGTTAACAGGTTACGCGTTATTGCCATCAAAGTAGGATGCTGCAACGTGATATGAAAGTGATTCTGATGGTCGCCTGCGGTCTTCGCGTCAATATTGAGCGCCTTCAGTATCGCATGGATATCAGAATACGGATTTCGATTGTCATCACCAATCAACACATGGGCAATTAACCCACCTGATTGCGTACCATCACCAAACAAGGCGGCGCGCACAGCGGCGCCATTGACAATGTGGGCGCTTAGCTCTTCCCATGTTCCGTTGAAGCTCACAGCATCAGCCTGAGTCAATGCATACAAAGCCAAGAAATCGCGCAAAGCCTGCTGTTCGTTTTTCTTTGACGTACCGTCAGCCTCAAGACCAGGAAGCATCGCGGATAGCTCACTTGCTCGTGATACGCTCCAACCACTGCCAGGAACTGTGGAAGGAACTACAACGAGATTGTTACCTTGTCCTTCGGGGCTCTCAGTACCTTGGTTGGTTCTATTAATCCACTGACCCAATCCCAAGTCGATGCCCATTCCGATCGAATGATTTCGCTGCGCGTGCGTTTTTGGCCCACTACCCCCTCTGTTCCCCGGATCAGTTAGACCATTTAACTGCAGGATGCTCGTATTGATTCCGGCCGCAGACAGGCGGTTGTTGAAAACCGTCCACGCCGCAAGCAAGTCGCGCATCCAGCTTGTGCCATAAATCTCATAGTTTAGGGTTGTGCCATCTTGAAAGAACGATGTCGTCTGCCGCAATGCTGTGGCTTGGTGCGGTATTCCGAATGAGTCATAAATGCTCATCCAGTGAGGCGAGTTGTAAGCATTGAGCCACGCAAGATTGTTACCTCCAGAAGAAACCGAGGCCTCAGCACTTGTCGGGTCCTCAATTCCCCAGCGGAAATCTCGGGTTGGAGAATTCGCCGGCAAAGTTGAACTACCGGGTGTTTTTTCGAGCCGCGTAATCGCGTTAAATGCGCGCAAGGCCGTAAACTCGCCGGAGGTCAGTATCCCATTCACAGCCAATTCTTGGGGAGTGCGCGGATTGGCATCCGGTGTTTTGAATTGACCAAATTGAGTGAACCCTAAATAACGCAACCGCTGCTCAACTCGATATACATCTAGCCGATCAGTCGAACCCGCTTTAACCGTCGCGCTGACGGTAAATTCGCTATAGCCGGGATTATCGAGCGGCCGATCGCCAAAAAACACGCCGTGATTCACGTCTGAAGCCGTGACATAGACGATGATATTGCGGATTTCGAATGTGCCGTCATCCAGGCGATACCTGAAAGCGACTGACAACTCGGCCGATTTGGGGCTAGTAATCGTGCCGCCGCTTCGTAGCGCTGCGACATCGTCTTTCGTCAAGTTTGGCGCCATGAAAAACAAGCCCGTGTCGGCAAAACTCGCGACCGCTCCATTGATCCCATCACGGGAATAGATTTGAGCGTTAGTTGGGGTACCCGTCGTGTTTGTGGTAACCAGCCACATTTGCGCGCCGTTACCTTGAGAACGCGCATACGCGACACGACTGTCCGCACCGATCCTAAATGAACCAATCCTCGATGCTTCCAAACCCAACTTTTGCACTATGAGATTTTTAAGATCGACGTTGATGACATCACCCATACGGCCTTCGACGGTGACGAAGTTCACGTCATTGTTGAAGCGCGTGCCAGCCGGCGCGCTGGTAGGCGTATCGATGACCTGCTCGGAAATGGGAGGCAGCGAAAAGTGCTTCGACATGCCGCCATTCGAATTTGGATCACGGGCGTTGGTGATCGCCCGGCGAATCAATTCCTGTGCATCCCACGCATGGGTTTGGTGAGTTTGTTGGTGCATCGGATCGTAGGTGCTGAAGGCACCTTTGAGCTGGCCCAACAACACTCTGCCGTCTTGCGACAGGCTTAAGTTCACGATGCCGTAACCATCCAGCGGCAACGAAGCGCCGATGAATTGTGGATTCGTACCGAATGGATCCTGCACGACGCCGAGTTTTCCGCCGACCGCCACTTTCTTCGCCGATGCCGATCCGCCGAACGCGATGGGCGGACCAAATGGCGGGAATAAGAAGTTCGGCGCTTCGAACATCGCGCGCCAATAGGGGTCGTTGAAGTTGTAGTTGTCGTCCGCGACGATGGCGTATTCGACGCCATCCACCGTCACCAACACGGCGCTCTGCGCGCGCTGGATATCGAGTCGATCGATACGAATCGCGTTGCCAGGCTGGAACATTCGCACGGCACCGAGCGATGCCGACACCACAGTGCCGGTGGCGTCATCTCTGCGGAGTACCAACGTCCCCAAGCCGCGGTTGTAGTCCATGACATCGCCCACAAGGAACCTATTCGGATCTTTGGTTGCATTAATGACTTGCGGCGATTTACCGCTGAGTCCATCGGTTGGAAGCGTTGCTCTGACGGGATTAGCGAGCGAAGCATTCTGATTATGGAACGAATTGGACAAAACAAGCGTGTCGAGGTCGAACACCAGGATGTCGCCGGCATCATTTCCGCCGACACC
>CAZQYC010000042.1:6928-28834 GCA_964597495.1 uncultured Steroidobacteraceae bacterium | reverse complement strand
AATGGTGTTGATCAACCTATAGGTCAAGTTGTCGATCACGTAGACGATGCCGTTGCCGCCGACATAGACGCGGCTTAAGTCGCTGGAATAGGCGATGGGCTGAACTTTGTTGCCTGTCAAATAAGTGTTGTTGAAATCATTTGGAGTGCCGACGGTTCCCACCAGCGCCGTCTGTCCGACCGTCCGGTTTTCACGTACGAACACGATGCCGGTGCGTGTCAACACGGCAGCGGTATCCGGCTCAACGGAGACGCGCGAACTATTGCCCGCAAACTCATAGAACGGCCCAGCGACCGTTACTCCCGTGACGGTGAGACCGGCATTGGGGATGCGTCGCACTAACTGCCAGCGCACGCTACCCACGGCAACACTCGGATACAAACCCATATTGACATCGACTTCCCCGCTGATGTCGCCGTTCCAAATCTGACCGTCAATATGCTGGCCGTTCGACAGCAACGCACGAAGAACGACGGTGCCTCGGGTAGCCGCGGGCGGATTCGGATTGGAAATCGTGATCTTGAATTGACCGTTGTCGGTGACACGCATAGAACTGATATTCGGCCGCACGACGGCAGCTTGGAGCCCAGCCACTGTCATGGCCGGCAACTCGTTGGTGACATCGAGCTTGTACGTGCTGCCTACTGGAATATGCGGCAACTGAATGTCCGCAAATTGCGGAAATCCAAAGTGGTAACTCGAAGCGGTGATGCTTGAGGCGAGGCTTCCCACAATCGACGCCATTTGCGAGGTGTACGCGAGGCCGGCAAGTCCACCGCTAATGCTGAGGGAAGAAGCACCCAACATTCCGAACGTGAGAACGTCCGACGCGCCCAATACGAGATCCAGCGAGCCGCCAATGACGCCCGGCAAGCGTTTCGCTACGAAATATTCACCGGAAACATCCAGCCGCAACGGCGGGCTCGCCGTGCGGGCAATGCCATCGGCGCCGAGATAGCCGTTGTCGGCAAGCCACCAGGTTTCATGCAGCGTGCCGTCTTGCATCAGTACGGTTCCCTTGCGGAGGAACCACACCTCTTCGCCCGGATCGATATTGACATTGCCTTGTACCGGGATGGCCAACTGAAGCGGGTAAGACGTTAATGCGTCGCCCACATTCAATCGGAAGGCGCCGATGGCTTGTAGTCCACCTTGCGCAGGCAGAGTGTTGGCTATGGTCGCCACGTCGATTCGTTCGATCGAGACTTGCGCATCGGCCGGCAATGCGCCCGGACCGATCATGACGACATCGCCATCAGTGTTGCGAACGGCGCCGCCATCTGCAGCAGTGACTAACGTCGTGCCGACGCTTGGAACCTGAACACGAAGTTCGACGTTGCTTTGCGTTCCACCATTCACGATAAACAGTGTGGTCACGCCGGAGGCTAAACCGGTCACTAAACCATCCGGTGTGACAGAAGCGACGGTGTTATCGCCAACGTAGTACCGCGTGCCTAAAGCCGCAGTGGTGATATTCGTGCCGTCGTCCGCCGTGACTTTAAGCTGGCGTAGTCCGCCATTGGCCGTAAGCGTAAGCGTGCCCGGATAGACATCGGGATCGAGCGCATTGGTCCCCGAGTTATCAGCTCCTTCTTCAGCATCGCTGAGCTGCACGGTGAACACGGTTAGAGCGTTCACTGCCTGAATGCCATGACTGCTCGCCGTAATGATCGTCGTACCGTCGCCGATGCCTCTTACGGCACCGGTCGTCGTTACATCCGCAACGGCGGCATTGGTCGAGACAAACTGGACATAGCTCGCCGGCAACACCACGCCCTTCTCGTCCTCAAAGTCACCGGTGAGCGAAAGCATTTGCGTTTGTCCGCGCACCAACTGCGCCAGCCGCTGGAAGTGAATCTTCACCAGCTTCGCATTGCTGATATTCACCGTCACGGTGGCGGTTGCCGATTGCGAGTAGCCGTCGTCCGCAACGAGGCTGAAAGTGGCCGGTCCGGTGTAGCCTGCTTCGGGCTTGAAGATCACGTGCTTGCCGTCGCCGCTCATCGAGGCGGTGCCGTGCGTCGCGCCCGTTATGCGATAGAACGTCGGGTCGCCTTCGAGGTCAGAAACCAACGCTTGGACCGGCACGCTCGCATCGAGATCAATATGAGTGTGCGACGTGGTTGTTTGCACCGTCGGCGCTTGGTTCGCGCGGTACCCGTAGGTTTGCGCGAGCAATTGACGATCGACATTGTTGACCGTGCCGTCGCGATTGAAGTCGGCGTTCACGTTGAAGGCTGCATTTCCCGTCACCGTGCCGAAGGCCGCGTTGAGGGCTAGCGTGTCGCTGCCATCAACACGCCCGTCGCGATTCGCATCGCCTGCGATGAACAGCGACAGAGAATACCCACCCGCGGCAGCTGCATCCGCGCCGGCGATTTTCAGCAGCTGCATCGAAGCCTGGTCGATGCGATACAGCGCAAACGCTTGGCCGCTTTGGGAGCGACTGGCGATCGGAGTAAGACCCGCGAGCTGCGGGATGGCAGGCGACAATGTACTGCCGGAAACGGCTTGCACCACAACGCCTAGATACACCGCTCCCGTGGCGCTCGATTGCACTTCGCTTGGACGGATCGCGAGACTGTAAAGATTGGCGCCGCCTGCCGCCAGCGACCCGTTGAACGACTGCGACGCATAGTTGAACGCCGCACCCAAGTCGGCCGTGAGCGGCGTAGTGCTCGGCACTCCGCTGTAATCAATGGCGCTGCCGCCAGAACCGAGGTCGCCCGTGGCCAAATTCAACCGATGCACATCGTTGGACGAATAGCCATAGCGCACCGCTTGCGCCTGCGAGAGATCGCGAACGAAAGAGAGATTTCCGGCGTAGTCATAGGAATAAACATACTGACGACCGTCGGAGAGAGCCGCGCGGGCGATCCGGCCCTGATCGTCGGTGATGAAGTTCACGCGATCGCCGTTGGACGCCGTAATGCCGGAATCGCTGACGTGCCATTTAACGCCGTCGGCGAAGCGAACTTGCGTGACGCCTGCATTGAAGTCGATCGAGTACGCCGTACCGTCGGCGGCCGTCAACGTGAACTGCGCGCCCAACTCCGCACGTTGCGGGTTGTAGGGTTGGCCCGTCACGATGTCGTAGAAACGATCGCCGACGCGCTGTAGATGCGCAATGTCGGACGACAACGTCCAACCGTTGCCGCTTTCGGCCTGCCAGGCCGGCAAGTAGTAGTTCAATCCTTCGATCTGGTGCAACTCCGGTTTGAAAATAAACGCTACCCGTTGTCCATCGGGCAATGTCGCGTACACGCGCGTGCCTTCGCGATACGGCAAGTTGCTGCCGAGCCCTTCGCGGCTGGCGATGGCAAGATCGCTCTCTAAGTGGAAATCGCGAATCGGCAAGCGCCAACCGAAGCCGAACGCCCCCTCTTGCGAGCGGTTGAGCGAATCGTACTCGCGCACCATCGAGAAGACGTGTCCGTTCAAGTCGATCGTAAAGTCACTGTCATCGCGCAGATAGCGCGATTCTTTTTGCGCCGAAAGAATTTGAATTTCGGTATCGGCTTGCGCCACTCGGCCTGCGACATCGACGGCCGTGAGACGCACGCGATACACGCCGTTGCTCCAAGCGTTGGTGTCGAGCGAGCCGAGCACGCCTGAGACCGGACCCGAACCCCGCGCGAGTTCAACGAATTGATCGCTGCCTTGCCGTGCGATACCCAGCGTCCAATAGTCCAAGTTCGCATCGCTGATGCTGCCGCGCAATTGGGTAGGCGCTGCGAGCACTGCGTAGGCCGTGGTTGCATCGAACGCAACCTGAGGTGCGGTCTTGTCGTTCGGATCGCGGA
Organism: uncultured Steroidobacteraceae bacterium; assembly: GCA_964597495.1. GTDB lineage: Bacteria > Pseudomonadota > Gammaproteobacteria > Steroidobacterales > Steroidobacteraceae > CAZQYC01. The sequence goes on along the minus strand of CAZQYC010000042.1, from coordinate 25,031 downwards.
TTTTGAGCGTTTGCGTACTCGTGCCGACGAAGCCGTCGAGATCTGTCGCAGTGGCTACCAGCTGCAACTTACCCGGCGCGGTGGCGCGCACCGTAGCGCGACCGAATGCATCCAACGCCACGGCTTGACCGTCTACAGTGAGCGCGACGCTGGCAATCGACGAGAAGGAACTGCCGAGCACATGGATCACCACGTCTTGCCCGGGCAAGGCCGGGAAACTGGGCGTGGTTTCAATCGTCACCGTCGGCACCTGTGCTTGCGTCAACGCACGCAATAGGAGCGGCTTCATGGTGGCGGCAGAACCGTCGCTCACGCTGACGCGCACCAGATAGTCGCCCGCTTGTCCGGGTGACGGCGTCCACACAAGTTCGCCCGTGGCGGCATTGAGCGTAGCTCCTTCCGGCAAATCGAGCGCGCCGTAGGTCAGCGTCGTGTTCGAGTCGACATCGGAGCCCTGCACGTTGAAGCGCAGCTCATTGCCGAGCAGCACGGCATGATTCTGCAGCGTGAGCACCGGTGGACGATTGAGGTTCGAGACGTGCACGACGACACTGCGCGTTGCGGTCGCGCCGTACACATCGGCAGCGCCGAACTGCACGGTGTAGTCGCCCGCTTGTTCGTAGGTCGGCGTCCATTCGAACGTGCCGGTTTCCGTATCGAAGAAGGCGCCGGCCGGCAAGCCGGTCACGATGCTATAGGTAAGCGGATCACCATCGGGATCGCCGCCAACAATCGTGAACGACAGCGTCGTCGCTTCACGCGTCGATTGACGCGGCAAATAGGTAAGGATCGGCGCTTGATTGACGTTCTGCACCGTCAAGAGCACGGATTCGGCGGCAACTGCATTGCCGTCGGTCACCGAGAAATCAACGCGATACTCGCCGGCTTGAAACAGATTCGGCGTCCAATTCAGCACGCCGGTTTGCGCATTGAAGCTAGCGCCTAGCGGCAGATTGACGGCTCGATACGTGAGCATGTCGCCGTCGGGATCGACAGCGTTCAAATGCAGCTCGAACGATTGCCCTTCCGTCAATGTGCGCGTGCCAATCGGCGCAAGCATCGGCGCTTGATTCGCTGCGCGCGCAATGATGCGGAAGGAACGCGTGTCCTCCGCGATACTGCCGTCGCCATCATTGCCGTTGTCTCGCACCGTAACGGAAATGTTGTGTGTACCGATGTCACTTGTCGTAGGCGTCCATGTCAGCGTGGCGGTGCCGTACACCACTCCCGGCGTCAGCGTTACACCGGGCGGCAATGCCGTGGTGCTAAACGTGAGCGTATCCTGATCAATATCGCGGGCTTTGAAGGTCATGCTGAGCGGCTGGCCCACGACAGCGACGACATCGCCCACCCAATCCAAATGCGGCGCTTCGCTTAGCGAACGCGCCGTGACGATGAACGTACGCGCGGTGGTTACCGCCGCACCAGCGCCTTCTCCATCGCCGTTATCCGTTGCTGCGATCGTAATGACATGCTGGCCGCGATCGTCCGCGCCTGGCGCAAAATGGAATAACCCTGTGCCATTGTGGTTATCGACGAAAGTTGCAAAGCGCGGCAAGCCAATGGCCGTCAACGTCAGCGTATTGCCGTCGGGATCGACCGCGCTCACAGGCAAATCAAGCACTGCGCCACGATCGACGAATTGATTGGGAATCTCCGCCATCACGGGCGAGCGATTCGCGTTGCGCACAACGATTGGAATCGTCCGCACCGTCGTAAGCGGCGCAAGTCCATCTCCGGAATCGGTAGCAGTGACGGTGATGACGTAGCTGCCAGCCTGAGTTGCTCCCGGAGTCCACTCCAATAACAACGTATCGGGATCGAACGTCGCACCGTCGGGGCGTCCGGTGAGGGAATACGTCACCGTCGGGTTGGAGCCTTCCTGTTCGCTCAACGTGCCGCTTGGACTGCGGAGACGCGGAATGAAATTCGGATTGTCCGGGTCGAATGCAAACACCTGAATTTGCAGTGGCTGGCCTTCGACGATGTCCCACGCTCCAAACTCATCGAAGACGGGTGCGCCGTTGGCGTTCTGAACCACAAAAGTGGTCTTGACGGTCACGCTGGACGTTCCATCCGAAACGCCAAAGGTAAGGTCATACGAACCCGCCTGCGAGTAGGCGGGTGTCCACTGGAACTCGCCGGTGTTGGGGTCGAGATAGGCACCGCCCGGCAACAACGGACTGAAGTACGTGAGTTGGTCCCCTTCGAAGTCGGCGGCTTGCAAGCGGAACCGCAAGGTATCGCCTTCCGTAAGGACGTGATTAGCGATGGGCTTGAGCGTCGGAGCCGAGTTCGCCGGTTCAACGGTGATGCTGAAAGTGCGCGAAATGGAGTTGACGCCATCGCTCACCGCCAACGTGATGCCCGTATAAACCCCGGCTTGATTGAACGTCGGCGTCCATTCAAGAACGTTAGTCGACACATTGAAGGTCGCACCGGGCGGCAGTTGATCTGCCCATTGCGTCAGCGAATCGCCGTCCGGATCTAAGGCAAACAATCCGATCGCAATCGACTCACCTTCGCTCACCGTGTAGCTGCTCTCTATCTCGGCGACGACCGGAGCACGATTGCCACCCTCCACATCGATGCCGAAAGCCTGTGTCGCATAGCCGCTGCGACGGTCATAGACTCGCAACACGACCGTGGTGCTCGCTGGGCTCTGAGCGGTCGGCGCCCAGGTAAGTAATCCGGTGGCCGCATCGAGCGTCATGCCTTCGGGGCCACTCATTAATAAGTAGCTTAAACCCACGCCATCGGGATCGTGCGCGGCGATCTGGTAGCTGTAGGCCGTTCCGGCCGTAGCCTCTGTCAACGGCGCCGAATCGATTACGGGCGGCGTGTTGGGATACGGAACGGCGAACACACCGTGACCGACTTGAGCGCGCTGCCCGGGCAACACATTTAATGTGATGGTCCGAACGGCGGTCGTCTCACCGACCGCCAGGCGGCCGTTCGACACGGAGGCCGACAAATCGATCAGCCATAACCCATCCGTGGAGGTCGTAAAGGGAATGCCCGGTTGTCCGGTGAAGTACTGAGCCGGATCGAGCACCAGCGTTAGCGGAGCGAGCAGATCCGCCGTACCGATATTGGTGATCTGCAAATCGTACGACAGCGTATTCGTCAGACGTTCGGAACGGGTGCCCGAGAACGTGATCGCCACCGACTCGCTATAGTTAAGCAGCGTCGTGAAGTTCGCCGTATAGGGCGTGCCGAGGGCGATGTTCTGCGTGCTCTTGATCGTGCCGGCCACTCGCAGCTGATAGTCGTCGGCGACGAGCGGATCGTATTCGAGCACTGCGGTGCGCGTTGCAACGTCGTAGCGCACCGTGCGAACGACACCGTTCGCGCCGCTGGCGCCAATGAGCGCGTAGTTGGCGGGATTGATCACCGAAGCGACTTCGCTCGCCTCGCCGACGTACATATCGTGATCGAAGGTGACGGTGATGGTCGGCACGGGCAACGCAACGAGCGAACCCGTCGCCGGCGTCGAGCTGGCCACTTTCGGAACGAGCAACGGGCTCAGTTCGGTCACTTGATGCGACTGTGCGATCAAGACGCGACCGTCGGCCGTCGTGCGCAGCACTTCGCCGCGAGTTCCGCCCTTCGCGAGCGTGACACGTTGCAACGTCGCAATGTCCACCATTTCGAGCGTCGAACCGGTGAGCTTGCCGTTCGGCAAGTTCGTGGAGATAAATAAGAGACCCTCAAGGCGCGTGCCGTTCCTGCCGAAGGCGATCGAGTCGACCTTGCCATCGAACTTGAGCAGTGGCGTCGCCCGTCCGTGGCTATCGAATTTGAAGACGGTGCCGCGATCCGGCCAGCTCGTGCCCCACAGTTCGCCTTGCGGCGAGAACTGCAGGTCGTCGACGCGAACGTCGCTGAAGTGCTTGAACGCGCCGGTCGTTGGATTGAACGTCTCGATGCCGTCGCCGGACGATACGTAGAACAATCCCGTAGCCGCATTCAGCGCAATGGCTTGCGTGATGCCGTCGCCGAAGCGGCGCAGTACGGTGCCGGTCAGCGAGTCGAGCAACAACAAGGCGCCGCCGCCGGTGGTCGCCCACAATTGGCCCGCGTTATCGAGCGCTAAATTGAAGATCGGCTCATCGTGTTCAACCCACGCGCTGCCGACCGTCCCGCCCTTGGAGTCGAAGCGATAAATCCAGCCGCGATCTTGTCCGCCGCTGACGAGCACGCTGCCATCCGGCAATTCGAGAATGGCGAGCGCGCCGAGTTCCGCGCCGCTCGGCGTAAAGCCCGTTGCAAACGACTGCAGCGAGAACGGATTGATGACGGACGTGAATTCGCTTGCGCGAGTCAGCGGTTGAACCGCCGGTACGCCACTCTTCGCCGCGACAAACAACGGATTCGTCGACGGTGTCGGCAACGGAGCCGGTGGCGGCGTGTTGTCCACCGTGGTTTGCACCACGGCCAGTTCACCCAAGTTGACTTGCGTGCCGTCGTCCGGAGCGGCGACTCCCGTTGGCGCGCGTTCCTTATTGCCCGCGTTGTCGGTCGCAATCGCCAGGAACTCATAGGTGTGACCCGCGCGTCCTTGATAGACGCCGCTCGTATCGGTCGATTGCTTGAGCCAAATCTTGTAGTCGCCGCCATCTTCGGCGACGTACACGGTGACATGGCGCACGCCGGAACCGCTGGCGTCGTCTTGCGCGATCCAGTTCGCTTCGTAGTTATCGCTCGATGGCAGACGATTGATAGTCAACGTCGTTGTCGGTGCCGCGGCATCGAGTGTTTGCGTGACCGTCGCCGCGTCAATCGGAGCTTGGGTATTAAAGAGAATGCGAGCGGATGCGACGATCGCCGCGCCCGTGACCGCATCGAACTTCGGCGCGACGGTGTAACTTACGCTCCCTTCCGCACCGGCGGCGAGCAGACCTTTGGTGCGGTCTTGCATCACTTCGCCAGTTTCCGGATCGATCGCTTGCAGCAGCCACGTCGCAATGGCGGATTGCGGGTCGATACCCACCGAGACGCGCAGGATGAAGCCCTTCGCCGCGACGAAGTTAAAGTCGCCCTGGAAGGTCGTGCGGCCCGCCGGAATGTGAACGTTGATGTCGCCGATCTTCAAATCGCCTAAGCGGAAGCTGCGATAGTCGAGATCCGCATCCAGCGGCGTGACGATACGCACTTCGCCCACGTTCGAATTCGCATTCTCCGCATTGTTGAAGCGAATCGTGTACGGCAACGCATAACCGGTCGGCAGATACTGACTGATCCCATAGGCCTGCGGTCCGACGATCGACGCTTGTTTGCCTTGGCCTGCGATTTCCTGCAAGTACCGCGACAGCTCGTACGGCGAGAGTTCGCTCACCGCGTTGACCGAGGCAAGATCCGGCAGTTCGCTCTTGCCGTCGAAGCCCACCAAGGCAGCGAATGCATTGAACGAGATGAAGTGCGTCGCATGCGAGAGCAACTGATCGTAGTCAGCCAGGCTCGGCAGCACCGGCACCGGGATATCCGTTTCGAAGAAATCTTCGGATTCTTCTTCCCGGTGATCCGGAGGACCTACCGGGGCTTTCGTACCCGGCACATCGCCGTACCATTCATGGATCTTGGCGAAGAACTTCACGAGATCGGCCTGCGTCTGATACGCGCTGCCCGCAGGACCGATGAGGATGCCGGTTGCGAGCGTGCTCACAAGGCTCATCACTTTCGGATTCTGACGGACCGGGGGCGCTTGATCCTCGGGACGGATTAACCCTGCTTGCTCCAACGCGGCAATGTAAGCGTTCGCCCACACCTCTTCATCGGCCGCAAGCACTTGCAGTGCGGGTTTCGCGGTAACGTCGGCAAGAATCTTGAGACGCAGTTTCTCCGCTTGATTCCTTTGATCCGCAATGAACTCAGCACGCGTCATCGGCGTGGCCGCCGCGACGATATTGAACCGGAACGGAATCGCGAGCGATTCGTGCGCGTTCGGTATTGTGTCGAATGGATGTCCTGCTTCCGGATCCGGATGCAGATAGCGACGCGTTAAATCGGCTTGGATCTTGTCCAGATCCTGCGGGCCGTTATCGAGCAGGCCTAGCTTGGCCCAATCGGGCCGCGCCGCATACACTCGAGCACGGAACGCTTCGAAGTTATGACCGACGAGTTCCTTGAGCCCCGGATAGGTCTGCACGTTGAATGACATGCCCACATAGCCCGAGTTCTCTACATCGAATGCATACCCCGGCGCCAAAATCTGGCCCGCCGGATTCACCGCGGAATCGAGATTGGCCCAAGCGACATCCGATCGCGGACTCGTATCCGGTTGGCCGGACAAGTTAGTCGAGAACGTCAAGAACGGAAGTTGAAAGACGTCCTCGTTGTATCCCATCTCCGGCACGCCGTACTCGAACTTCACGTACGGAGTGTCGACATTGGTCAAACTTTGCAGCGAGATGCCGTAGTTGCCGGCCTCGCCGGCCGCGATCACGCGCGGGCCGCCCAACCCGATCGCCACGTCCGTTTCCATCGCGCGCTCGATGAGGTATCGATACGCTTCAGTGACCGATTCGCCGTTCGGATTGATGACCTTGATGTCGTATAACCCGTGCGGCGCATCTCGCAAATCGAAGATCGCCTTGATGTGGGTGGAATCGAGCACCGCATAGTTCGTCGGTTCGATTTCCTCGACGCCCGGCCGAACGAGCTTGACGATCGCATGCTCGTCGAACCGAGCCCCTTCGATATTCACCGTCACCCAGCGGCTGTCGCCGCCTTGGTCTGCCGTGACGTTGGTGATCGCCAGCGGCAGGAGATCGACCAACAGTTTCGTGGGGGTATTCGCACTCGGCTCATCCTGGCCGCGAACCAAGATGTAATACGTGCCAGGTTGCGTCTTCGGAATGATTGCGGTTTGATCCGCGCGCAGCGGATCTTGATACACCGCATCGAACTCATAGCCGTTCGGCACATCGCCATAGCGCACGAACACTTCGTTCGCTGCGTTGCTGTTCGAGCCGAACACGCGCACGCGCAGCGTCTGCTCGGCCGCCACCACCACGCGATACACCTTGAATTCGCCGGTGCTTAACGTGAGGTCGAACGGCACGTCGATGTGCACTTCCGGCACGTCGACGTTGACCACTCTGGCCGACGGCAATTTGTTGTTTGCTTCGTACTGCGCTTCGTACACTTCATTATAGATGTCGGGACGAACGATGATGCGGTACTGCCCGCCTTTGATCGGGGGGATAAGCGCCGTCAGGCTCGACGTATAGGTTTGCCCCATCGCCAACGTACCGGTGTGCGCCACCTTGCCCAGCAAGCGATCGCCCACATCCCAGGCATTATCGCTCGACAAATACACCGCGTCCGTCCAGGAGCCATTGATCGTCGTAGGCTGGTTGTTTCGCACCACCCACGACAGCGTCGTCAATGCGCCGACGTCGGCCGTCCCAGGTGCCTCCACCGATTCCACGAGCAAATCCGACGGCGGCGGCAGCTCGATCAACAGCTGCTGTGGGCTCGAAGTCGAGTTGTTTTGCTCTTTATCGAGTTCGAACACCTTGCCGCGCGGCTCATAGGAACGCGCCGGATCGGTGACCACGAACACGTAATACGGACCGATCAAATCCGTCGGCAGACGAATCTGCGTGCTGATCGTGTAACTGCTCCCCGCCGCCAAGCCCGTCGTATGTTCGAACCGTCCGATATATCGATCGGCGTTCAAATCGAGCACGCGATCGAGCGACAAATACACCAGATCCTCCCACTTGCCCTGATCGGCCGGTGTCGGGCCGGTTCCGTTATTCGTGACCGTGTACGAAAAATCGATGTACTGACCGATCAGCCCGTGTTGGGGAATCGTGACGTTCGTCACCTGCAAGTCCGGCGCAGGCGCTAACGTGATCGGCAACGCACGCGTGGTTAAATTGTTGCCTTCGTCCCTGAATTCTTTGACCAGACCTCCCGGAATGACGTAAGTGCCGACTTGCCCGCCCGCATCGCCCGGACCTTGATTGGCGATCGCCGAAAACTCATTGTCGGTCTTGAGCAGGAGACTGTACGTGCCTTGGATCGAATCCGGTAACCGCACGTTGACGACGCGCGTATACGTCGCACCGACACCCAATACACCTTCGCTGGAAGAGTGATTGACGTAGGCGAGCGGACGATCGGCGCTATCGAGCGAGGAATCGCGCGACAAATACAGGGCATCGGACCAATCGCCGGTGCGCGTTGCCCGCATGCCGAGATTGGTGACCGTATAGGTCACTTGAATGGTCTCGCCCGACATCGGCGTCGGATTGGAAATCGTCAGGCTCGTGATCTGCAAGTCCGGTTCGCGGTAGTCGATGTGTACCGAACCCTGGCCAACATTATTGTCCCGGCGCAGATTTTCGAACGCGCTACGAGCGTACAGGTCGAGCGCAGCGCTATTGATAGTGTTGCCGCCGGTATATTCAGTCTCGGCGCTGGTTTTGTAATAGGGCTCCGCGTCGGTGATCACATATAAGTAGTAGTCGCCGTTAAAGCCCGCCGGCAACGTGACTTCCATACTCTCGGTGTACGAACCGTTCGTCGCCAGCGGCGTTGCATTGCTGTGCGCTTTAACCCCGAGGTAGGTAGCACGACCGTAATTGAATGTCGGGTCCTTCGAAATCCAAATCGCATCGAGCCAATAGCCGGTGCCACCCCATACCGGGGCACCGTCGTTTCGCACCGTCCAGGTGATCGTGGTTTTCTCGCCCGAAAAACTCGACGCCGCCGACGGATGGACGTCCGTGACAACCAGATCGCTGGATGCGCGCGTGACGAGCGCCGCATCGATACGCTGATTGTTGCTGTCATTCGATTCGGGAATCTCGGCAGTGGGATTCGAGAGCGACGTCTCCCAGTAACTGCCTACGTCGGTGCGAACGATTACGTAGCTGCCTTGCACCGAAGGCGCGACGGTAAACGTCTGCTCGACGTTATAGCTCTGTCCTTGGTCCAGTCCGCCCTTGTGGCGGAACATGCCTAAGAACCAACGCTGATTGCCGGCATCGGTAAGATTCGGCGTGTTGGAAATCCAAACGGCGTCGTTCCACTCCGCGTCCACGCGTTCACCGCGATTCTCCACGGTGAACTTCACGGTCATCGGATTGCCGGCTTGGACATCCGGTGCCTCGACACTGGTCACGACCAAATCGGGCTTATCCTTGCCGAGCACCTGAATCTGCCGCGCTTTGTAATTGTTGTTGTCGAACTCGTTCGGATCGTCGGGGTTTTTATTGATGTCCAGCGTGTTCTCATAGACGACGTCATAGCTATCCGCCCAGGCGCTGATGTAGTAAGTGCCGGTCGAAAGATTGTCCGGTAAGGTCACGTTGACGATCCGCTCGTAACTCTCGTTCAAACTCAGCTTCCCATCGTGGGAGAACGAGCCGAGTTTGATATCGCCCTTGCCCGCATTCGGGCGGGTGCGATCTTTCGTGAGCCACACCGTATCCGTCCATGTCGCCGCATTGGTCGGGGCCGACCCCTTGTTCGTCACCGTGTAACGAACTTCGATTTGTCCACCGTGTACTCCTTGTGTCGGCGCAACCACGTTGCTCGTGACCAAGTCCGACAGCGGAACGGGATCGACATAGAAATGAGCGGCACTTGCATTGTTGCCGTCGTTCGGATACTCATCGACGCTGCTATAGCCATCCGGGATGACGATCAAATACGCGTCGCCGCTATAACGAATCGGAATCGTCACGCTACCGGATTCGGTGCTGTACTCCTCGTCGGTCTCCAGCGCGCTGCCGTTTGCGTAGCTGCCCACCAAAATATCGTCGGCGCTAAATGTGGCGTTGAGCGAGAGATAGACATTGTCCTTCCAACTTCCGTTGGCCGGCGCCGCGCCTCGATTGACCACGGTGAAGCTGATCGCCGCGGTGCCGCCCGCCGACACATGCGGCGGAACGGTGACATGCGAGACTTGCAAGTCGGGTCGATTGCGCAACCCGACGCTCAGGGTTTGATCGTCGCCCAAGGCATTGTTGCTGCTGGCCGCCCCATGCTCATAGATACGCGGAGAACGGCTGTTGGTCGTAATGACAGTTTGATACACGCCTTGTAAGCGCGTCGGCAATCGGAATCGCTCCGTGCGGGTGTACTCGATACCGGGCGCCAGGCCGCGGTCGTACGCAACTTCTCCGAGTTGCACCAGCGTTCCGGACGCATCGTCGGTACGGCGAAGCGCTATCGAATCGGACCACGTACCATCGGCTCTCGCAAAGCCGTTGTTGCGAACGGTCCATGTGATGTCGATTAGCTCGCCGTCCAGCGCCGCCGTCGGCGCACCGATACCGGTAACCACCAAATCCGGCGAGTTAGACAGCCCCACGTTGATCGGCCCACTCACACGTTGGTTGTTGTTCGTATAAATGGACTCGAATGGCCGAGTTACGACGACGATGTAGTAGTTGCCGGAAATACCGTTAGGCAGCACGACGTCGACGGAACGATCGTAGGAAATGCCCGGACCGATGCGGCCGACATGCGTGAAGCTGCCAAGGAACGTGCCGCCGGAACCGTTAGCATTCGACGTGAGATAGACGGAATCCGCCCAACTATCCGCGTTGGTCACGCCGATACCTTGATTGAACACCGTCCAATTCACACGCAGCGGCTGGCCGCTCATCGGCGTTCCGGAGGTCAAGAGACTCGTCACTACCAAGTCTGCATAGGGTGCCGGCATCACATCGACCACATTGCCTGCTGCGGCTATATTGTTCGATTCGGAAAGGTTCTCGAAGACCTCGTTATTGTTCGCGTCCGACTTGATGAGCAACTGAAAGCGCCCTCTCAGCGCGGTAGGCAACAAGATGCTTTCACTGCGCGTGTAGCTCTCGCCTTGCGCGAGCGCACCGGCATGTATGAAATTGCCGATGACGAGGTCGTCATTCCCGAACACGCCGTCTGTGGAAAGAACGACCCGATCCGTCCAGCTCGAGGTTCGCCCCGCACCGGTGCCTTGGTTCGTTACCTTCCAGCTCACGCTGATTCGCGCCGGATCGTCAATCGTGAGCTCGGGCGCAGTCACGTTGCTCACCGCCAAATCCGCGTAAGGCGCTAGCGCTACGTTGAGGTCGGCACTATCTTGATTATTACCGCGCGCTCGTTCGCTGATCGCGCTATTGAAATTCGTGACGACCAGCACGTGGTACGCACCCTGGAGGCCGAGCGGCAGGGTGTAATCGACCGACACATCATAGCTTTCGCCATTCAGCAGCGGACCGCTGCGCTCCCGTGTAGCGATGACGATATCGGCAGCATCGACGGTGCCGTCGCTCGATAGGATGACACGGTCGGTCCAGGTACCGCTCGCCCGCCCGCCCACGTTGGTCACTTGCCAGTGAATAGTAATGGTGTCGCCGGAATTTGCAGTGCTCGGACCTGTCACTTGCGTTACGGAAAAATCCGGGCTCGCGATGGCAACCGTTCCCGCGGCGGCAGTCTGGTTATTGCTTTCGTTAGTGCGCTCGTAGACGGCATCCAACGCATCGGTCTTCACTACCCAGCGGAAATTTCCTTCGGCTACGTTGCCGGCGACATTGAACGTCGCACTGCGCGCCACGGACGCTCCGGCGGCAAGATCTGCCGTGACGTTCACGGACGCCATGAGCTGCAATCCGCTTCCGGTGTCGAGATAGATATCATCGCGCCAGGGTGCGCGCGCGGAAGCGGACCCTGCATTGCTCGCCATGTAATTAACGGTCACGGATTCGCCCGGCACGGCTTGCGTCGGCCCGACGACATCCGCTACTTGCAAATCAGGCAACGGCGACAAAGTCACGTGCATGAGCGTGATGCTTCGGCCCACGTTGTTAGCCGTGCGGCCGAGCTCCGAGACCAGCTGGCCTGTATCAGCCTGAACGAGGATGTAGTAGTCGCCCTGCAGATCGCGCGGCAGCGTGACCTGCGTACGGCCGACATAGTTTTCGTTCGGTGCGAGTACCCCCGCGTGCGTGATCCCTCCGGAGAGCACTACGTCGCTACCGTCTATCACGGTATCGGCCGATAGAACTATTCGGTCGCTCCAGAGCGCCGCATTGGTGGTGATGATGCCTTTGTTTCGCACGCGCCAAGAAACTTCGATGGCCTCGGAGCTTTGCGCATTTCCGGGTGCGCCCACGGCCTCGACAGCCAAGTCCGCGTAGGGTTGCTCGACATTGATTGAGCGCGGCGCGGTCGTGTTGTCGGCGCGCGTATCGGGTTCGACCGCTTCGTTGCCCGAATCCGTCCGCAGGGCCAAGTAATACTGGCCGTTGATATTGGGAGGCAGCGCGACGTCCATCGACTGCGTATACGAAGCGCTCGGCGTCAGCGCGCCGATATGGCGGATCGTTCCAAGCACCGCATCGTCGGCGTCGCCGATGACGGCGTTCTTGCTGAGAATCAACTGATCGTTCCATTCGCTCGACGTATTCGCAAATCCTTGGTTTGCGACTGTCCAGGTAAAGCTCATCGGCACCCCCGACACCGCGGACGCGGGGGGAGTGAAATTCGTTACGCGCAGATCGGCGTAGAGTTTCGGCGTGGCGACACGCTGAGTCTTGGCCGTATTGTTCGTCTCCGCATCGCCGGCAAGATTGCTCTCGAACAACACGCCGATGCCTGCGGAATTCTGGTCGGCGACCACGCTGATTTCGATGTCGCCGACGCCGCGAACGCCATCGGGCAAACGGAACGTATAAGAGCGCTGACGAAACTGCCCAGGCGCTATCGAGCCCAGAGTCGCTGCGTTATAGGGAAGACTCGCGTCGAGCAGTTTCTCGTTGCGATTCTTGTTGAAGACGACAATGCGGTCGTTGAAATTCGTGGCCGTCGGCGCCAAGCCGTCGTTCCAGGTTTCCCAATTCACGGTCACGAGTCCACCCGCTTCGATCGCCGCCTGATCGATGCGCAGATTCTTAATGCGCAGATCCGGACCCGAGAGACGGATCAATTCTGCCGTATTGTTGCTTTCGCCGGTGTTGGCGAGATTTGCTTCCGTGATCGTCGCCTGGCTGTCGAGGACGATGCGGAACGCGAAACGGCCGGCCGCCGACACCCCGCTTGGCCAGGTAACCTGCACGGAGCGACTGCGAGTAGCGCCCGCGGCCAGCACTCCGCTGACCGAAACATTGTCGGCGATCGATGCCGTCGCAACGACTTGGTTGTTGTTCAGATTTCGAATCTCGACACGCTCGGTCCACGACTGGCTGACGTCTCGAGTCCCGCGATTCGCCGTGGTCCATGCGACGGTGACGGTCGCGCCGGGAACAAAGTTACCGTCGGGACTTAGTGTCACGTTCTCGGCAATCAAATCCGCGTACGGCGCGAGGACAACCGGCACTTCGATCGTGCGCGCGTTGTTGGAATCGCCCGTGCCCGTCGTGTTGCCTTCACGCAAGACGTTGTCGGAATCGGTAATGACGGTGACACTCACGCGCCCCGCCGCCACCGAACCGTCCGGAATCGTCACGAGTGTGCTGCGCAAACGCGATTCGCCGATGAGGATCGAACCATTGCCGATTCCCGCCGCGTCATAGGGAACGATCAAGCTGGTGAGAATCTGGCCGTTATCCAAATTGCGCAGTACGATGCGGTCGTTCCAGTTGCCGGCCGTCGCCTCGACACCGCGATTTTCGATGACCCACTGCACTTGCACCGTTTGTCCGGTTTCAAGCCCGCTGCTCGGGTTCAACGTGACGCTGTTGACGAACAGGTCCGGCGCGGGCCGTACGATTAGAGAGTCGAGCATCACCGGCGGATTGTCCGGCACGCGATGGATCGTCATATCAAAGGTCTTCGATACGGAAGTATCGCCATTCTGTCCTTCGAAGACGATCAGATACGTTCCGCTCGTCGTGAACGCCGGCCATTCCGTGTCGTAGCCGCGCCAGTTATAAAACACCTCGCGTCCAAACGGATCGATCACGCGATAGTAGCTGTAGCTCTCTGCCTGTCCGCTGCTGTTGAAGTAGTAGCGCGCTCCGGCGAGCGCGTCGAAGCGATAGATCTTTATACCGTTCGCAGGCGCCACCGACACCGTTACTGGCGTATCGAGCGGAAACGCTGTGGCCGACCCTGCATCGAGCACACGGAAAGAGTAGTTGGCATTGGTAGTCGAGTTACTCTCGATAATCACGGTATAGTCGCCAGGTGCAACTATCCGGGTCGAGTCTCCCTGGTAGTAATATCCCATTAAGTTAGTGAACAGTACTTGTTCGCCTGGCCCAACCAGCCGCCACTGCACCTGCATGTTCGTGCCGAGCGCATCGAACGCGAGCAACGTCGGCTGATCGAGATGCAACCTATAGCGATGCAGCGACTGCGGAGCTATTGCATCGGTCGACGTAGCGTTAAGTGTAATCGCGCCTTTGTCGGCAATCGGAATCAGATTGAATGTGTAAGACTGCGACGAGCTGAATGGACTCCCTTCGAACACCAGACGATACACGCCAGTCTGAGTGATGTTGATGAGATCCTGGGTGGCGTAGGTAAAAGTTCGATTGATCAGCTCGTTACCTTGCGGATCGATCAAGCGCCAGTAACCATTCAACCAGGAGCCATCCGAATTCTGAAAACCGCGGAGCTGGTACGTCTCGCCCGCCGTCGCCGTAAACGTATATAAGTGCGTCCTATCGCCCGGGGAGAGCGGAGCCGCAACCTGCTGTCCCACTGTGAAGTTCGTCTGCGCGCCCTGATTATTAAGGACTTGGAACGCAGCCGACTGTTGATTCGAGTTGGGATTTACAATCGTCAGTATGTAGTCACCCGCCGCGAGCTGCCGCAATTCGTCCCGGGCGTTCATGCCGTGATTGAATATCGTCCCAGTCGGCCCGTCGAGACGCCACGTTGCCGAGGAACTGCTCGATTGTTCGTCGAAGATGAGCCAAGTGGGTTCAGTCAAATTGAAGATGTAGCGCAGGCTTCCCGATCCCGGCACGGGCGTGTTGACGATGCTGTTGAAAGGCAATGGGAAACGATTGAGGCTCGGCGTAAAGTTGTAGGCGATCGGCGCCGTGCTCGCGTCCGGACCGTCGATCACCAAGTAGTAGTGCCCGGTGCCGAAGTTGGCAAGATTGAACGCTTGACTGTTAAGGCCCAGCGGCCCAGTCGCCACGAACTGCCCAAGCTGAGAATACAGACGCCACGTCGGAATCGTAGCGGTGCTATTGGAGTCGGAGTCGTTGATGATCTGCGGTGCCGTACCAAAGCCGGTCGAACCGGCAACCGGGCTAATCGACGCATTGAGCACATAGTCGCCGCCTGGATTGCCCGAACTGCCACCCGAGAACGGATTTTGCGGATAGTTCGTGACGGCAACGTAGTACGTCCCTGTAATCGATACCGACCGTTGCAAGAACGAATCGCGATTGCTGCTACTTCCGCTTCCTCCATACGACGGCGACTCATCGTCGTTCGAACCCAACTGAGTTCCGCCTGCGTCATACATCCATAGGTATGAGTCCATATCGGGTGCGCCGAAGTCGATATCGAGCGTAAGCAGCTCGCCGGCTTGGAGATGAAACGCATAAAAGTCGACATCGTTGGCCCGGTTATGCAAGCCGCGAATCTCGACGCGCGGCTGCGTCGCATCGGCGACATTCGCGCTCGGCGCAATGCCGAAAGCGCTCCGCGGGATGTCCTGCGCATTGGTCATCGTGCCGTTATCGGGTCCGCCGGTGGAGCGAAGCTGAAAGTTATCGCTGGATTGCGCGTCGAAACGATAGAACCGTAGCGCGCTGCCGGGATTAAGCGTCGCGTCCACTCGCTCATCCGTAGCAACCGCTGTCGAGACCGTATGTAAATCAACCAACCTGAAATTGACCGAGCCGCCGGCAGGCTGCATAGTCGTCGGTTGGAAGGTAAGCGTGTAATGGCCCGGATCGATGCTCAGCGGTGCCGTGCTCGAGGCGGTTCCATTGAGCACGACCTGGCCCTGCGCAGTGGCGATACTCCAGTACGTGTCGGTTAACGCGCTCAGTGAATCGAACCAAAGCAGCGCCGGTGCCGTGACTTCAAACTGATACCGCAGAGTTCCATCTTCTCCAAGCGCATTAGTCGTCGGCGCGTTGAGAACCAACGTGATCGGCGTCGGCGGCGCGACGATTTTTAAATTCAGCGAATAGCCGACGGGCGCTCCGGCAGTCGACCCCGTATCCCAAACGAAGTAGTAAGTACCGGCCGTCAAATTCGGAATGGCGACGGATTGAGTCGGATCGTCGGAATAAAGTAGCTCTGCACCGGAGGCATTGAGCAAACGCCAAACACCCGACAAACCTCCTAGACTGAGTGGCGAATAAACGAAGCTGTCCCCCGCATTGGCAGTGAGACGGTATATGACGGTTTCGCCTGGCGTAAGCGTCCCTGTAGTCGGCACGCCGACACTCACGGAGTTAGCCATGAGCGAAACATCGAGCAGCCTAAACTTAGGCAGCGACGAACTGCCGTAGGTCATGAAATCGAGCGTGTAATTTCCCGCAGGCAGGACGAATTGCGCCGATACGGCCGCCAACATGCCATAAAGAGAATAGTTACCCTGATCGTCGGTAATACTCCAATCGATGTCGTCTGCGTTCTCCAGTGCGTCAAGCGTCAACAACGTATCGGTTGCCACCGAAAAGCTGTATCGCTTCCGATCGTCGTCAGGAAAGGCCGCTATCGTAGTCGGTGCATTCAATGTCAGCGCCGTTGCGGCGGCAGGCGTTTGAGTGCTTAAACGGAAACTGTAGTCGAGCGCTGCCTCGCCATCCTGATCGGTATCCCAAATTAGGAAGTAGGTTCCTGTGGTCGGGAAGTCGTAAAAGACGCTGCGCTGTGCACTTATATAGAATCCGCCATAGGGCTGGCCCGATTCATCGACGAGTTGACCGAGCCCCGAAAAATCGTCCACGTCCAGCGACGTATAGATAAGGCTGTCGCCTGCGGTAACGTTGATGCGCCGAATCACCGCGGTGCCAGGCACAAGGGATCCAGTCTCATCCATGCCGGCTGCAAGAACCGGGGCTTCGGTCAGATCAACCAGCCGAAATCCGTAAGTCGCATCCTGCGAATCGAGTGTCAGCCTATAGTTTCCAGACTCGAGCAGGAAAACATTTTCCCACGGCGAATAAGTGTCGGCGACATACCAACCTCCGCTTCTCACGTTAACGCCATTGCGTGTGAGCGACCAGTCGACAAAGCCGCCGTCGCCCGCCGTTACGTCGAGGAAAACCGGGCGCGTCGAATCGATCGTGAACGTATAAACATCCTTCCCCGACCCGCCGAGTACGCCAGTCTCATTGACGCCCATAGATAGGGGAACGATACGCTCGGCCACTTCACGTAACCGTAACGTGGCGTTTGCGGGCGGCTGGGAGCCATCTTCCAGCAAAATAAAATAGTACTCGCCGGCTTGATTCGCGGTGAGGCGGATAAAGGAATCGGTATCGCTAATAGTGGTGAAGTAGTCGAAGTCAGGATGCCGTATCTGCCAGTAGGTGTCAGGGGAGACGCTAACCGCGAACTGCTCATCGGCCGCAAGAACAAGCCGATACAACCGGGAGGCCGTTGCCGTGATGTCGTCGCCAAGCTCGACCAATTGCGCCTGTGCAGCGGTTTCCACTTGCAATTCGAAAGTGGGGTTCGACAGCTCGTGGTTGTTCATCACGACGATCGCGTAGTCACCCGCAGGAACTACTCCCTGAGTTGTATAGGAGGACGATGTGCCCAATGAATCGGAGGCGATCTCCCCTTCCGCTCCGACTAACGCCCACTCTACTGGTCCGTTAATTCCACGACCGGAAATTGCGAGTAGTTCGGGATGGGTGAGGGTGAAGCGATACGCCTTCATGCCTGACGTAAGCTGGTCGGTGAATGCGGTTCCCAGGGTGAGCGGGCCGCCGGTCGGCACGGGATCGACGTAACTGTCCAGGATGACGATAAGATTATAAGTAAGCGACGATGTGCTTCCGATGTTGCCGTCGACGATCAACGTGTAGATTCCGGATCGTGACAGGCTAATGTCCCCACGGCTGCCATTGCCCGATGCCACGCCGACGAGAACACCGCCTTGCGGGTCAATCAAACGCCATGCCGTGCCGTTCCCTCCAGAGGTTTCGGACGCTATTGCAATAATTTCGCCTGC
>CAZQYC010000042.1:0-6828 GCA_964597495.1 uncultured Steroidobacteraceae bacterium | reverse complement strand
ATGCCGTGCCGTTCCCTCCAGAGGTTTCGGACGCTATTGCAATAATTTCGCCTGCTCGGCCAGTGAATTGGTGTATCGCCACTTCCCGTCCGGTCGGCAACGCCCCGGCGAGCGGAGTGTCGTACACAAGGTCTGCTCCGCGAACCTGCGCTTGAGTTACCAGGCGGAAGTCGAACTCCGCCGGATAGTTGAACCCGCCTTCGCCGCCAGTGCGTTCGATTTGCAAGCGATAGATACCGGCATCGAGCGTCTGAAGCCGAGAATTTACGTAGGTGTCCCCATAGAACCAGCCGGACGAGACAATCGATCCTGCCTGATTGAAAATCCGATAAAGCGTGTTGAATGGCTCTTCCGACCCCAACGCATCAAAAAGCAGGGTCGTCCGTTGGGTCAGCGTAAAGGCGTAAGCAACTTCCGATTGACCGTTCGCGAAAGAACCGTGGAGGCTCTCTCCCACGATTAGCGAAAGAGTCGGCGTCTCGGTTGCATGAACGCTATAGGCAAGACTCTCGCTAGGGATACCGTTCCCGTAAATCACGACGGTATAGCGTCCTTCGGACAAAAGACCCACATCCAACGTCGATCCAACTTCGCTCAACTTAACGATATTTCCCGATGGACCATAGAGCGCCCAACCCAGTTGGGTCGGATTCGGGCCGGTGATCTCAATTCGGGTACGTTGCGGTGCCGACAAATCAAAGGAGTACGCCACGGCATCGCGCCCGTTTGACAGCGTCGCAGCCGCCGCACCGCCGATCGGTAGTTGAGGCGCATCGCTGACGTTGAGCAACCGCACCGAATAGTTTCCGCCGGTAGGCACTGTGCTCGACAGCGTCAACACATAGTTGCCGGGATAGAGAAGGTGTCTGTCGCTATAGACTCCATTCTCGGGAAATTCCTGCCAATCGGTCGATGTAGAACCGACCGGCAGCACATGCCATTGAAGCCCGCTTGCCGAACCGGCATCGTTGACGACGACGCGCGTCGGTGTATCGATCGTCAGTCGATAGCTGTGAAATTCGTGTGATGCCGCGAGCGATCCGGACAAAAGATCGCCTAAGTCGGCATCGAAGAACGTTTCCGCAACGGGAGTCGCCCGCAACGTATACGCAATCGGCACTTGATTCGTGAAATCACTATCGATTGCCACGAAGTAAGTCTCGGGCTGATTTCCCGCCACGAGTTGATAGCTCGCATTCGGCAGCGCCGGGCTCGCGAGTTCCACTCCGAGCGAATTGAAGACTCTCAACCGACCTGGCTCGCCACCGGGCACCGTAGCCACGAGATTGAGGCGATCGCCGGGCTGCGTCGAGAGCGTGTAAATATGCGCCGCGTGACTTCCCGAAAGCACGTCTGCTTTTGGAGTTCCGATGTTGAGAGCGGATAGATTGGAAACGTCGACTAGCCGGAACCCATACGCGCCGGGTACCGTTCCCGAGTAGGAGTAGCCGCTTGCCACCAAGCGATAACTGCCCGCGGCGAGTTCAAGCATGCGCAGGTCCGCCATCACGCCGCTGAAAATCGGTGTGGTGATGCTGCCTGCTACATTGAAAACGTCCCAGCGCACCCGATTGTCGCCGGCGAGTCCGTCGAACAAAAGACGCGTACGCGCGTTGAGTGAAAACGTCCAGGTATCGCCGACGGCCGGCGCGTCGATGCTGGAATTATTTTCCGAGCCGATGGCGAGCGGCAGCTGCCGGTTGCGCGCGAAACTCGGCTGAAAGGTCAGTTCGACCGGTGTCGTATTGCCGATCGCTCCCTGGACGACAAAGACCCGCCGACCGCTAGTTTGAAATTGATAACTGAAGTTCCCGTTCGCATCGTAGATCGACGATTCGCGATCGCCGTTCGGATTCACTATCCATACCTGTGCTTGGCTCTGTGCTTGGTCGCTCGATAAAGCAATGAAGCGATAACTGAGATAGTCTCCGGCGACACTGTCGAAAGCGAACACTTGGGTACCGTTCCCGGGAGAGAGGGTAACTGTCGTCGCACCCGAAAGCGTCTGAACGGGCACCGCGCTCAGATCGATCAGTCGAAGTCCGAACGACCCCGTCGAGTTGGTCTGTGAAAATACGCGAAGGGTATAGAGCCCCGGCATATCGAGCCGGATTCCATCGAATTCGGCATCGTTGAATCGTCTGCTGGCAATCAGCGCGCCATTCGGACGATACAGTTCCCACTTGAGATCACTGCTGTTCGTTAGGCTATCGAAGAGAACCGATCGGGCACTGGCGACCGCAAACGTATACTCCACCTGTTGTGCGGGACGGTCGATGCTGTTGCTTACGTTTGTTACGTTCGTATCGAGGGTCAGCGTTACGGTCTTCTTGGTCGGTATTCGCAAAGCGAAATTAATTTCCGTCCGCGTCGTGTCCGCACCGTTCGCGATAAAATAATAACGACCGCTAGTCAGCGTAGAAGGATATGAGTCTGCATTCAGACTACCGCTGGCGCGTAACTTTCCAGCGGTGTCGTAGATACGCCAATCGCCGGCCGGATTATTCGACCCGATCGCGTCGAACATAAGCTGAGCAGTGTCGGCAAGATCGAAACGGCGTGCCGCCGAGCGGTCCGCACCCGTCAACGGTAACACTGCAGCCGCATCGGGCAGAAGGGTGCTGGCACCGGCTAATTCGAGCAAGCGAAAATTAAATGCGCCGGTCGTAAGGTTGCCGGCGCCGATCGTCAATTCGTAATCGCCCGCCGGCAAGCCCAGCACGTTCGAGCCATCGACAAAGCTTCGCTCACTGACTTCACTGCCGCGCGGGCCGGTTAAGCTCCAGTTGAAATTGGAATTGGTTCCCGCCGTGTCCATCAACACGGTGGTAGGCACCGCAAGCGTGAAACCGTAACGTACACGCATGTTGGGTTGCGCGACGGTTCCAGCGGTATCGTCGTTCAATATCAACGCACCGCCGGTCACTGTCTGTTCCGGAATCAGGTTGAAGTTGAATGATCTCGAAGTTATGGAGAAGTAACGCAAGTCACAAGAAACCATCAACAAGTAATCGCCGCTTGCAGGCAGGACTACGTTTGCAACGTCGTAATACGTACCTTCGGAAATCACAGTGCGTCCGAAAGGATCGATCAGGGTCCAAATCGCCACTCCGTCGTAGTAAGAATAGGAATCCCGGCCATCGAAGAACAGCTTCTGCCCTTGAGCGCCACTGAAGCGATAGATCTGCACGTTTCCATCCGGCGTCAACGTGCCGGTGATAGGCGTATTGAGGACAAGTGAAGTGGCCACATCGCGAGTTAACAGCCGAAAGCGGAAATCACTTGACGTAGTAGCGCCATTTTCTACGGACAGCGTGTAGCGACCTGGACCAAGCGTATAAGGCTGCTGACGTTGCAGAGACAAAGACGTTCCGGTGCCGGTTAGTTTCCAAATAATGTTGTCGTTACGCGTGGTTTGGCTTTCAAGCGGATCGAGCGCGAAGGTCGTCGGTTCGGCAAGGGTGAAGGTGTATTCGCGTCTGTCGAAGCGGGTGGGAATCGTGCCGGCAATCATGTCGTTGAAGACGAGCGGCGCCGTTTGCTTGGAGTCCTTGCCGAATTGGAAATTGAAAACTCCGGTGCCGGTTTGGTTATAGAACCCATCGCTCAATAACAGGTAGGTGCCGCTGACAGGCGCCACAAAGAAATATTGCATGGAGCCGATGGGATCGGCCGTCAGACTTATCTCCCGGCCAAACGGATCGAGTACTCTGAAAACGCCGTTGTAGGAATTCACCGGTAACCGAATCTTGTCGCCTGCCGCGGCATCGATCCGCCAACCCAAGGTGGCATTGCCTGGCGACCGCGTGGCGTTCACGGTTTGATTCGACTCAAGCAACGTAAACGACGCCGGGTTAAGCAATCGGAACGCATAGGCGCCCGTGCCGGAAGAAGCGGTGACAGTGATGGCATAGTTGCCGGCAACCAGGTTCAGCGCCGGATTCACGCCACTTGCATCGCTCGAACGGAGATCGGATCTGCTGAGCTCGGTACCTCGCGGTCCGGTCAAATTCCAGGAAAAAGTAGCCGTCTGGGTAATCGTCTGCGAATCGAATACGAGCAAGCTGTCCTGGGCCAGCGAGAACCGATAAACCTTACTGCCTCCTGGGGTGTCAATCGTATCGCCGATCAAATCTCCGATGGTCACTGAAGTACCCGCCGGCAATCCCGGCTGCGGCAGGTTGTCGACGAAATTAAACAGGAAGTGGTAACCAACGTCGCCTGAGTTGTTGGTCAGCGCACCTTGCACGAGCAGAGTGTACGTTCCGTCTGTTGTCAGCAGGAACGCACTGCGATCAGTAGCGAGATCGTTCGATCCGGCGGCATCGCGACCGTATCGATCTATCAGGCGCCAACTTGCCGCGCCGTTCGTCACGGACACGCTATCGAACGCAAGCCGATCGCCTGCCGCAAGCGTCATGCTGTATAGCTGCGTAGCGCTGCCAGGCGAGAGCACACCGACGGCCGCGGAGCCCAACGTCAACGGAAGCGCGGAGGCCGCATCGAGCACTTGGAATGCATAAGAACCGGTTGCATTTCCGGAGCCGCGCACCGTGAGTCGATAGCTGCCGGCCGGAACCACCAATACCGACGTGCCGCCGGTGCTGTCGCTTTGGTCGAAGCGGCGATCCGTCACTTCCACGCCACGCGGTCCGGTAAGCGACCACAGCATGTCGCCACGATTGCTTCCGCTGTCGAAAATTAGAGTTTTAGCTGTGGCAAGCGTGAAGTCGTATACGGTCGCTTGACCGGCGCGGGCGATCGCGCTGGAAACGCCGTGATTCAATGTCAATGAGTCGCTAAGATCGGGTACTTGATTGAAGGCAAATTCGTAAGAGACCGCGGCGGTCGAATTGTTCGACACGGATCCGTCTAAGATCAGCCAATAGGTGCCCGACGTCGAAACCACGACAGGAGAGACAACTGTCGTCAGCGAACTCGCCGAGGCAACCGACGTACCATAAGGATCGAGCAATCGCCAGCCGACCGATCCATTCGTAACCGAACGGCCCTCGAGGTACACCTTTTCCCCCGCAGTCAACGTGACCCGGTACACGGCCGAGCCCTGAGCGTAATCAAGACTCTCATTGACTGTGTTATTGACTGCTAAATCTTGAGCGGATGCCTCGGTCAACACCCGAAAGTTGACTTGACCGGTGGTCGCCAAATCCGCATCGACGCTCAACTTATAGTCGCCGGGACCCAGAACAAGCCAAGGATTCTTATTCTCAGCGAACGAGTTCTTCATTCCAGGAAAAGCGCCCGGAACGGTGATTTCGCCTGAAGGGCCAGTCAATCTCCAACCGAACGCATTTGTATTCGTCAAGCCGTCGAACACCACGGGAGTGGCTTGCGACAAACTGAAGCTAAAGTTCGCCGTCTTACCAGGGTGATCGATATCGGCCGTTGTCACTGCGCCCAAGATCAATGGCACGGTGGTATCGACGACAGGCCGCAAGTTGAACGAATACTGAAGCGATCCGGTGTTCGCGTTAGAGCCGTCGATCAGCAGCAAATAGGCGCCGGGCCGTTCTACGGCAAAGGTGTCGACGTCGCTACTGAGATTGTTTGCTCCTCTTACGGTTTGGCCATAGGGATCGACAAGCCGCCAAGCCGCACTGCCAGTCACGCTAACCGAATCGAAGAAAAATTTTTGCCCGGCGGTCGCCGTAAAACGATACACGGACGTCTTATTACTGCCGTCGGGTTGTCCGGTTACGACATCACCCGGCGTCAATTCGGCAGCGGTACTGGCATCGACCACGCGGAGTGAGTACGCACCTACTTTGTCCTGGTCGCCATCTACCGTTAATCGATACTTGCCGGCGCCTAATTCCACCGCCGGATCGCTCGTCGAGAAAGCGTACGTTGTCGATAGGCCACCCGGCCCCTCCAGCCTCCAGTTCAAATCGGATCGGTTCGTCAGGCTGTCGAATACAACCCGGGTTTGCGTATCGATCGTGAACTCGTAGACATCCTGTTCTCCGGGAACGTCGATTGATCCCGTGAGCGTGAGCGCCGTTGGATTGACGTCCAACGCATCCATCATCACGCGCGGTTCCAGCGACTCGAATTTCATTCGGTTACGAATGCTCTTAGGCGGCACCACATTCGCCGGCACGGGTGCAGCGTTCGGATGCAATTTAGCGGTCGCTCGAGAGCGGAGCAGGCTTCTTATTGCGCTGGCTAGCGGGGAAACCGAGGAACTCTTGATTTTTTCGATGTTAAGCATGTTCACAAACGTCCTTAGGAAAGCGAGTAGGCCTTCTGGTGTTCAGCTCAATGAAATATTGGGAAATACTGGCGAATACTGGGGAATACTGGGTCTGGATATAAAAGTTGCCGCAGTTTGATGACAGCAATGCAACGGTCTAACCGAATGGATGACATGGAGGGTGGGATTCGCCACAGGTGCGGGACGAAACCCAGAAAGGTTCCGGCAAATTAACTGCCAGATATCGTAAGGCTTCGAAAATGTCTTTTTTCGAAGCCGGGCTGCCTTGCGGCGCTCCATCACTAACTCCTAATCCCTCTCAATCATTCTTATTAACTACCAACCTTTAGCTCGACTTGGCGATTCGACCTAGCGAAAGGCATTTGCGGCCGTCATGCTCCGAAACACGATTAGCCATCGTCGCCGATGCATTCGCCTATGCAATAGGCCTAATTAGAACTTGATGCAACTCCACTTGCGAGTCCGCTTCATTTGAGTTCTTTGTCTCTGCGTGATTTAGGATATATCCTCAATCACGTAATTCGCAATGCCAATTGGGATTCGAAACTAAATATATTTATCGACTTCCAAGTGCAACTTTTTTGGCATCCCGG
>CAZQYC010000041.1:0-33257 GCA_964597495.1 uncultured Steroidobacteraceae bacterium | reverse complement strand
CTATCCTGTTGCGGAAATGCCGGCGCGCATTCGGTTTGCCGACGGTCCGCGCGTGAGTGCGGGCACCGATTGGCGATATGTCGGCAATAGCCGCGGCGGAACGCGCTATGTACCCATCGATCAGATTACGCCGGCGAATGTGGCGAACTTAAAAGAAATTTGGCGCTACCGAACCGAAGTCAGCGGCGCTTTCAAAGCCACGCCGTTGCAGATCGACGATGCGCTGTATTTCTGTGCCGCGGGCAATGTCGTCGTCTCGTTGGATGCAGAGACCGGCAAGCGCCGCTGGCAGTTCGATCCAAAGATAGATAAGACACGCCTGCGCGGCTTCAGCCAGTTCTGCCGTGGTGTGACTTACTACAAGGCAGTCGACGGTTATTCAGGCGATTGTCCCGAACGCATCATCACCGGTACCGGCGATGCACGCATGTTTGCCCTGAATGCCAAGACCGGCGAGCGCTGCATTGAGTTCGGCAATCAAGGCGAAGTCGATTTGGTGAAGGGCTTGGGCGAAGTGAAGCCGGGCCAGTACTTCGTCACCTCACCGCCCACCGTTGCGCGCGGCGTTGTGGCCGTGGGCGGATGGGTTGCAGACAACCAAGCGGTGGACATGCCCTCGGGCGTGGTGCGCGCTTACGATGCGATCACGGGGAAATTCGCTTGGGCCTGGGACATGGGGCGCCCCGGCGTGAATACTGAACCGCCTGCGGACGCAGTGTATTCGCGTGGCTCGCCCAACGTGTGGAGCTTGTTCAGCGTCGATGAAGAGCTCGGATTGATCTACGCGCCCACCGGCAATGCGGCGCCCGACTACTTTGGCAAGCATCGATCCAAGGAATTCGAGCAATACGCGAGTTCGGTGGTTGCGCTCGACGCCACCAACGGTTCCGTGCGCTGGTCGTTTCAAACCGTGCATCATGATTTATGGGATTACGACACGCCGTCGCAGCCGGTGCTGGTGGATATTCCGTCCGCCGACGGCAAAGTAGTTCCGGCGCTTCTGCAAGCCACCAAGCGTGCTGAAATTTTCATGTTGAACCGCCGCACCGGAGAACCTATCGCGCCGGTGGAAGAAAAGCCGGTGCCGCAAGGCGGCGTTCCCGAAGATTGGACCGCGCCAACGCAGCCGTACTCGGTTGCAATGCCGAACTTTCGCGGGCCCTCGTTAACCGAAGCCGACATGTGGGGGCTTACGCCGCTCGACCAACTGTGGTGTCGCATCGAGTTTCGCAAGATGCGCTACGAAGGGCATTTCACGCCGCCGAGCACCACGCCGAGTTTGCAGCAGCCGGGCAACGCCGGCGGATTCAACTGGGGCAGCGTATCGATCGACGAAGAAAATCATTTGATGGTGGTGAATCCGTTGATCATGTCGAACCGCGTGCAGTTGATTCCGCGCGATCAATTCAAGCCCGGTATGCGCATGGGACCGCAGATCGGTACGCCGTATGCCGCTTCAAGTCGTCCTTTCCTTTCGCCTTTGGAAACGCCCTGCATTCGTCCGCCGTACGGCCGGTTGGCGGTGATCGATCTGCAGACGCTCAAATTGTTATGGAGCAGGCCGATCGGCACCACCAATGAAAGTGGACCGCTCAACACGAGCATTGGTGTGGCCTTGCCGATGGGGCAGCCGGTCACCGCAGGCAACATCGTGACTAAAGGCGGGTTGATTTTCTTAGGGGGGACCTTGGATCGCTACTTCCGCGCCTTCGATCTAAAAACCGGCAAGGAATTGTGGCGTCGCTACATGCCCGGCAGCCCACATGCAACGCCCATGAGTTATCTCGCGCCGCAATCCAAACGGCAAATCGTGGTGATCGCTGTCCCGGATCTCAAGCGCGTCTTCGGTCAGAGTTCGGTCAGCACGGCGCCGGAAGTTCCCGATCCCCTGGGTGGGCATCTCATTGCTTATGCACTGGATGAAGCGAAGTAGGCAGCTATCGGTGCCAAGCGCAAAATTCGGATCAACGTGCGTGAGGTGGTGACTCGGACTTCGAACTTGTATTTATTGAAGGAATGCGATTAGATTTGCGGCGTGTATGCGGTGCAGGCCTTATTTAGCACTGTGCAGCGTTACACCGTGCAATTTTTTCTATAACAAAGTACGAGGGAATAAAAAATGAAGAAGTGGGGTGGATATCTGTTTTTCTTCGGCGCCGGATCGATGGTGCTGAATTTCTTGAACATGGAGTTCATCATCCTTGCTTGGATCGACAGTTGGGGCGACACGACGGGATGGGCGATACGGATCGGGCTCGCCGTTGTCGGCGGCGCGATGTGGCTTCTCGGCCGGCAATCTGAGCAGGGAACTGCCGAAAGCTAATTGAGAAAACTGATCGAGACAGCCGACCAGTTGGCGGCTGTCTCGGCCCGCGTACATGAATGACGCGCATGGATGAATGGCTGCATCGTTCATTGCGGCTCACATGGGATGCTCGCTTGGCGAGCATCCCGAAAAACACTCAGTGACTGGCGTGCTGCGCTTCGTGACGTTTGCGCGTTGCGGCGGCTTTGCGCGCCGCTGCCGATCGAGCCGCTGCGGGTCGCGACGCCGCTGCACGGCCGCTGAGTTTGCCGTCTCTGTGAGCCGATGCATTGGTGTCTTTTACGCCGCGCCCCGATCCGCTCTTGTTGCCGCCGCCGGAATCCTTGTTGACTGTAGCCCAGGCGCGTCGTTCGGCTTCGTCCTTGTTGATTCCGCGAGAACGATAGCCCGCTTCGATATGTTCCGCTTTGCGCTTTTGCTTATCAGTGTAAGTTGATTTGTCACCGCGCGGCATGATTAACCCCTCCACAACGAGATGCTGTTTGGTATACGGCTGACTTCGGCGGATGGTTCCCTGATTGGGCGACAACGCTGAGCTTGTCGATTCGCATGCATCGATGCATCGCATCTGAATTCCGGTTCTAACCCTTTAGAACAATATTCACTTTCTCGTTTCCCCTGTAGTTTCTTTTTGAGCTAAGTCGACGTCGACGATGTTCGACGAATGTCGTTTTGCTGAATACCTACAGTCTTAGTCGGAGTCACCATGTCTCATAGAAAAGCGGCGTTGATCTTCATGCTGGTCACCGCAGCGGCTGCCGCCGATGCGGCTCCCGTCTATCACAACGTCAATGCGGCGGAAATCGGCACTGGCGTTCGGCGCAACATCAATTGGAACGATGAAAGTCTGCAAACGCCGGTGTGGTGCGGAAGCGCCTGCAGTTATTTGGAAGTATCGACGGCGAAAATCGCGCCCGATTCGCTATTCACGTACAACCCAACTGCGTGGCCTGGTACTCCTTCGTCGACGAACGTGGATGCTGCCACCGTTTCTCGAGCCACTTATACGCCGGTCAATACGGTGGATAGCCAAGGTCGTGAAATCGTTTACGACACGCCTTACTACGAGCGCGGCGCTATCGAAAACACGCTTGCCGGCAGAGCGCTCGTTACGCGCGTATTTCAATCCGGCAATCAGCCGACCGGCGGAACGGGCACCGCAGCCGCGGCCGTTGCGTATCACGTGAAAGTGCAGAATCAGAGTTCCGGCAGTCGCGACTACTTCATCAAATTCACGGCGCCTAAACCGACCGGCGGCATGGGAGTTCCGTACAACGTCGGCGGCCCGTCGGGCAATCAGCCGATCAACGTGTCGCAGAAGAAATATGCGAAGAGCCGTTCGGCCGTCGATGTGCTCGTCGACGGATTGCCCGTGTGGTCGACGTCGTCGAGCTACGTGATTCCCGAAGAGCCTACGTCAAGCAGCAGCTACGCAGGCTTTGCCGTCGACTTCGGTTACGCATCGGACAACGATTTTTACACCGTCTTCCTCGGACGATTCGCTTCCGCAGACACGTTCGATCTCGACTTCGTCGTGCGGGCGGAGTCCCTTTCGCGCGCGCCGACGTGCGGCAAAGTGAACGAATCTTCGCTGAATCCGAATCCGCGATCGTTCATTCACTGCCTCAACGTGAGCGAAGGCCGCACGCTGCCTCCGGCGAGCGGGCCCGACGGCCACTTCGAGATTTATTCGAAGGACGTCTCCACGCCGTACTTTCAGTTGCCGCCAGGCGGTCTCGGTTCGACGCCGTTGTAATTCGCACGTATTCACCATTCAAAGGTTAGCTTCATGCGTCACTCTCTACTTACAGTTGCCTTGCTCGGCGTCTCCATCGCTCATGCCGCAGAATTGCCGTTTCGATTGGCGACACCGAGCGAAGCGTCTTCCTTGACGGGGGCCTCGGTCATCGCAACATCGCTCAATCAAACGAACTTCAGTACGGCCGCCAGCGCGACCGTAAGAAAGAAGACCAGCAGCCCGGTGTCGGATACCGCTCGTGCAGATCAAGCGATTTCGAAGGTTTACGTGCAAGCGCTCGATGCGGGTCCTTCTCCCGGTGCGCAGGCCGTTCCTCCCGCGGTTGCACCCGCCGAATTCCTCGACTACGAGGAAAATCTCAACTCGGCGCAAGCCTGGGCCACGATGAGCGAAACGGGCGCGCCTTTCGTGCAGTTTTATGCGGACGGAAAATCGCAAGGCCAAGCGGCTGCATCGTGGCGAACGCGATATAACGTTCAAGGCACGGGCAATCGAGATGTCTACGTTCGCTTTACGGTTCCCGAAGTGAGATTCGGCGGGCGCTGGGAAGATGCGGCTCCGAGTTTGACCCGCGGGCGATTTCGCATCGACTTCCTGGTGAATGCCTATCCGGCGTGGTTTACGGAAGCGGTCCGCTGGAATCAGGAAAACGAAAGCAACGGCGATACGGTTCGCGTGGACACCTTCGGTCAACCCATTGGCTTCGAAGGAAACAGCTTCGGCAGCAACACGCACATCCTTTCGACCACTGCAAAAACCGTTACGCTCAAGCTCGGTACTTATCCTGCCGGTAAGGCGTTTGATTTCACGCTGCTGTTCCAAGTGGAAGGGCAGGGCGATTCGCAATGCGCGCCAAGTGGCGGTGAAATGGATTGCGGCAACATTACGATGAAAGTCAATTGGGACCCCAACGCGCCGCAGCCGGCTTTCTATTCGAAACCGGCCACTTGATAGTAGGGTGATCTTCGTGGCTTCCCAAACACAACCGCCGCTGAACGATTCGTAAGCAGCCGGTCAGCAGCGGTTAAGGACGAGGCTATCAAACTCACGCCCGACGAATAGCTTGCCGGCGAGTGGCTGGCGGAGGGTGTTATGAAAATTCACAAGACATTGTTGATCGGGTTGTGCGCAATGTCATCTATAGCGGGATTGTCGGTGCCTGCGGTTGCGAGCGTTGATGTAGGTGTCTACTTCAGGAGCGCTCCGCCGCCTAATCGCTTCGAACGTGTTCCGCCGCCGCGACGCGGGTATGTGTGGATCAACGGCTACTGGGACGTAAGGCACCGTCGACACGTATGGCATGAAGGTTATTGGGTGCACTCGAGACCCGGTTACTACTACGCACGGCCGGCGTGGGTGCAAAGAAACCACCGTTGGGAATTGGAGCGTGGAGAATGGCGGCATGGCGATCGAGATCGCGATGGGGTCCCGAACCGATTTGATCGCGATAAAGATGGCGACGGCGTAAGCAATCGGCGCGACGGTTCGCCCGATAACCCATGGCGACGTTAATTCCGCAATCGGGAGCTCAGTATCGCGATTCGCGATTTTTTCTGTTGAGAGCGACGAGGCCGAGACTCTATCTGCGACTCTACGCCGTCAGACCGCATGCACTCCTATTCCTTGTTCCGCCAACATGCGTTGCAGAATCGAGCCGAACTGCCCGATTGAGTCCGGCTTAAGCACGATGTGGCGGACGCCGAGCCGGCGTGCTGCTTCCAATTCCTGCGGACGCATGTAACCCGACATGAGGAGCAACGGCATGGCCGGGCGAATTTGCAGCACGGCCGCGGCAACATCGAGCCCGGTCATGGCCGGCATGTTATGGTCGGTGATGATCGCATCGAAGGAGTTAGGGTCGGCGTGAAACGCCCGCAGAGCAGCAGTCGGGTTGGTGTAGCAAGTTACACAGTAGCCCAATCTCTCCAACACGCGGCCGGTCAGAAACACAAGTGACTCTTCGTCATCGATGTACAGAATTCGTTCGCCGTGACCGCGAGCGGCGGGCCCAAGTTGAGGTTCTTGACGCTCACGGCTCGGTTGTTCATCGCAAACCGGAAGATAAACATGGAAAACCGATCCGCGATCGATCGAGCTGTCCACCACAATTCCGCCGTGATGAGCGCTCACGATGCCATGCACGACAGGCAACCCAAGTCCTGTCCCTTCCCCTGGCGGTTTGGTCGTAAAGAACGGTTCGAAGAGCCTCTGCAGAGTGGCTTCGCTCATCCCGATGCCGTTGTCGGCGACCGAGACGCGAACGTACGGCCCCGGAACGAGATCGGGGCAACGTTGCGTTAACGTCGAGTCGACGCGACATGCAGCGAGTTCGATATCGATTCGCCCGCGCTTGTTCTGCAACGCATGCCACGCATTGGTCAGAAGATTTACGGCGACCTGGTGAATTTGCGATTCGTCGGCCCGTACTGCCGGGAGATGTTCGTTTGCGCGCAAGTGCAGCTCAACGCTGGGCGATACGGTGGCGCGAATCAAGTTCACTGCTTCTTCGAAAACGGGGGTCAATGAAATCGGCCGCAATTTTTGCTCGCTCGGGCGGCTGAATGCGAGGATTCTCTTGACTAGTTCGCTCGCGCGCTTGGCGGCGCGATCGATTTCGTCCAGGTAAATGCCCGTGCCTGGCGTATTCGACGCTTCCGAACGCGCAAGCTCCGTATTTCCGGCGATGGCCATTAAAATGTTGTTGAAGTCGTGAGCAATGCCGCCCGCGAGCGTGCCGATCGCTTGCATCTTTTGCGCTTGCGTCAATTGACGCTCGAGTTCTCGTCGTTCTCGTTCGCGTTGAGCCATCGTCATGGCAAAGGAGATATCGCCGGCCAGTTCGTCCAGCAGTCGGACTTCGTCGGCATTGAAGAAATCCGCTTGATCGGCATACAGATTGAAAGTGCCGGCGCAATTTCCATCGATGACCAATGGAAAGGATGCCATCGAACGGTATCCGCGTTCCAACGCCGCCGCACGCCACGAGACGGACAAGGGATCCGTTTCGATGTCTCTGCAGATCGAGGCCTTGCCGGTTGCGAGCGCCTGCGCCGTGAAAGCGCATCCCGGTTCCGGCTCGCGAAGGATCGCCTCGATGATTCGTAGAGTATCGGCGTCGGTACCGGCGCTTGCCGCAAGTTCGAGTTGCGCCTTGCCGCGGCGCAGGCCAATCCATGCAAGCAGGAACCCGCCGCCGTCCACCGCGATTCGGCAGGCGCGCTCGATGATCGACTGGGTGTCTCGATCGCGTACGATCAATTGATTCACGTCGCTTAGCACCGAGTAAGTCCGGTTCAAATCGCGAATGCGCTTGTCCGACTCAATGCGTGCGGATACGTCGCGAATCACGCCCATGATGTTTCCGTCCGGCAGCGTGGTGGCCGTGACTTCGGCGGGAAACGTAGAGCCATCCTTGCGCTTGAGAGACCATAGGCGGCTGTAGTCGCCAGTCGATTTGACTGCATGGATCGCGGGCGCGATATGCTCGATCTCATGCGATGCCACGATGTCGGAAGCGTGGAGCCCTATCATTTCCTCGCGGCTGTAGCCGAGCATGCGGCACATCGCAGGGTTGGCGTCGAGATAGGTGCTTTGTCCGTCGGCGATTACGATGCCGTCGGCCGCGTAATCGAAGATCTTTCGATACAGCTCGTCGCCGGAGGCGGCGATGGATTGCGCTCCTTGCTCGCTCGCTCGTGCATGAAGCGTGAGCGTGTCATCCGCCTGGGTCACTGCATCGACGCTCAGTCCATGCGATATCAAGGCGCTTCGTACGACTTGAAGTTCGTCCGCTTCTTCAACCGATACCCGAATCACCGCAACTTACTCCGTAAGTCCACTCGCTGCCGAGATGATGATCGAAAGGTGCAGGCGCCAAAGATACGCTCATTCGTGTCGCGAGTGCAAAGTCCAAGCCGGACTATCCATAAGTTCGCACATAGGATTTTCTGAACGACGGTGGCTAGCGGACACCGAGAGAAAGATCGTGGATCGCAGGTTCTGAGTTCACCGCCGAATCTCCGTAACCTAATGATTTCTCTCTGGGCAGAGGCGGCGGTCGTTTCACGATGAGCGCGTTCCGATGGCATGCACCATCGGCGGTAGCGGTGCGCCCAGAGTTAAGTAGCAGGTAAAGAATTAGTGGAAATTCACCTATTTCTAGGTGTTTACAACTGGATGCCGTTGCTCGGCCCGAGTCCCTCTATTTACGTCTTTGTGCCGTTATTGATTATTCTTATAGATAAGAGCCGATAGGAATGAGTCTAACGGCATCCGATCAAGGTTGCGGGGATTGAAGAGAGTCGGCGTTGAGTGTCCGTCACGACGCGACCTTCATTGCCGATCGAGAAAGAAGAATAAATCCACGCCGGTCAAGCTGGCGCGGACGGTCGCCGAATACTGTCGCAATCATTTTATCGGCGACAATGAATGCGCCGGGACGGATTGCGCCGTTCTGAGAACATTGGGCATCGATGCGCTGGACACAAATCCCTGCCCGTTTGGACAATGGCCTCTTCCCTTGCATCCGTACAATCTACATGCCTGGCTGATCGATAAGGCATGTGAAGGAGGGCGATCCTGTTTCATCGCCGAGTTCGCAAAGGAGAGGGAAGTGGAACTTAGGTTCGTTCGCAGCGTGTCCGTCGTCGCGCTATTCGGTTCGATCGCAGGGTGCTCGTTCGTACCGACGAACTTTACCAGCCTGGATTTTCCCGGCGCCGTTTCTACGCACGCGCGGGGCATCGGCAACGTCGGCACCGCGGGAGTGGCACCCATCGTCGGATACTATGTGGATAGCGCCGGGAAGACGCATGCCTTTAAGCGCGGTCCAGGAATGGCGTTTGTGTCGATCAATATAGACGGCGCAACCGAAGCCAAGGCATTCGACATCAATAATGTCGGCCGCGTAGTCGGAACGGCGATCGACGCATCCGGACAGCACGCATTTACATGGGATGGAAGCACGGTAACGGTTCCGGGCAATCCACCCGTTCCGACAGGTTTCGGTATCAACGATAGCGGCATGATCGTAGGATCATTCTCCGATTCGGCCGGCAAGCAACACGGCTTCACGTTGCCGCCCGGTCTCGGCGGCCCCATCAATGTGTTCAACAATCTATGGACGCAGATCTTCGGTATCAACAGCACGCGCAGAATGGTCGGAACGCTGCAGGAGCCGAGCGGCGAATTCCACGCGTTCTATTTGTCAGGCCCCGACATCGCAAGCGCTCAGCGGATCGAGATTCCGGGCGCGACGAGAAGCGATGCCTACGGCATCAACGACGCCAGCGAGCCTTCGCAAGTCAGGCACGTCGGAACGTACACGATCGGAGGCGTGGACCACGGATTCGTGCATTCACAAGACCATGGCGTATCGACATTCGATTTTCCGGGCGCTAAACATACCCGTGCCTTCGCCGTGAACGATGCGGGCGAAATCGTGGGAGAGTATGTCGATAGCGCTGGCAATACTCACGGGTTCATCGCGACCTTTTAACGGCGATGTAATCGCGACGTTCTCATCGGCAAAGGAATTTGGCCATGTTTCGCAACATAGAATTGCAAATGATTAGTCGGTTCGGGCTTCGAAGGTCCGCCGTAGCGCTCGGTATCGCATTAACGGTCTCCGCCTGTACTTACGACGGGTATCGTTTGGCCAAAAGACAAGAATGCCAAAGCATGGCGATCGATTACGAGCGAAATCGATGTCTATCCAAGTGGGGCGGCGACAGAGGGGCTCCGTATCGCAAGGCAAAGCAAGAGGATCGTAATTTTTGACCGTAAGATACTTACGTCTGGAATCCGACGAGGTAAAACTTTTCAGTAATGAGCGCCGAAGTCCGGGATGTTACCGAGACTCGCGACCTCACGGTTCCCGGCAAGGGATCCCGGCAGATGAGTCGAAAGAACTTCAAGTCGTCCAAGCCTTAGAGTCGTCGCTATTCGGCAGCGACCTCGCCGCACGCAAGGCATTCGAGGTTCGCGGCAAAGCCGAAGCCGCAGCAGAAGATGAGCGACAAAGCGCAACAACCCTTCGGGTTATGGAGCTCAGAAAACGAATGGCAAGCGGTGCCGTGACGGCACCGCTTGCATAGTGCAACAATCTAAAACGCAGCTGTTCTTGATGCGCGACGAATAACCATCATTCCGGCGAGCCCAAGTGCGAGCAATAGAGCTGGCTGCGGCTCGGGTACTGCCGTCGTCGATACGATTTTGATGTTCGGAAGCAACGTTGGGGGAATGGTCGGCGCCTGATGATACTCGCCCCCGATTGCCCAGAAGCTAAAACCGATGCCATTGCCCCAGACACCGGAGAGATGGCCGTTGTTGTAACTCACGTTGTCCGCATGAATGGTAACGTGAGCGTTGGCTCCCACTATTAGCCAGCTTAGATCGAATATACCGAACACATCGGCAAAGCCGTTATCGAACACTTCGAGCCAGCTAATGTCTCCGCCTGTAATAGTGGCAGTGGCAGAATCAAGCAGGTAAAGGAATCCAACTTGCCCTCCCGACATGTCAACCGAGGAGTTTTGGTGCGCGTCGAAGTGCGACACGTCTCCGCCGGTAATGATATCCGTATGCGTGGTGCCGTTGGTCGTAACAAATGGCACGTACGAATTGATGATGCTCGCAGAAGCAACCTGGGCAGTCCCGCACGCAAGCAAGGAAGCCAAAGCTACACCGGCAAATCTAATGGGTTTAATCATGAAAACCTCCGTATCGATCCGTTGGTAAGGGTGTCTTGACGCCTGAATAAACTGCTGTGCTCCGTTCGTTCCTTCCCCTGCAGTTATTCCGCTCAAGTTTGCGGTCCGCTTTTTACTCGGACGATGCGGATTAGAACACAAGCTGAATCGAGCTTGATCGTTATTTAACCGTGCGGCGATTCGTAGGCTGCGTTGGGAGGTGCAAGTGCATAGGAATGGAAAATATTCCGACAGCATCGAGCCTTAATTCTTGACGGGCAATCGGCGGACACAACGACGCATTGATATTGTCCCTAACGCGTTAAAATTTTTTGTGGGATAGAACAAAATAGCGCATGGACTTCGGAAGTAGCAACGCGATGGCGATCGCAATGGATAAAGGGGAGCGTCGATGAATAAAAAATGGCTCGGCTTGCTATGTGTTGTGGCGGCGACGGCGGCTTGGTCCGCAGAACCGACAGTTCACATCGGCGATCTGCCGCCTGACTATCTTGGCAGGGATGGCGCCGGCGAAAAGGTGAGCATTAGCGATCATCGCGGCAAGGTGGTGGTCGTTTCGTTCTTCGCCACTTGGTGCGGTCCATGCCGCAAAGAAGTGCCTTCACTCGCCAGCCTTCAAAAGGCGGCAGGCCAGGACAAGCTTAAGGTGATCGCCGTCGACTACATGGAAGATCGATCCGTCGTAAAGAAAGTGAGGCGCCTGTTCAAGGACTACGGAATTACTTTCACTCACGACGAGAATGGTCGCATCGCCGCCAAATACGGCGTCGATGGCATTCCCCACATGGTTATCATCGGTGCCGATGGCAAAATTGCCGCCGAGCATGTCGGCTACGGAGAAGGCAGCATCGACGAAGTAATCGAAGATATAAATCGTATTTGGCGGGAAACGCGCAATTCCTCCCAAACGAATGCCTCCTCGCCGTGAGGCTTCTCCGAGGGTTAACCGTGTGCGTTTGCATTTCGGGTTTCGCTGCTGGAGAAACTCCAATGGGGGGATAAACCGCTCGTATCGTCAAAAGCTCGGTGCGCGACGTGCCAGTGATGCAAGCACACATCCCGCCAACACGATCAGTACCGAAAGGCGTGTGGTGGTTAGTAGGATAAAAGCCAGGGCGGCAATGACAAAATCCGAGAATGTGAATACGGCCTGAGTCCACACCGGGTTGTACAGCGCGCCGGCAAGTAATCCTACGACAGCGGCGTTGACTCCCGCGAGCGCACTCACGGTGCCGCGGTGCTCCGTAATCGCCTGCCAATATGGCAAGACACCTCCTACTAGCAGAAAACCCGGTAGAAAAATGGCGAGCAATGCCACCGTGGCACCGAGCATGCCTCCGCCTGGGTTGAGGCGCGCGCCAAAAAACGCGGCGACCGAGAAAAGCGGACCGGGAGCCGCCTGTGCTGCTCCATAGCCCGCAAGGAATTCGTCGATCGTGATCCAGCCCGGGACGACGATGGCTTGCTCCAGCAGAGGTAGCACGACATGGCCGCCTCCGAATACGAGAGCACCGGCGCGATAGAACGAAGACGCAACCGACGTAAGCGGCGACGCGGGATTCTCCCACGTGAGGATTGCTGCGAGAAGCGTCCCGAATACGGTGAGCAAAATTGCGCCGATCCGCTTTCCATATGGAATTTCGAAATTCGCGCCGCGCTCCATTTCTATCTTGCGGCACAAGCACAGACCAAGCAGCGCTCCGGCGGCAATCGTAACCAGTTGCATGAGGGCTGTTCCGTGAATGACCACCGCGATCGTTGCAATGACGGCAATGAAACGGCGCGGCATGTCCGGTGTCAGGCGTTTCGCCATGGCTAGCACCCCGTGCGCAACGACGGCGACGGCAACCAATTTGAGGCCGTGAATCGCCGCGCGCCCATAGGGCTGTTCTAAGAACGGCAGCGCTTGCGCAAAGGCCAGTAACAAGAATGCCGATGGCAGCGTGAATGCAATGAAGGCCGCGATGGCTCCGGTCCATCCGGCTCGAATCAGCCCGAGCGAAAAGCCGAGCTGGCTGCTTGCAGGTCCGGGTAGAAATTGGCAGAGCGCAACCAACTGCGCATAGCGCGCCTCATCGATCCATTGCAGACGCTGTATCAGTTCGCGATGGAAGTAACCAAGGTGTGCGATGGGACCGCCGAACGAAGTGAGTCCGAGCTTGAGGAATACCGTAAATACTTCTCGAAGCGAACCGCGCTGTGGGGCGGCTTTCCTGGAGATGGCCTGGTCGCTCATTTGATTTTGCTTGTCATGGTGAATCGATCGCCGCAAAGTTCGCCGGCGCCAGATTCACATTTAAACATTTCTGTTGACTTGAGCGGGTGGCGACGCTCGCAAGCGTTCCAGTAGAGTCGGTGCGGGGTCGGCGAGCGAGCTGTTAGCGTCTTGCCGACTTAAATGCGCGGACTTTGACCGTTTCGGTGAGCTTGCGCGACTCACCCAATTGTTCGAGCAATGCGCGGCACATGTGCCCTGGAATGGACTTGCTGAAGTAGAAGCCTTGCGCCTTGTGGCAGCCGAGCTCGCGTAGCTTGTCGAGTTGAGCGGTAGTTTCGACGCCTTCCGCCACGACGTCGAGGTGCAGGTGTTTCGCCATTTCGATAATGCTTTTGACGATGGCGGCATCGCTTTCATCGGCGTCGATATTGCGCACGAAGGCCCGATCGATTTTGAGCGTATCCACCGGAAGCTGCTTTAGAGAGCTCAAATTCGAAAAACCGGTTCCGAAATCGTCGATGGACACTTTCGATCCCTGCAGACGCAAAGAATCGAGTGCCACGATGTGTTTGTTGGATTGCTGTATCCAAGACGATTCCGTGACTTCGAAGTGCAGCCACTTGGGATCGAGATTTTGTTCCGAGCAGAGCGTATGAACCAGGACGGTAAAATCGGTGCGTTCGAATTGCAGCGGCGATACGTTGATCGCCACCGGCGCCAACGGCACGTTTTCCTCGATCCAAGCGCGCTGCTGCTTAATTACCTGGCGCAGCACGTCCTCGCCTAGCTGACTGATGAGGCCGCTTTTTTCGGCGACGGGAATGAAGCGCAGCGGGGAAATTAGTCCTTGTTCCGGATGTTTCCAGCGCGCCAATGCCTCGAAGGAGATCAGCGCACCGGTGTACGCATCGACGACGGGCTGGTATTCGACGAACACTTGCTCCGTGCCGATGGCGCGTCGCAAGGCTTGCTCCAAAGCAACGTGCTCGCTCAGTTGGACGTTCATCTCGTCCGAGAAGAAGCAGAATCCGTTGCGGCCGTTTTCCTTCGCTTGGTAGAGCGCAATGTCCGCGTGCTTGAGCAGAGACTCCGCATCGATGCTGTCGGACGGATATAGCCCAATGCCAATACTGGCTGTGACCGTCATAACGCTGCCTTGCAAGTTGATAGGCGCTTGCACGCAGTCGATTAGGCGTTTCGCCACGTCGCTGATCGCGGCCAGATCGGGCATTAGCGGCGTGACGATCACGAATTCGTCGCCGCCCATCCGGACTAAGACGTCGTCGGCGGCTATCGTCGAGCGGAGTCGCTTGCATATTACCTGGAGGAGGTCGTCGCCGATCCCATGGCCGCGCGATTCGTTGATGTTCTTGAATTGATCGATGTCGACGTATAGCAGTGCAAGCAAGCGATCGCTGCCTGCCGCGCTATGCAGTAATTGCGGCAATTTGGCGTGGAGGAAGAGGCGATTAGGCAGGCCCGTAAGCGCATCGGTTTGCGATACCTGCACCAGTTTGCGTTTGTTTTCGCGCTCCTGCTGTTCGAATTTGCGCCGCTGCCGCAAGTCACGGGTGACGACGCACAAGAGCGGCATCTCGTCGTCGAACAAGGTCGTCATCGTGATCTCGCAATCGATCAATCGACCGTCGGCTGCTCGTAGACGACACTCGCGTAGTGTTCCGTCGTCCTTCGCGGTCAATAACTTGTCCAGAGCGGGCAGGTCGACAAACATCTCCCGCAGCTTCACGGCCATCAATTCGTCCATTGC
Organism: uncultured Steroidobacteraceae bacterium; assembly: GCA_964597495.1. Lineage (GTDB taxonomy): Bacteria > Pseudomonadota > Gammaproteobacteria > Steroidobacterales > Steroidobacteraceae > CAZQYC01. The sequence goes on along the minus strand of CAZQYC010000041.1, from coordinate 18,476 downwards.
GAATCCCAGCATGCGCGTGACGGCGGCGTTGGCCTCGATCAAGTTTCCGCTCTTCGGTTCCGCCAACACGATTCCCTCGCCGACTTGTCCGAGAATGTTGTCATGCCTTCGCTTGGCGCCTTCGTGCGCGAGCCAACTGCGCTGCAGACGCACAAGCAAGACCACGATGCCGATGCCTGCGCAAGCAACCAATCCGCTCAGCACCGACATCAGTGACCAGGTGATGCGCCGTCCTAAAGTGCCGATGGTGCGCTCGGCGCTCGTGGAGAACACTCCTCCAGGATATCCGCTCAATTCACGGACTATCGCGTAACCGTTGATCGTTTCATCGCTGACGGGGGCCACGAAAATCGTATCGGCCGCCCCTTTTTTTTGTGCGATGGATTTGCTGTTAGGCGGGAGCAACGAATCTAAGGGTTGGATCCTAGTTGGGACAACCAGTGATGCCGGCAAGCCGCTCGTTTCTCGCAGGCGTTCGAGCACCGCGGCATCGATGAAACGTCCAAAGATCAGAATCGCGCCCGAGGGTTGAGTCTTATCCGTTAGGCAGATCTCGACGGCCGAAAAGGCGAGCAAACCTTTTACGGTGTTAAGAATGCGTTCATGTGAAGGAAGAGCTCGTAGTCTGTGGATGTCGTTAAGGTACGGTTTGAGTAACAGGGGAATCAGGGGTGGCACTGGGTGCGATATGTTTTTTGTAGCTTTGTCGAGAATGCCGGAATGCAAGTCGGTGCCGTCGGCAGCGATGATCCATACTAGATCGACGTGCATTCCGTCGAGCGTTTCGTAGGTGAGATTGGACTCGATAAAATCGGCGTTGCGTTCATGGACAAAGCGAACGGCATCGTCCCACTCCGCGTAATCGCGGTTGCTGATCGCCAATTGGTTAAGATCCGTCTCGAAGGCGCGGAGCACTTGCTCGGCTTTGGCCGCGGTCTGCGTCACTTCGATGGAGTCGAAGTTGTTCACCAGCACGCTGCCGGCAACCAAGACGGCGCAGCCAATCACGCCGAGAGCGGCGCAACACACCAATAGCAGAGATTTGTTCGTCACCGATTTGAAAGTCTCGTATCGCGGATGCACACGAAAGGTACGGTTAGGATCGGGCTTGAATCGTATTTATCGGCCCGGAAAAAACGTACTGAAGACATAGCGATGGGTAATTCAACGATGAGCACACCGCTGTTGGCCCGACTACGGGATAGCCTGATATCGGCTTGCAGCGAAAGAACGCCCTCATTCCGCCACGAAGTCTCCACGATGTTCGTGAATGGCGCATGATTGCAGCTTGTCGATTCGACGGCATGGCTACGACAAAAGCTGAACGCGTAACCGCGCCTTGCGCCTGCAGCCCGGTAATTGCATCCTAGCCCGGCACTTGAGATGTTTCGCGCCGTGCTCAATCGCGATCGAACGGCGTCGATAAGATCGGGTACATCGAGTACGCAGCGGAAGAGTTTTCCCTGTTTTAAGCTTCGGAGCGTCTATGCACTATATCGACCTCTATCGGCACCAGCATGGCGAGATCATGCGGGCGGCCGTCGAATTGGAAAAGCAATTGATTCCTGCGAAGTTGGCGGAAACCAGCTTTGAAACTTGGAAGGTCCTCTCCGATTTAGGCGGAAAAATTACGGTGCACCTTAAGGACGAAGATCGCTGGCTGTATCGGGAGCTCAGCGCCACCGGTGACGCTACCGTGAAAGCCACGGCAGTGCGCTTCGCCGACGAGATGGGTTCCATTGCGCAGGTTTTTAAAACCTATGAAGCCCGCTGGACCGCAGTGAATGCAATTAAGAACGATCCGGAAACGTTCGTCACGGAAACGCGGGGGATTTTAAAAGTGCTCACCGATCGAATCCGCAGAGAGCATCAAGAGCTTTATCCGCTTGCGGAAAATCTGGAGAAGCGCGAATAAAATCGCGACCCTCTCCCTAACCCTCTCCCGCGAGGGGAGAGGGAATTAAGAAAGCCCGGGATAAAGATATCTAACTTCGCGCTATTCGGTTCTCGTTCCGGCTTCACCGCAGCAGCGTTCGCAGTAACTCCACGATGTTCTGTGGAGTGTTCAGGAACTCGAGTCCTGCTTCGAATCTTCCGTCGGGATTTTGCCTGCAGCTGCGCACGATGGTCTGCATTTCGACGCGGCCGCTGCCGAATTTCTTGAGATCGAGTTCGACCGTGCAAGACTGTCCCATTTCGAGCGCATACGGGACGCGACAGCTGAGCCCACCTAATGATATATCGATCGTATGCGCCTCGAGCGTAAGGTCGCCCGGTAGCGTTACGTCGGCTCGCATCCGCATTGCGGAGCGCCTTGCGCGTCGGCGCTCGGTGGGAATTAACGATGCTTTCGAGGGATGTTGAAGCGTGTTCACGTGCTTAAGTAATCGTTGGGAAATCAGTGGTCGTCTACGACTAAGTATCGTCAGAATCTGCGGCGATCTCATCATGGAATTTGCTCAAGGGGATGTTATTAGGTGCACAGTATCGGACGCAGATGCGCATTCGTTGTAAGGAACGAGTAATTCCGCTGGCTGGCTGGGCTTTATGTCGTGGGAGACAAGGAAGGCTCCATGGCACTGTGTCAAATTCCTTCGATTCCACGCACTGCCAATCCATTTAAGGGGAGTTTTTCGCGAAACTCTTCATGCATTTTGTTCAATATGTCTTGGGAAATTGCAGGGTCGCAGCGTACGGGTGCCGATCCACCTTGATGCTAATGTCAATGACCGGCACTGAGTTATTGCAGCATGATAGACATCGCTGAATGGAAATCCGCGAGCTTCGACTGGTGATTTTTTTCCTCCTTATGAATCGGTGCATCGCTGAAAGCGTCGAAGCCGACCTTCCGCAGTCGTCGTCCATTCGCACGCTCATCCCGCCATGCGTTGAATGTCGCTAGTAGATCGTATTGGCGCATTCCACGTTTACGCGGCAACTTCGCCAGGGCCATGCCGGCTTCGTGTTTTTGCGAAATCCCGCAATCTTGCTCTCACTAAATCGTAACTTCCGTATGAAACTCTTCCTAACTTTAGAGGTCTTCAGTGGATTTGCATTGCTCTCAAAAAGTACGGACGCAGGAACGTAGGGGGACGTGCGCTGGCTCGCTCGGGTTTCCGCCGCGGCGTCTAAATTTTGGATCTTTTTACTATGGTGCAGCGGCCTCTCGCGAGATAGCATTCCCTTGATCCATGGAAATCCAGCGGGGGCTCAAAAAGATTCCGCTGACGGTGCCTATTTGGATCGAATCCGGGAAGGCGAAATGTATTTTCGCCATTATTATTTTAATTTTATAGGGAGTTGATTTATGAAACAGCATGCGATGTACAAGGCCTTAGCGCTTTTAGCGATTTCTCTCGGGATTTCTGCCCAGACTGCGGCGCAATCCTTGAGCTTCCAACCGAGCAATGTCGTCATAGGCCAATCGACGACGCTTTATTATTCAGTTCCGGAATGGGGCGGCGTTCAGTGTTGGCTGAGCGGAAGTCAACTTTCGCAATACTTCATTTATGGGTCCGGTTCCATGACCTTAACGCCGAGCACTAACGATACCATTTCCATGTCATGCCTGGTCGGGCCCGAAGACAGCGTCTACGCTTCAGCGACGGTCTTCGTTTCCGACGCAATGGGCGTTCAAATAAGGTCGCCCAGTGAGCTGTCCTGGACACCGACTATCGTTGGTGTGCAGCCGTTGGGGCTCGGCGCTGCCGCTGCCAGTGACTGGACTTTTTCGGGGGATTCAAGCGAATACAAGCTATCGAGCCCTACGCTTGGGGTCGTGAGGATTAATAATGGTCAAGTATCGTCCGCCACTCGAACGCCACTCGATGTTTTAACCACGCCGTCGCCTACGCGAGCGATTAGGCCAACACTATTCATTTCGATACCCGGAGCGAATTTTAGCGCGCCGTACCATGGAACTACACCATGGCAAACCCAACTGTCCAGCAAATTGAGTACGCTTATCAACACTTCCCAGTACAAGCACTTCATGGTGGATTGGGAAAGTCTCAAGCCTATGCAGGGCCAGGTGAACGACGTGTCGGACGCCGTGAAGGAGTTCTTGCGTACTAAGCAATATGCATGGGACGTGGTGATTGTGGGGCACAGCCGCGGCGGTGTTTTTGCGCATGAGCTCGCTAAGCGGCTCGCCGGATACTCGAAGATCAGCAAGCTGCACTCGTTGCTATTGGATCCGACGGCTGCGACATCGTTCGGCGATGTCTATCCCACCCAAGCGGCTTCCGGGTCTTTTGGATATTTGAAATACGACGGCTTGCCTTTTTCGGCGTACGGGACTTTCACTACTTTCAGCGATCAACTCATTCTCGGCTACACCAATTACGGGTTGAACAATTTTCAAGCGCTCTTGACTTCAAGCGGCGACCCACAAGTTAGTCACGAGAACTATCCTTATGACTGGTTGCAAAGAACCGATGTCCAAGGCTTTGGCACTGCACTCACGAATGTTTTAGCGACCAAAGACAATGGTTCGGGTTCGTTTGTTGTGGATGGCGACAGCGGCAATGACGTCGTGGTCGCAACCAGTCAAGCCACCATAGGCGTCGATTTGGATGCCCAATGCGTAGGTCCCGCTTGTACTTTTCAGGGAACCTTGACGGTCGGGCCTCTTGGGACGGTTACTCTGAGCGGGATGGTTGCTACGCAGGGTGTCGACGCGGCGGTTTCTACGGCATTTGCAAGCGCATCCGCGGTCCTTAGGCGCGATCAGATAATGCTTATGTCGACGGACTTGTTCAGTTTCAGCTCGCAGTCCCAACGAATCAATCTATCCGGAATAACGGTAAATAACACGATATTGAATGGATACGTCACCATATCGAATCAATTGAGCCTGACTCAAGTGAACGTGAGTGTGAAGATCGGAAATATCAACGTGCCGGTGGTGAGTCACACTCCCTTGGATGTAATCATTCCCGGTGCCTCGGTGATCAAGAAATTATTTCACTGGTAAAGGGGAACGGGTTGCATCGCGTGCCATGAACCGGCGCGTTCATGGCACCGGCACGACCCATTCGCTGGTAATTACCGAGGTCAGACTAAGTGCACCCCCGATGCGCACGGCGCATCGGGGAATGACGCGCCGTGCGAGCGCTACCACCTGCATGGTTACTATGGTTCAGCGTCGAATATCTTGAACTGTGGATGGTTCGTGACGGCCGCGCGCCACGATTCATCGTCGGCACTCGCACCGAAGGGAACTTGGGCTTCGCTGCGGCTCCAGCGCGACAACCACTCTGCGCCGAGCAATTCGTGGCCGTGTTCTCCCTGCGCAGCGACAGGCGACAAACCGATCGTCGTCTCTTCTTTCGGCCCCGTCGCGCAGCCCCTCGCTACGTAGAATCCGGCGGCAAGCATCGCCGCCCGCACGGCCGTCGAATACGTGTACGTGAACAGTTCCGTCGCGCGGTCGGCGCACAATTGACGCAGTTCGCGAAACGCGGCCAAGGTCCACAAACGGCCGTCCGTTCTGAACGAAAACGGATCGAAGAAAATACAATCCGGCAGCGGAGCATCAAATTTGGTGCTGGCGAAATCACCCGGTAGTAATCGCCATTCGATCGACTCGTCTGCGCTCGACCATCGATTGTCGGCAAGCAGCCGTTCCGGTGCGGCGTGCTTGAGGTGCGTAAACCAGCGACGATGGCGCAGTGCGAGCCTGAGCGAATCCAAGTCGTTCTCGAAACTCACCAGCAGTAATTTGCGACCGCGATCTGCGGGGCTTATCGCTTCGCCGGCTCGAACAGCGGCCATTGCGTTGGCGGCGGCGCCTAGACCGACGTCCCATACGATGAGCGGCTCGGCATTTTTAGTTCGCAGTCGCTCCGCCAGCCGTGATTGCTCCACATAAAGTAAACGTGCTTCTTCCGCCGGATCGTTGACGGAGTGCATCACTTCGCCGGACTCTTTATCGCGAATACGGCCGATATTGTCGCGCACGACGACTTCGTAGCGGCCGACGTGCAATTTTCGCTGCTTGCGCTCCACGTTCGAGCCGTGAACTGACTTCGGTCCGTAGCTGTCGCGCGCGTCGAGCACGTCGCGCTGCGCTCGGTAAAATTCGTTCCACGTTCCCGCGAGAATGTGGGTTCGCATTGCGCGCATCAGTCGCATGTAAAAGTGAACGTTGTGCAGCCCGAGCAATTGCCAGCCGTGGCTTTCGTGCACGCGATTCAAGTGGAGCAGGTACGCCCGCGAATATGTCTTGCAGGTGTAGCAGGTGCACTCCTTGTCGAGCGGATCTTCTTTATCGCGATACACGGCGCGTCGCAGGTCGACGCGGCCCTTGCTCGTGAACGCCACTCCTTGTTTGGCCAGCGCGGTCGGGAGAATGCAATCGAACATATCGACGCCGCGATGGACGGCTTCGAGCAAGTCGAGCGGCGTGCCCACGCCCATCAAATATCGCGGACGGTCCTCCGGCAAGAGCTCCGTCACTATTTCCGTGCAAGCCTCGCGTTCGCCGGATTCTTCGCCGACGGCCAGGCCGCCGATGGCGAAGCCGTCGAAGTCGAGCTGCGTAATCGTTCGTGCGCTCAGGGCGCGTAAATCCGAATGACATGCGCCTTGGACGATGCCGAATAGGGCTTGCTTCGAGTCGCCGCGCGCCGCGAGGCTGCGCTCTGCCCAGCGATGCGTCAGTTCCATTGCCGCGCGCGCCTCTTCTTTCTCGACAGTGGACGGAACGCATTGGTCGAGAACCATCATGATGTCCGAGCCGATCGACTTCTGCGTGGCGATGCTGCGTTCGGGGCTTAGGCAAATCATGCTGCCGTCCACGTAGCTTTTGAAGATCGCGCCGTCTTCTTGCATGCGGCGGCTGCCCGGAAGCGAATAAATTTGGAATCCGCCGGAATCCGTGAGCACCGATTGCGGCCAATTCATGAACCGATGAATGCCGCCGAATTGTTCGAACAACTCGATGCCCGGCCTCAGCAACAAGTGATAAGTGTTGGCCAATACGACTTGCACGCCGCTATCGAGCAAGTCCTCGCGGCGTTGTGTCCGGACGGACGCATGTGTGCCGACCGGCATGAAAGTGGGCGTGAGCACGTCGTTGTGCAGCGTGCTAAAACGCGTGGCGCGCGCCCGTGATCCGGCGGCAGTCGCTTCAAGTTGAAAAGGGAGTCGGCTCATGGCGGAGCCTATCTACCGGGTTTGGGTGGCGAGTTCAACGAATAAATTTAAGCGCCGGGCTTGGCTCGGTATCGCCGGTTCTTTGCATTTGTCGCCCAAAAAGCTATCGTGTCTGGAGTCGATATTGTGCTCTGGCGTCGTGCCGACGAGCGACCTTCGCATCCTAAATTCATGTCCGTGACTTCCATTCCTTCCGACTCGAATACGATCGCTTCTCCCTTGTCCGACGAAGATGTCGCCACCTGCGTGCGCGTGCTGCTCGCCATCGACACGGATCGGTCTCACCTGGCTTATCTCACGGAGGCGCAGCGACGCGAACTGCTCACGCTCGCCGGCCGCGTGGCAAAGCCGGATCGACACAGCATCGTGCAGATGGCGAAGGCGTTTCGGAAAGCCGAGCGGAAAGCATTGAAGGAGCGCGATCGGGCGATGCTCGAGCAAACTGCGCTGCGCGTTCAGCGTCAATCGGAAGTGTATCGTCCGCTGTGGTTGAAGCGGCCGGCGCCCGGCCTGTTAAACGAGGCGTTAAGCGATCAACCCACATTGAACAAGGAGCGCAGGTGCTATGTTTGCAAACAGCCGTATGTGAAGTTGCATCGTTACTACGATGCCATGTGCGAATCATGCGGTGAATTCAACTACGCGAAGCGCGAACAAACGGCTGATCTCTCCGGTCAGTACGTGTTGGTCACCGGTGCCAGAGTCAAAATCGGCTACCAGGCATCGCTGAAGCTACTGCGGGCCGGTGCCTACGTGATTGTCACGACGCGTTTTCCGGTGGATGCCGCCGACCGCTATTCGCAGGAACCTGATTACCCCGCCTTTCGCGAGCGACTCGAGATACACGGGTTGGATCTGCGGCATACGCCGAGCGTCGAACTGTTCGCGCGACTGCTCGGCGAACGACTGCCGCGCCTCGACCACATCGTCAACAACGCGTGCCAGACGGTGCGCCGGCCCTCGGGCTTTTTCCAGCATCTACTTGCGCGGGAATCCATGTCGTTCGACAGACTTCCAGAGCCGTTGCGTATTCCGTTGACGGCTCGCGAGCAATGGCGAAAGACATTGCATCTACCGTCGCCGCCGACGGCGGATTCGCACTTGGTTGCGTCGCATCCCGCTCCTGCGGACGGATTGGTGAATAGCGCTGCGCTCTCGCAGCGTCGCTATCTCGACGAAGATTTTCGCGATGACGAGAGCATTTTCCCCAGTAATCGCTATGACGAAGATCGCCAACAAGTCGATCTGCGCGAGATCAATAGCTGGCGTTTGCGATTGGACGAGGTCGAAACCCCGGAACTTCTGGAAGTCCATTTGGTGAACGCGCTTGCGCCGTACATTCTCAATGCGCGTCTCAAGCCGCTCATGATGCGCACGCCCGGCCGCCACAAGCATGTGGTTAACGTTAGCGCCATGGAAGGCCAGTTCTATCGAGCCTTCAAGACCGAAAAACATCCGCACACCAACATGGCGAAAGCGGCGCTGAATATGATGACGCGAACCAGTGCCCCCGACTTCGTGAAGGACGGCATCCACATGAACTCGGTGGACACCGGCTGGGTGACGGACGAAGATCCCGCCGTGCACGCCGCTCGCAAGGCGGAGGAGGGGTTCTCGCCGCCGCTCGACATCATCGATGGAGCAGCGCGCATCGTGGATCCCATCTTCGTCGGCCAGCTCACCGGGGAGCAGGTGTGGGGGCAGTTCTTGAAGGACTACAAGCCGGCGCCGTGGTGACCAACAGGATTCGCTCCGCCCCTCAGAACGCGTTACGGTGTCGGTCCGTTTTACAAAAGTTGAGCGTTTCGCAAATCGCCATGCAGTGCAGTGCCGGCAAGTCCATCCATACACAGAATAATTTCTCGGCTGGTCCAGTTTGTGCACAAGACCCCACCTAGCAATGAATTGAAGAGCAGATAGGCGATGGCTTGCCTATCTCACGACGAAACTAACTGGTTAATTTTCGAGGAAGAATTTGAGTATGAACAAGCTATCCGGACTTCTTGCTGCATCCCTGCTTGCCATGGCGGGAACCGCCAATGCGGTGCCTTACTACTATGTTGATTGGACTGCGGCCAATGCAGCGGCCGGCACGGCGTCGGGCACGATCACGCTCCCTGATGCGTCCACTGTGGGCGCCACTTTCAAGGTGACACAGGCCTCCGGCGCAGCGGGTTCTTACGCGTTCGCGCAAACTGCCGGCGGCACTAACTACTGGTCGCCCTCCACTCCCTATATCAGCAGTCAAGTCGGTAACGCACCGGGTACTTCGGACATCATCGCGCTTACGGGCGGCACCGGCACCACGACGTACACGGTGACGTTGTCCGAAGCGATCAAAGATCCGATTATGGCCATCGTGAGCCTTGGCCAGCCCGGCGTGTTCGTCACGTACGACTTCGATCGTCCCTTCACCATCGTGAGTCAAGGCGCCGGCTACTGGGGCGGCACTTCGTCGTCGCTCACGCAGTTGCCCGGCGACGTCCTGCGCGGCAACGAAGGTCACGGAACGATTCAATTCATCGGCACGTTTTCCACGTTCTCATGGACTGCGCCGACCTACGAGTATTGGCATGGCTTCACGTTCGGCATTCGCACCACCGAGCGAATCGAACCCACCCCGGTTCCGGAGCCGACTACGCTGGCATTGATCGGCATCGGTCTTGCCGGGATTGGATTTGCACGACGCTACGGCGCAAAGTCAAAGGCATAGTCCTTACTTGCAAGTTGGCAGCGAAAAACCCGGCACATGCCGGGTTTTTTGTTGATGGTAAGCTCGTGGGCATCGGAATGCCTCTGCCAATGACGAGAGGTTCTATACGTGTTGCCCTTCGTCTTGCTATTTCTGCTCGCCGGCGTGGCGTTATTGATCATTGGCCGCAACGTAGAGCGCGAAGCGAAACGATCAGCTCGTTGGCCTGTGGTAGTCGGGCAGCTAGAACACTGCGAGGTTGTGGAGCGGCCTGGCACGCAGTTCGATGAAGTAAGTAGCTGGCAGTTGCAGCTTCGCTACTCTTACGCGGTGCACGGCAAAACGTACCATTCGACACGCTACGCCTTTGGCTACGGCGACGGGCGCGACGACGAGAAACACCGGCGGATTGCTGATGCACTGAAGAGTAAGCCGTTGACGGTGCACTACGATCCGGTACGTCCTTCCGAATCCGTAATCAGCACCGAGGCGCAAACGAATCTCACGATGCTTGGACTTGTAGGCATGATCATGGCCGCTGTATCGGCGCTCATCGGATTTGTCGCCGGTTGGTGAGCAGTCGCACCGGTGGAAGCTTTTTCCTAACTCGATTGCGTCGCTGTCAGAATCAGCAAGTTTCTTGGCGGTCATTCGCAAGCGTTGTCGCTTCAAAGTGTAGTGGAGCATGGATTGGCGGTTATCTAACCCATCGTCTAGCGCTAGTCGTCCTTGGTGGCGGTCCAAGCGAAGCCCCTAAGGAGCTGCTAGCGGGTCGCAGTAATTTGACCCAGAGTCTTTGAGCGATCGTGGCGTTTTCGTCGGCCACCGATTCCGTTGTCAGTGAGCCCTGAGGGCGTCGAGATGCATTTACGGTTGATATTTTTGCTAGCGCTGCAATTCGTGCTGCTGCCCCGAGCGGCTTTCGGCGATATCACGCTCGAAACGGGCAATACGAGTGCGAGCCCGGTTAACAATGCCGCTCACCAGAATGTGTGTGCCAGTCGCGGCACGGTGGATCAGACATCCTCCGGAGCCAGCGTCGATGGAGAAGGCGGATTCGATCTCGGCATTAGTTCGTTGACCAGCGGCACGACCAGTAGCACGACGTCGATGGACGTGATCAGCAGCGGGAATTACCGAATCTGCTTTTCGTTTGCTGCGACCGGCCCCCAGTTACCCGAGTTCGCGTGGACGTGGCTAGGGTGGGCAAGCTGGGTGGTGGGAGCCATTATCGAGGGCAATATTTACATCAGTCGCGGCGTACCTGGTGCAGCAGTAGTCGGGCGGCATGTGACCACGCCGCAGCAGGACCGTAATTGGATTAACTACATGACCCAATCGCGTGTCGGCACCATCGACGGCTATTCCGTAGCGCGTCATAACTGCAGGAAATTTTCTCAATTGGAGTTTGCGGACGCTCCTTTACATTGGTGATTTTTCAACTATGCAGACTTTCTTTCGGAAGATCGCCATGCTCCTCGCGCTTCTGGTCGTTGCGGTGCTGGTCTTTTATTTTTTATTGGTCGAACGCATTCCCGCTCGCGATCTGACGATGACTAGAATGTCGCTCATCGAGACTCGTGCGCGCGCGTACTGGGCCGCGCAGGGTCAGGCGCCGGCACAACTATCCGTACTGCCGTTATTTTCGGGGCGAGATAACGAAACCGCTGACGGCTGGGGACAGGCGATCGTCTATGCCGTACAACCGCCGTCGTTCGTCACGCTTCGTAGCTTAGGCTCCGATGGCCAGCCTGGCGGCGTCGATGACGCGGCTGATATCGTTTATCGATTCAATCTTGCGAAGTCGCCGTGATTTTTCTGGCCCGTGATCTTTTTGGCCATCGACCTGGGGCTCGGGACGTGTGTTAGGAGTTTGAGAATAGTTCATGGCTCAGCAAGATTTCCACGCGATAAAAAAGGCGGAGAGCGCATGCTCTCCGCCTTTTATTGTGGCCACTTAAATCGACGGATTTAAATGTCAGCGTTCAACGCTTAGGCCTTCACGCTTTGACGGCGTGCCAACAGGAGGCCGCCCAATCCAAGCATCAAAAGCAACGCGCTTGCCGGTTCAGGGACGCCCGTGCTGGTGCGCACGTTGGTGAACACGAAGTCTTCGTCGTTGTAGTTGAGGTCGCCGCCGCCCGGCAGATCTTCGAAGGAAACGAACGTGCCGGCCGGAACGAGCGCGTCGCCGGCAAAATCGGTGGAGTAGACATGGTTCACGCCATCGCTATTCATCGCTTTGTCCGAATACCAGGGGCCGACGTTGCCGGGCCATATGTTGTTCAAACGGAAGACCAGGATGTCGCCGGCGTTCACCGAACCGAAATCCAGCGCCAAGCCTTTAGCAGAGGTTTGATTGTTGAGACCGTGTATTCCGGTATCGACGCCGTTCACCAGCAGGCTGAGATCATTCATGTAGCCGGCGGTCGAAGCGAAAAAATACGCCGTGATGTTGCCCGTGTTCGCTGCCGTGAAAACATAGGTGGTGGGGTTTTGCACGCCGACATTTGCGTAAGGAATAGGACCCGCGCTCGCTAAGTTCGCAACGCTCATCAGTCCGGCCAGCGTTGCAGCGGCAAAAGAAATCTTCATTTGATACCTCCGATAGTTCTGTTTTTCTGAGCGCCAGCCGCCCATCTGCAGGGTGTCATAGCTGGGCTCTCGAGCGGCAGCTCGCAAGTTCCGAGCCATTCCCATGCGCACTTTGAATAACAATGACTTATCCCCGTGCCGGTCCTATCGTGCAGGGGCGTTAGGTAGTGGTCGTAAAAGAATTCGACGATGATTGGGGCGACTTCATCGATCTTTCCGACTCCCGCTCCCTGGATGGGATGGGAGCTAAGAAAGCGACCTAACTGAGTACTCTTCGGCTCTAGCACCGCCAGACAATTCGATATGGAACATTCAAGCCGGGTTCGCGTGTGCATACCGTCACCGTTGCGCGGGAGCAGCATGCCCGTCGCGCGAGTTCTTCGATGCCTCGCTCGCGAGTTTGATAGGTTCGGCTCGTATCGCAATTCGATACGACGAATGAGACGAATTCGCCGAAGCAGTCGTAGTTCAGCGTGGTTACCTTGCCCGTGAAACAGCGTCGCTGGTCGTTGCCGTCGCCGGGCTTTTCGGGCGGATTGGCATCCTCTGGGTGATCGCCGCGCCGTGACGGCGGAATCGCGTCGGGGTCTTGGCCGAAAGCGCGCAATCGGTCCGCAAATTGTCCGAGGTAGCGCTGCCAGATGGCGTACCAGCGATTGCCGTTCGCAATCTTCGTCCCGATATGCTTGAGCACCGCGAAGTTATGACGCAACTCGGGGACGATGTTGGCAGCTGTGGTCACGCGCACGTCGAACTGGAACGTGCCGATGATGCGACGTGTGCGCCGTTGAATTTGCCGCGCGACGATCTTGAAGTGCTGGCCGGTGACTACGCTCGGCGGTAATTGCAGCGTCAGCAACACGGGGATCGCTTTGGTGGACGAGGGAATCGGCACGAACGAGACATCGGTCACCAGGCATTGCACGGTGCTTTCCGCCTGGCTGCTTAAATTCGCCGGTCCGTTACGTAGACTGGCGAGCTGCAGTACGTTATTGGCGTCGATGCTGTTGAAGTACAGCGTTGCATGAGTGTCGCGCGGCAGATTGCCCCACTCGATCATGAGCTCATCGAGACCCACGCGGCTGATATCGATCGCATGCGTGGTTTCCGTCGCTAGCAGCGGCGTCACCTGGCCTGCCGCCAGAATAACCGTCGGTTTCAACTCGAAGGTGTGCTGCACCAGATGCGTTGCGCCGGCACCCGGGTTGTCGGAGAGATCGAGCAGAATGTTGCGTTGAGACAGATTGTCCGACGTGCCGCAGGTTGCTCCGTTGGCAATCGGATCTTGCGTGTAGTGAATTTCGGCGACCAGGCATTGATGCAGACCGCGTAGTAGTTCGCCCACTGTGCGTAAATTATTGAACAAGGGTAGGGGCGTAAAGGGCCCGTCGTTCAGCGGTTCCTCGGGAAAGCGCTCGACGTCGTCGTTGATGTCGAGCCAGCACCCGAAGTAGTTGTGCACTTCCGAGTTCCCCGCGCCTTTGAGCGTTCGTATGTTGAAGGGGTCCGTTTGCAGCGGCATGAAGTCGATGCGTGGCGACGCGAAGCAGGGAATCGTGTTGATCGAACCGCCGATGAGGCCGAGCAGAGGCGCTGCGCCCGGGCCGTTTCCGGCGCGTCGGTAGCTTAAGTCGGTGGAGTAATCGAGGCCGCTCCAGCCGGTGGTGCAGAGACGGAAGAAAAGTTTGACTTGATCGGCGTCTATTCCCACCGGCGCGCGATAACGCACGCGTGCCACGGCGTAGTTGAATACGCGGTTGCCATCGTTATCGTGAGAATAGAGTGCAAGCCGCGAGCCGGGCTGAGAGGGATTGATGCTGTCGAATGGATGATTCGCTTGACCCGCAAGCTGGTTGTACTTGGTGAGTACGCCTTGAATGAAATCGAACGGTGCCGTGTCGATGTCGGCGTTCTGTGGTATGCCAGCGGCCAGCGCTGGGGTTTCGCCGGCACTGATCTTGAACACGCGGACGTCCACCGACAACCACGGCGGGTCGCCGTCGCGCATGAAGGGATTCGGATTCTTCGACAGCGTCAGCGGAACTTGACACGAGAAGTGGCGCATGTCGGCGCGGAACGTCACCGTTTGAAATGCGTCCGCGACCGGAATCTGATCGAAGGACTGAGTATTGTTGAAAATGACGTCGTAGCAGAAGACGATGCGCTGAGCGACGTCCGCCGCCGTTTGACCAGCTTCGTACGAAACGCTTTGTAACTGCGCGACCATTCCGGGCGGCACCGTGTTGTTCGGACGGCGCAGGGTGATCGTCGGCGTATCGACTTCGCCGGGAAGAAATCCGTCGTAGACGACGTAGATTGCCTTGCTGAACAAAGCAGGGCTCCCCGCGGCTTGCGCTTCGACCTTCGAATACGTCGAGATATCGAGCGAGATGTCGCAGTGTTGCGCGCTGACGCGAATGAATTTGGCGAGTTTGCATGGCCTCTCTTGGCTATCGACAAGCCAGAGCATGTAGTAACCGGGAGGCGCAAGGTTGCCGTTCGGCGGTGCCGTCGCGACCAGCGTATTGCCTTCGCCTTTCTGGAACGTAAGTCCGACGTAGCGTTGATCGGAGTCGAATGCATGGGTCACGGACCCGCAGCGGATCAGCGCAACGCGCTTGATGGAGGCAGCCTGCGGCGTCGTAATTACAAACGATTGGTTGTAGCTTACGTTGCCCGCGACGCTCGTGATCTCAGGGCGTCCAGCCTTGGCGAAGTAGTCGGGTTCGTAGACCTCGACGCGCTTTTCCGCTTCTTCGGTCGCTCCTAGGCTGCCTTCGGTGGAACCGGCGGTCCACACGCGTCCGTCGGGCAGCAATAGTGCGACGGAGTGATACCCACGAGGCACGACAGCCGCGTCGGTGTTCGGCAAATTGACCCATTGTTCGGCGCCGGAAAAATCCCCGGCGGTGAAGTTGAGCCCCGGATCGTAGAGCTCGGGTTGTAGCACCGGAATCACCGGCGCATTCGGCGCGACCGGTGCCTCCACGCCGCCGCTCATGAAAACTTTGCCGGTCGGCAAAATCACGGCGCAGCAGTTGTTCCGGATTTTTCCCGCGGCGGGTCCGACACGTGCGGGCGTGTTTTCCCACTTCATCGCCGTAAGATCGAGTCGGTACGACTTGGCGCCGTTGGTGGCAAGAATTCGGACCGGGTAGTTGGGAGGCATCAGCGGCAATAGAACGGATGTTCCGGAGCTGCCGTAGTCATAGAAGCCGTCCCAGTTCGTGAATTGCACGTCGGTGCCGACCCACTTGCCGGAATAAGGATCGTAGATTTGTTTTTGACTGGAGTTGCCGGTCGTATCGGAGAACAATCGGCCGTCGGGCAGCAGGTGATAGCGCGGGAAACTGTCGTTCACGACGCCGGAGGTCGATGTGCGTTCGGCGGTGAGCAGCGCCCATTTGTTAAGCGCCGTCTGATAGCGCTCCGGGGTCGTGTTGTTGTGACGGCCTTCGAAGGTATCGCTGATATCGGGATGTCCGCCGGCAGCGAACACTTCGCCGTTGCTCAAGGTCACGAGCGTTGGATACCAGCGACCGCCGCCGATGCTGTCGCTGCCTGGTTGAAAATTCATGTCCTTGACGCGCTGCCACTTGCGCGCGATCGGTAGATACGTCCAGCAGGCGCGGTCGCCGTGATAGTGATGCGCGTGCGGATTGCCTCCCTGTGGAATTTGCTGGTCCGCGGCTAGCTGCGGCCAGTCGACCGTACCGCCGCCGACCAATAGACGTCCGTCCGCCAGAAACGACTGCCCGCCGCAAAATGCATTCGTGTTCGGCAAGTCGGCCATCGCAAATCCGGACACGGCTTCCGGATCGATCGTGTAAAGGCGCGTGTGCGTCGATGCGGAGGGATTCGTCCAATCGCCAAAGCACAAAATCTCGCCTTTTGGATTCGTCGGCAAGAGCGCCGCATGAATCGCGATGATCTCGGTTTGCGTCGTAAGGATTTTCCAAGGCATGGCGGCCTCTTTATCGTGAGGGGCGTTCTTCGTCCGACAGTAGACCTGCCGGCCGTTGACGTCACTCGGACAAAAGGGCACGGAGAGTGCCGAGAGAGCGCTATGCAACTAGGCCTGTTTGGCGTCTCGAAGCTCGCGGAACACCTTGTCGAGCGAGTGACCCAGCTCCTCGACGGTATTGGGCTTGAGGATGAAATCGTGAATACCGAGTTCGCGCGCTACGGTTCGGTCTTCCGGTCGCACGTAGCCCGATGTCATGAGGATCGGCAAATCCGGTCGCGCCGCGCGCAATACTCGCGCCACTTCGAATCCGGACATGCCGGGCATGGAGAGGTCGGTGACGGCGACATCGAATTCATACGGGCGTTCGTTGAACACCGCCAATGCTTCTTCGGGACGGGTAAAGCTGTCGACGCGATAGCCTAGTCGCTCCAGCATCCGGGTGCTCAACTGCACGATGGCGGTATCGTCATCGATGTACAGCACGCGCTCGCCGTTGCCGGCCGCAATCTTTCTCGGGGGCGGCGGTGCGGCGGCAGATTGTGCGTCGGCTACCGGAAAGTACAGGCGAAAAGTGGTTCCCTTGTCCGGCTGGCTGTAAACCGTCACGGCACCGTCGTGCGTTTTCATGATGCCGTGTGCGACCGACAAGCCAAGGCCCGTACCCTGACCGACCGGTTTGGTGGTGAAGAACGGATCGAAGATGCGGTGAATGGTCGCTTCGTCCATTCCGCATCCCGTGTCGCTCATCGTGATGCGGACGTAGCGGCCGGGATGCAATTCACGCGCACTCGCGACCAGCTCGGGCGTCACTATGGTTGCATCGACGGTCACCTCGATCGTGCCGTGCTTGTCGCCGATGGCATGCGCGGCGTTGGTGGCGAGATTCATCACGATTTGATGGATCTGCGTGGAATCCGCCTGCACAGTGGGTATGTTGTCGGCGACGCGCACGACGATGTCGATCATGGCCGGCAACGTGGCGCGCATCAGATCCATTGCTTCGCGCACCACGGCAGGTAAATGAATGGCCTCCCGCTGCGATTCGCTCTGGCGGCTGAAGGCTAGAATGCGACGCACCAGTTCCGTAGCGCGCTGACTGGCCTTGCCGATCTCGGCAAGACTTCGTTGCGCGGCGTGATCGGTAGGCAGCTCGTCGCTCGCGAGTTTGGTGTTGCCTTGAATGGCCAAGAGAATGTTGTTGAAGTCATGCGCGATGCCGCCGGCCAGCGTGCCCAACGCTTCCATCTTTTGCGATCGCATCTGCGCTTCTTCGGCACGCATGCGATGCGTGATGTCGCGATAGTTGGTGACGATGCCGCGGACGGCCGGGTCGTGCAATAAATTGGTCGCCACGCCTTCGAGCCAGAGCCATTGGCCGTTCTTGTGACGGCGACGCCACACCGCCGGGATCGGCACGCCGGGGTTTTCCAGCGCGCGGCGCACGGCATCTTGCACGAGCGCCACATCGTCGGGATGCGTGTTGTCGATGCCGTTGCCGCCAATGAGTTCCTCGTCGGTATAGCCTTCGATACCGGCTACGGCCGGACTTAGATAGAGAATATTGTTGTCGGCGTCGATGACCGCGATCCCGTCGGCGTTGCGTTCGATGAGCGCGCGAAAGCGGCGTTCGCTGTTTTGTACGGCTTGCAAGAGGCGCGCGTTCTCCACCGCAATGGCCGCCTGGGCCGCGATGCCGACGATGGCGCGCTCGGCGCGCTCGGTAAACACGCCGATTTCAGGATGGCCGAAAAACAAGCCGCCCAGCACTTCGTTGTCATGTGTTTTTACCGGTACGGCCAGGTAACTGCGCACGGGCAAGTGACCTTGAGGCATGCCGTAATGCGGCGGGTTATGGCCGTACCGCGGATCGCGCGTGATGTCATCGCTGCGAACGATGCCTGTGCCGTCGAAGGTCGGCCCGAATACGCCGGTACGGCGAGGCAAGGGAAATTTATCGAATGCTTCTCGTGGCGCGCCAGAGATGGCGTACAGCGTGTAGTGCTGTCCGCTCGCGTCGGTGACGTTGTAGAAGAAGGCGCCGAATGCCGCGTCCACCAGCTGAGT
>CAZQYC010000040.1:0-33480 GCA_964597495.1 uncultured Steroidobacteraceae bacterium | reverse complement strand
CGGGCGTGCCTTTCATGTAGAGCAGCACTTTGTTGCTGGCCAGCTGGCCTTTGATACGTTCGACGACACTAGCGTCCATTACTCGTTACCTCTTGAATTAAAGACTGGCGAAGGCGGCGACGTTCTTCGCTGCGCGCCAGCACGGCTCGCTGTTCCTGAACACTCATCAGCGTCCACCTGGTGATTTCATCGACATGCCGCCCGCACCCCACGCAAACGCGATCGTCGTCCAACGTGCACACGCGAATGCAAGGCGAGAGCGGCAGGAGCATTGTCAGTGAGGGGTGGCGTCAATGTATCCGGACGGCGGAGTACTCAGGCGTTGAATTATGAGGACGCCTCGCCTATTCTTCAATTCCGGTTTAAATTCCGGCGGCAGAAAAATCAAACTTATGCGGGAGAAAAGGTAATGAATCCGTTGACATCCGTGAAAGGCTCGATTGCTACGGGCGTAATTTTGGCCGTTGCAATCGCTTTGACGATTGCCGGTGGATGGAACGAACTGGGCCTGGCGCGCTGGTTTCATATTCTTTCCGGCATTACCTGGATCGGCTTGCTTTATTACTTCAACGTCGTTCAAGTGCCCGCGCTTGCGGAGGCCGCGGCGGATAAAGGCGGACCCGGCGGTGCCGGCGTCAGCAAATATGTCGCTCCTCGCGCGCTCTTCTGGTTTCGCTGGGGCGCCGTGGCCACCTGGCTTACGGGCGCTTGGTATTTGGGACGCAGCGGTAATTTCGCCGGCGCCTTCACGCTTGGCCTCGGCGGCGACGTCGTGAATCCCTACCAACTTGTTATCGGCATCGGCGCCTGGCTCGGCACCATTATGTTCTTCAACGTTTGGGTGTTGATTTGGCCGAATCAAAAGAAGGTGCTCGGCCTGGCTCCTGCCACCGACGAGGAAAAGGCAAAGGCACGCAAGGTGGCGCTCTATGCCTCGCGAACGAACTTCATCTTGTCGATCCCCATGGTCATGTGCATGGGCAGCGCCATGCATGGGCTACCTTTTTAAAATCGAAGAAAGAACGAGCAATCGAAAGCCCGGCCACGTGCCGGGCTTTTTTTTGGCAATATAGCTTGCATGATTCAATCGATTCCGCTGCCGAACAACATTGCCGATACCGTGATCAGAGCGCTTGGCGAAGATGTCGGCGCCGGCGACCTCACGGCGGCTTTAGTCCCCAAGACGACGGCAAAGGCTCAGGTCGTTTCGCGCGAGCAGGCCGTCCTTTGCGGTCGCGCTTGGTTCGACGAGGTATTCAGGCAACTCGACTCGTCGACGAGCGTCGAATGGCTGGCAAGCGACGGCGAGCGCATCGCGCCCAATCAAGTGCTTTGCAAACTTCAGGGCCCTGCCCGCGGCCTTCTGACCGGCGAGCGCACGGCGCTTAACTTCGTCCAATCGCTCTCCGGAACTGCGACCCTCACTCGCCAATACGTCGATGCCGTCGCGGGTACGAATTGCCGGATTCTCGACACGCGTAAAACCATTCCGGGACTGCGCCTTGCGCAAAAATATGCCGTACGCTGCGGCGGAGGCACGAATCATCGCATCGGCTTATTCGATGCAATTCTCATCAAAGAGAACCACATCATCGCCGCTGGATCGATTGCCGCCGCCGTCGCACAGGCACGAGTGATTGCGGGTGCAAGGATGGTAGAAGTGGAAGTCGAGAGCCTGGAGGAGCTGACGCAAGCGCTCGCCGCGGACATCGACCGCGTGTTGCTCGACAATTTCACTCAAGCGGACATGAGCGAGGCGGTCAAGATCAATCGAGCGCGGCACGGCAAGAAGATCATCGAACTCGAAGCCTCCGGCAACATGACGCTGCAAACCATTCGCTCCGTCGCCGAAACCGGCGTCGACTTCATCAGCGTGGGCGGGCTCACGAAACACGTTCATGCCGTGGATCTGTCGATGCGGTTTGAATGAGACAAGCTGACAACAGATGCCCCCACCCTAACCCTCCCTTGCGATAGTGGGGGAGGGTTAGGGTGGGGCATCTGATCATCACACCTTCATCGCACGTGTCGATGAACCCAGTTTCCGATCACTTCAAGCGCCTTCGGATTCATCGTCTCTTCAATCTCGATGTATTCGTTCGGCGCGCCGGTTTTTGCCGCTTGAAAGAGATGATTCAAGCCGGGCAGTTCTTGCACCGTATAGTCCTTATTGCCGCCCTTCTTAAGGGCCGCTTCGACGGCAGGGAGGTTTTGCGAAGCCTGAACCTGCAGATCGAGCGTGCCGTTTATCGCTAAGACCGGAACGCGCACTTTCGAGAGGGTCGGAGCAGGGTCGTAAGCGAGAAAGAACCGCATCCAGGGACTCACGACGTTCTTGAGTTGCGCGCGCAAGACATCGCCCATGTTTTTTGCGATGTCCGCTTGCGCTCCGGAAGCGGCGAAGGGACCGAACAATTCCTTGGAGCGCACCTGCCACCAGCTGTCGAATGCAGCCATGGCCTCCACTTCGTCGGTCGATTGCATCCCTATGTCTAGGAGGCTGCGTTGCAATTCGAGCTGGCTCGTACGCATAAAAGGCGGCGTTTTCTGCGCCTCCATCACAAGCTCGGATTGCTTTACGACGACGTCGCGGCCGGGAACGCCGGTGCCGGCGAGCAGCACCACAAAGGCAACGTCATTGGACTGCGTTGCAGCCATGGATGCGATTAATCCGCCCTCGCTATGGCCAATCAAGCCGATGTGCTTGCCATCGATGTCCTTACGCGACTTTAAAAACCCGACCGCCGCTAACGTGTCCTGTGCATAGCTTTCGGACGCTGCCGAATCCGAACCTTTCGAAGTACCGCCGACTCCTCGATCGTCGACGCGTAACACGGCAATTCCCCGGCGAGTCAAGTAATCGGCCAAGACCAGGAACGGCTTATGACCCATGATCTCGCCGTCGCGATTCTGCGGGCCTGAACCGCTCATCAACAGCACGGCCGGAAATTTCTTGCCGCTCTTCGGCAACGTCAACGTTCCCGCAAGCTTCACGTCGTCCTTGGAGTTTTCAAAGCTGACTTCCTCGGCCACATAGGGAAATGGCGGCTTCGGCTCTTGGGGTCGATTACGCACGACCGGCGCCTTCGGCTTCAACGACAACGGAGCGGGAACACCGTATTGCGACCATGAACCGGAAAGCGTGCCTTCGGCTGTCAATTTCCCTTCGTACACGGCACCGATGCGTTTGATTTCGAAACGCAGAACATTGTCGGCGAAAGTAGCGTCGTCGGTGGCAATTCCATAAGCGCCTTGATCGGGGCTATCCAAGGTGATCTTGAGCGCACCATCGCTTGAGGCGACGTTGACTACAAGCCGAAGCACCTGACCGCCGGCTTGCAATTCGCCCTGCCATGCGCCATCGATCCCCGCAGCCTGCGCCGATAGGGAACCCAAGATAACTAAAAAGAGCGTGGTCAGGCGGACAATCATTCGATGCTTCACGATGTCGTTCTCCGTCAGAGGCAAGATGTTTGCTAAAGCCGCGCGAAGTGATCTTCTGAAATAATCTGGGGAAGAATAACGAGAACTGGCGGCGTTCGCTAACGGAATCTAACGATCGCGCGTCTGCGACACAGAGTCGCGACAGGAAGCGCTAGCCGGTGGCGACTTTAAGCACGCGCTGCGGCACCGAAACGCCGTAGCCTTGCGCGTAATCGACGCCCAGGCCGCGCAACATATCGATGATTTCCTGGTTTTCCGCGAACTCGGCGATAGTTTGCTTGCCGGTAAGGTGCCCGATCTCGTTGATGGAGCGCACCATCTCGCGATCGATGGGATCGTGGAGTATTTCCTTTACGAAACTGCCGTCGATCTTGAGGAAGTCGACCGGGAAGTGCTTCAGATAGCCGAACGACGAAAGTCCGGTGCCGAAATCGTCGAGGGCGAATTTGCAGCCCAACTGCTTCAACGCCTGAATGAAGCGATTCGCCTGCGAAAAACTCGCGATGGCGGCCGTTTCCGTGATTTCGAAGCAGACCAGAGAACCGTCGATCCCGCTGCGGTGAAATTGCTCGATGACGAACGGCAGGAATTTGTCGTCGCCCAAACTCTGGCCCGATAAATTGATGGAGCACATGCCGAGCCGCTCGCGTTCGTCGGCTTCGGAAACCAGCCACCGCAGTGCATTTTCGATAACCCACCGGTCGATGTGCGGCGTAATGCCGAAGCGCTCGGCAGCCGCGATGAATTGATCCGGCGCCACCAGCTTGCCTTGTTCGTCCCGCATGCGCAGCAGGAATTCGTAGTGCATGGCCGTCGACGTATGCTGCAACGGCTGAATCAATTGGCGATGAATTTCGAAGCGCGCGTCTTCAAGCGCGCTATTGATGCGCGCGGCCCACTGCATTTCGCGGCGCCGGCGCATGAGATCGATGTCGTTTTCCTGGAAGCTATAAACACGATTGCGCCCGGCTTCCTTCGCGGCGGCGCAAGCACTGTCCGCCGCCGAGAGCAACGCCGCTGCATCCTCGCTGTCGGCGGCCACCGGCACCACGCCCAAGCTGGCACCGAGCCGGAACGTGCGCTCTTCCCAGACGAACTTGTAATTGCGGATGGCTTCACGCAGCGTCTCAGCCGTGCGCATCGCCTCGTCGCGCGAACAGCTCTCGAGCAAAATGCCGAAGTCGTCGCCGCCCAGCCGGGCTACCGTATCGCGCCAGCGAATCTTGGACTTCAGAAGCCCGGCCACTTGGCCCAGCAACGCATCGCCCGCGTTGTGACCGCAGTTGTCGTTGATGATCTTGAACTGATCAAGGTCGAAGTGCAGCAATGCGTAAGACGCCTCGCGCGCCTTGGTGCTGCGTAATGCGCGCTCGACGCGAGTTTCGAATTCACGGCGATTGACCAAGCCGGTGAGGATGTCGTGACTCGCGTGGTAAGAAAGCTTGCGATTGAGTTCACGGCTCTCGCTCACGTCGTGGAACACCAGCACGCCGCCTGCGATACCGCCCGATTCGTTCCGGATCGGCGAGGCGCTAGTTTCGATGTAGAGCTCGTTGCCGTCGCGCCGAATCAACAAGGTCGGACGCACCGACTTGATGGTGTGCGCGCGTCGAATGGCGACCGACAAGGGATTCTCCAGCGGCTCGCATGTTTCTTCGTGGAAGCTACGGAAGATCTCGTCGATCGGCCTGCCATAGGCGTCGTCAATGGCCCATCCCGTCAATTGCTCGGCAACGGGATTTAAGTAATCGACGCGACCGCGCGAATCGGTGGTGATCACGCCGTCGCCGATCGATTGCAGGGTAATCTGCGCACTTTCTTTTTCGCGAAACAGCGCATCTTCATAGCGCTTGCGTTCGGTGATATCGAGCTCCACGCCGACCAAACGCCGCACTCGCCCGCTTTCGTCGCGCCGCGCCGTCGCACGGCTCACGACCCAGCGCCAGGCTCCGTTCCGATGACGCATGCGGTGGGTGCTTTCGAAGTAGGCGATATCTCCGGCGAGATAGCTGCGCAATTCGCTTTGCACGCGTTCCAGATCGTCGGGATGGATGAGTTGACGCCAATCCTGCGGCGGCTTGTGCTCGTCGTCGTCGAAGCCGAACATGACCCGCCACCGCGGCGAAAAATAGGTGGCGTTCTTTTCGGCATCGAAATCCCAGAGACCGTCGTTCGCACTGTACAGCGCCAAGTCGTTGCGCTCTTCGAGATTCGACAGATGCCGTTCGAAACTTAAGCGCTCGAGGCCGGACGCGTAACTCGTGCCCAGTAACTTCAGCGCCAAATGCAAATTGGCCTCCCACGATTCGCGCCGCTGTGTCGCGCAAAGCGCCATGAATCCGCATACCCGATTCCTGACCGCAAGACCGATCAACAACACCGCACCGATCCCAAACCCGGCAAATCGAGCCGCTTCGTGACTGAGTTCGCGGCGCGGAAGGTGGGTGTCCTTCAGTTCGACAATCCGCATGGGTTCGAGCCGCCCCCAGAGATAGGGAAAACCGTTTAACGGTTCGCCCTGCAAGACTTCGGGATTGAAAGCCGTGAACATTCCCGCGGCGCCGACGACTCGTTCGATGCGTTCGTGCTCAGCATCGAATTGAGCGATGAGGAAGGCATCGACGGCCAAGGCATCGCGCAACGTCTCGCAGTGATGTTTTAAGTGCGCATCGGTTACGTGGTCAAGTTGCTGGAACTCGACAGCTGCTTTGGTTAGGAGAACTTCAAGTCCCGCCGACTTTCGATGTTTCGACGAGCGGACCGACCACAGCGATCCTTCGACGGGGTCGCCAGGTGCCATGCCTCGATCGAGGGCGGGCGAGCCTAACGCCTGACCGGGCGCGAGTTCGGGCACAGGGGCCGAATCCATTCCTGGCTCCTGCGCAGCCGGTCCGCCAGTGGAGTACTTGGCCATGTAGATTCCGCCCCCGCTTAACTGTATTTTTACCCTGGTTTTATTACCCGGGACGCTCGTGGGTTCCGTCGTCGAAATCACCTGTGGCTCTGATTTCCGTAAGCTCCAGGTCTTGATAATTAGCTTAATTGCGACCTTGCGGCATTCTGGCACACCCCGTCACGAATGCAAGCTAAGCAATTGTCGAACTTGAATTTCATTGCCGTCGCACGTCATTTCGGCAGGTATAGTAGTGTCCTTTTTTTTCTACACCTAACCTACTAAATCTAGCGCACTAAATAATGGCACGGCTTCATCAGGGCATTCGCCACTCGCTCGTTCAGAGCGGACCGATCGGTGTGTTGCTGGTCGCGTTCGTGCTCGGACTCGCCTGGTTGTCGCTCGCACGCATCGCCTTGGTTGCGATGCACTGGGATCGACTGAGCGATGTCACCGGCCCGTGGCAGATCTTCGTGCTCGGCGTGCGCATGGACACAATTGTTGTCTGCCAGCTGATCGCCATCCCCGCAGCGCTATATCTGCTGCTTCCCGGCACCGTCATTCGCGAGCGGATAACCGCCGCGTTGCTCACGCTCTTCGCCGCGCTGCTGGTCAACATGGAGCTGTCCACGCCGAATTTCATCGCCGAATACGACAATCGCCCGGATCGCATCTACTACGAATACTTCAAGTATCCAAAAGAAGTTTTCACCACGCTGATTAAAACGTATCCGCTGCAGTTGCTCATCGTCGCGATCCTCGTTGGAATTTCGGCCTACGGTTTCTGGAAGCTATGCATGGGTTGCATGCAGCGCGCGGACTCCTGGTCGTGGCGCAAACGTGCATTGACGCTTCCGCTCGTCGCAGTAGTGCTGTTCATCGGCATTCGCTCAAGCTTCGGCCACCGCCCCGCCAACTTAAGCACCGCCGCGTTCAGCAATAACCACTTGGCGAACGAAATGGCGGTCAATTCCACGTACACGCTGTTCAACGCGATCTACATGAGCCGGCAGGAAGTCGATACGGCAAAACTCTACGGCCCGATGGAGTGGAGCGAAGTGCTGTCGCGCGTGCGGGGCTATATGCAACAACCCACGGAAAACCAGCCGGATGGCTTCCTACAAAAAGACATCCCAACCTTGCATCGGCAGAGCGGTTCGGTGACGCGCGAGCGACCGCCGAACGTGGTCATATTCGTTTTGGAAAGTTTCGGCGCCGGCTTTGTCGGGAGTTTAGGCGGCCTGCCGCTCACGCCGAACTTGGACCGGTTGTCATCGGAAGGACTTTGGTTTACGGATCTGTATGCGACCGGAACGCGCACCGTCCGCGGACTTGAGGCGATCGCTACGGGCTTTCCGCCCACCGCGGCGCCGAGCATTTTGAAACTGCCCCTCTCCCAGCGTAACTTCTTCACGCTTGGAGCGCTGCTGCGAAGCAAGGGTTACGAGACGGAATTCATTTACGGCGGCGTGAGCAATTTCGACAACATGGGCAAGTTCTTTATCGAAAACGGGTTTGCACGCGTGATCGAACAGAAAGACTTCGCCCACCCGAATTTTCTCGGTACCTGGGGCGTTGCCGACGACGATCTCGTGCAAAAGGCGCATGAAACGTTCCTCGCGCATGGCGATAAACCTTTCTTTGCGCTCATGCTGTCCACCACCAACCACGTTCCGTTCGAATTTCCGGAAGGCCGCATCGAGCTCTACGAACAACCTGCCGCCACGCGGAACAACGCGGTGAAGTACACCGATTACGCCATCGGCAAGTTGTTCGACTTGGCCAAGAGTTCGCCGTATTGGAAAAACACGATTTTCCTGGTGGTGGCCGATCACGATGCGCGCGTCTATGGAGCGGATCTCGTGCCGGTCGAGCACTTCCACATTCCGGCGCTCATTATCGGACCGGAAGTTCCACGTCGGCGCTATTCCAACGTAGCGAGCCAGATCGATCTCGGACCGACGCTGCTCGGATTGCTGGGCATGCGGCTCGACCATCCGATGATCGGCCGCGATTTGCTTGCGTTGCCGAGCAGCGTTTCCGGGCGCGCCATCATGCAGTACGGCGAAGCGAACGGCTTTCGTGTCGGCGACTTGGTCGCCATTCACCAACCGCATCTACCCGCTCAAACGTTCGAATATAAAGATAGGCGACTGATTCCTCGCGAGCACGATGCACAACTCGAGCGCGATGCGCTCGCTCATCTACTGTGGGCCGAACGCACCTACCGCGAGCGGCTGTACCGCTTGCCCGGCAATCCCCTCGCCGCCACGCAAACTCAGTAACGCAATGTCCGCACCGCATTCGCACGACGAACACGAGCATCACGATCAGGGACATGATCACCGCGAGCGCAGCGAACTGGCGAACGAGCGACTCTTGACCCTTGCGCTGGTTCTAACGCTGGCGTTCATGATCGTCGAATCGATCGGCGGTTGGATTGCGCACTCGCTGGCGTTGATTGCCGACGCGGGCCATATGCTCACGGACGCGGCTGCGCTCGGCCTCTCGCTGGCGGCGGTGCATTTTTCGAAGCGAGCGCCGGACAGCAAGCGTTCGTTCGGCTACCACCGACTGCAGGTATTGGCGACCTTCGTCAACGGCATCGCCTTGCTCGCGATCGTCGGCTGGATCGCCTACCAAGCGCTCCACAAATTCTTCAGCCCGCAGCCCGTGGACACCCAGCTCATGCTGGTCGTCGCGACACTGGGCGCTGCCGTCAACATCGTCGTGTTTTTGATGCTACGCCGCGGCGCTCAACACGGCCACCACGGCGAGGACATGAATATCACGTCGGCAACGCTGCATGTATTGAGCGATTTACTGGGCTCGATCGGCGCCATCGTCGCGGCCATCGCGATCATGTACACGAAGTGGATCGCGATCGATCCGCTGTTATCGATACTGCTCTGCTTGCTGATCGTGCGCAGTGCATGGGCATTAGTGCGTCGCTCCGCGCATATCCTTCTCGAAGGCGCACCCGATTGGCTGGACGTCGCCAAACTCCGCACCACGCTGCAACAGCACGTTCCCGCGATCACGAACGTGCATCACGTTCACTGTTGGTCATTGTCTCCACGAGAAACTCTGCTGACCCTTCACGCCACGGTCGCACAACAAGCCGATCACAATTACATCCTCCAACAAGCCCAACACGTTCTCGCCGAACACTATGGGATCACGCATGCGACGATTCAATTGGAATATGGGGAGTGCGGGGATGAGGGGTGTCGGTGACGCCTAGCGGCTAAGCCGCTAGCTACTAGCCGCTAGCAGCTAGCCAGAGTGAGCGCTACGCACCGATGATGAGCTTCTGACTTCTTGCTTCTGGCTAGTAGCTAGTGGCTAGTGGCTAGCGGCTCTCTTCAAGCCCCTTCGCCGCCTCCGCGTACAAACCTTTGAGCGTCTCGCCCAACGAACGCTGCATCCTCTCCAACTCCTCCGGCCCCACCACCTTCGGCACCTTGATCGGTTCGCCGACGGCGATGACGATGCAGGCGAATGGATACGGCAGGATGAATCGGTCCCACGCACGAAACTTGAACACTCGAGTTGCGGCGTAGGAAATCGGAATCAGAGGTTTGCCGGCGAGTTGCCCGATAAGCAAGGCGCCGCTCTTTGCTTCGTAGCGAGGTCCGCGCGGTCCGTCGGGAGTGATTAACAACGACACCTGTTCTTTCGCGACGGCGAGGTAGAAATCTCTGAGCGCACGTGCGCCGGTGTAGTTGCTCGAACCGCGAACGATGTGCCCCCCGATGCGCTGCGCGGCCATGGCCCCCGCCTCGCCGTCAACGGACGGGGAAATCATGAAACCGAGCTTCAGCCCCGAGGCTCGCTTGCGTAACAGATAAGGCACCACAGCCATGAGATGCTGGTGCCAAAGACACGGAATGACGGCGCCATGCTCTTTTAGCGCTGCGTTCAAACGTTCGTCGCCAAGCACCGCGCGTACGCGATAGCTCACCCAGAACAAGCGCACCAGCGCCAAGGCAGGCAGCAACCCGATGCGATACAGCGCCTGTCGCGTACGTGTGAGGCGCCGGCCCGAACGCGTTACTTGCTGGTAGACGCTGCTGTGCTGGTCGTTGGAAGGAGGAAGGGCATTCAACGTCTTGGCTCGGAATAGGGCGAAGGAACGATTGTATACATCGGTGTCTGCATCGTTGTAATAAAATGGACGGATCGTCGCACCCAACCACGGCTCCCCAATGCTCCAAGCCACCAACGTAGTCGATCTCTTGCAGGCCAACGTGCGACGCGGTCTATCGATCCGCTATCTGGAAGGCGAGCACGACACGCGCGTGGTGAGCTACGAGCTGTTGACGAATCAGGCGCTCGCTCTGTTGCACGAACTCCAGGCGAAGGGCGCTCAGCGCGGCGATAAATTGATTCTCTTCGTCGCGAGCAACGAGCACTTTCTGCAAGGTTTCTGGAGCGGCGTGCTGGGCGCGATCGTTCCCGTCCCCGTGGCCCTTGGCATCAGCGACGAGCACCGGCACAAACTTTTGCGCATCGTGCGCAAGCTCGGGAATCCGTTTCTCTACACCAACTCGAAGACGCTGGAGCGTTTGCGCACCTTCGCCGCCGAAGCCGGCGAGCATGCTCTATTTGCGAAACTCGAATCGCGAACCCTGCTCACCGACCAAGAGCGCGACACCCAAAACGCCGGCCGCATCGAAACGACGCAAGCCGACGATCCGTTGTTCATTCAATTTTCGAGCGGCTCCACCAGCGAACCGAAAGGCGTCGTATTAACCCATGCCAACATCCTTGCGAACGCGCGCGGCGCGAGCAGCGCCGCGAATTTCGGTGAAAGCGATATCGGCCTGTCATGGATGCCGCTGACACACGACATGGGATTGATTGGAATGCATCTGATGATGCTTGCAAACGCGATTCCGCAGCACTTCATGCCCACCGACCTCTTTGTCCGTCGTCCCTTGCTCTGGATGGAGTTCGCTTCGCGCGTTCGAGCGAGCATCACGACGTCGCCGAATTTCGGCTACCGCCACTTCCTCAAGGCATTCGACAGCTCCGGCGATCGATATCCAGTGGAACAATGGGATTTGTCGAATTTGCGGCTGATCTTTAACGGCGCCGAACCGATTTCGCGCGTCATCGCCGATGAATTCATGGACCGGCTTGCAGCGGCGAAACTCAAGCGGTCGGCGATGTTTCCGGTCTATGGGCTCGCCGAGGCGTCGCTTGCGGTGAGTTTTCCGAAGCCGGGCGCGGCCTATCACTCTCTCATCGTCGATCGCCATCGGCTCAACGTCGGCGACATGGCGATGCTCGTCCCAATGGGATCGCGCGATGCAGTCGAACTGATGGCGGTGGGCACGGCGATCCCGGAGTGCGATGTACGCTTGTGCAGCGACGACGATAAGTCCGTGCCGGAGGGCAGCGTCGGCCATCTGCAGATTCGCGGCGCGAACGTGACGCGCGGCTACTATGGCGATGCCGAAGCCAACGCAAGGTCGTTCACCGCTGACGGGTGGTTGCGTACCGGCGATCTCGGCTTATTCAAAGACGGCGAGCTGTACATCACCGGTCGCGCCAAGGACATACTCTTCGTCAACGGACAAAACTACTATCCACACGATCTCGAAGCCGTCGCGCAGCGGGCTCCCGGATTGGAATTGAACAAAGTCGTCGTAGCCGGCGTGCGCACCGACAAATCCGCGACCGACGCCGTCACCGTCTTTGTACTCCACCGCGGCACGGCGAGCGAATTTCTACCGATCGCCAACGCTGTCAGTCGCTTGATCAACGTAGAAACCGGACTCGAGGTCGACCATGTGGTCCCGGTAAAACGCATTCCTAAAACCACGAGCGGCAAACTGCAGCGACACTTACTAGTGCAGAATTTTCTCGACGGCGAGTTCGAAGCAGAACTTAAGGAGCTGGCTGCGCTTCGACAACCGACATCCGAAACCGGTTTGTCGAGCGACGCGTCGATCGCCGCGCGGCTTCAAGCGATTTGCGACGCGGTGTTGCCGGACCGGAAGCTCGGCCTGAACGACAACCTGTTCGACGTGGGCGTCAGTTCGCTCAAGCTGGTCGAAATTCACGAAAAGATCGACCGTGAGTTCCCGCAGCAGGTTGAATTGACGGAACTCTTCGATCATCCGACGATTCAAGAGCTGGCAACGCTATTGGAGGCAAAGCAAGGAACGTTGCGGCATTCTCTTGTTCCCTCTCCCCTCGCGGGAGAGGGTTAGGGAGAGGGAGAGGGGGCCGGAAAACATCAGCGGCGTTATTTTATTTGCTGCCGGTATTACGGCGACGGGTCGGCAATGGAAGCGGTGACAATGCCTAGGCCAGTCAGACATTCGTTCAAGCCTTCCTTTTTAAGCACTCGGCAATCTTGTTCCGCCGTTTTCACGTCGGCTCGCAAATAGAGCAAGTTCGAGCCCATGCGCTTCGAGCACTCCGTCTGAAACTCCCCGGTCAGGCTGCAAAACTCCTGGGCCTCCGCGATATTGATGGCGTTGGAGTTCATCAAGTTGTCGAGTCCCGCCATTACGCAGGTGCGAATGTGGTCTTTGGGAAATTTCTGGCAAAGCGTCCAGCCGTTCTTCAAGAACGACCCTGTGTCTGTGCCCGACCTCATCATTAAACTGATCTGCCACCCGGGGTTCGTGGTCAGGAACCCCAAGGTTTCTAAGCAGGTATTGACCGCCGCCTGAGGCGCCTTAAGACAAGCTTCCGACGCTTGCGCAAGATCGCCCTGATAGAACTCCATCAAGCGTCCCGAATGATTCCAGAAACACTGGGTCCAGTATTTGCTGTCCATGAGGCTGCAGGGAGCAAGCGGATCTTCTTGGGAAAAGAGCCCTTTCTTAAAGTTCTCGTCGGTCTTGGGCATCACGACGATATTTTCCATGAACACACCCTGCCAACAGCCTTCCTGACCGGACGGCGTCTTCAAGACATCGCAAATCTTCAAGGACTTCAATAAATCATGGCTCTCGTACATCATCACGCCGTGGCCCAATCCGTGGTAGCAAGAGAATTTATGTTTCGAGGTCAGTGAGGGATCTTTTTCCACGTCTTCGCAAATCGTGGCGGCCGCCTGCGAGGTGCTTCCTCCTTTATCAAGCGCATACTGGAAAAATCCATGAAGGCACCCGTAGTTGTAAGACGTCGGGCATAAAGAGAAGGCCGCACCCGTCGTGCCGAACATCATCGCCGTATGATGGCCGATATGGTGCACCACATGATGGCCGTCGGAATCAGCCGGTATGTCGCCGCGTTCCCGGAGCAACGTAAAGGTCTCGATCGCCGCCGCCGGACCGTGCTTGCCGGTGATCGAATGGAATTGCTCTTCGAAGCAGTCCATCTGCTTCGACTCGCAAGCCGCATTGGCGCTCTTGTAAACGGTTTCCAAATCGTAGGGCTCGGGAGGATGGAACACGACGGGCTCTGCCTTTCCATCATGCGCGCCATGTGAATGCGCACCGTGGACATGGGCACTCTCGGCCTTCGCTGTCTCCTTCTGCGCATGGCCCTTATGATCTTTATGATCTTTATGATCCTTATGCGCGTCGGCCTGCTCAGCCGCCTTCTCCGGCTCGGCTTTGGCGGCATGCGACCCATCATGCGCGGCGACATCCGCACAAACCCAGCATGCGGCTATCAATACCAGCCACATCGTGCGCGATTGCATCATAGTGCTCTGCATAGGAAGTCTCCGATCACCAATAGTTTTCTACGAGCCGTATAACTAGGCCGGATTGAGAAATCAACCAGTATCCCCGTTACAACTTACAGCTAGCTTACAAACGACAGGAAACGACCGCCAACCTGTTTCCGCGCGTCGAGTCGTTGCCCGCTCCCGCCACTCTAGTATTCCCCACCGAATATTCCCACCGAACGATTGGGATCGTCGTAGTAGCGGCGATCCCAACCATTTCGAGTCACCCGCGGTCCGGCACGAACCCTAAGGAAGCTGAACCAACTCAATTCCCGTCAGAATGCCCTGCCCGGTCAACACCGGCGTCGATGCGCCGCCGTTGAGCGGAATCGACGCGACGACACCGCCCACGTTCGTATAGAAAATCCGATTGGTCGACTTATCCAGGGTGATGCCGATGGCTTCGCCTAAGTTGCTGCCGAGGATCGTGCGGGTGCGAGTGCCGTTCACCAGATCCATGGTGGACCGGGAAATGGTGAAATCGCCGCGATCGGTCCAATAGATCAAGCGCGTCGTACGGTCGACGTCCAAGTCCACCGGCTCGCGCAACCCGCTGAACATCACTTCGATATCGGTGCGGTTGAGCGAGGTCTGGCCAGCCGGAATGTTCACGTTAGCGCGACGGATGCTGCCGCGATTCTGCGGTCCCTGCGCGCCGCCGTCGCCGCCCTTCTGTGTCCAATAAATTTTGCCGCCAGGGATGTCGAGCGCAATGCCCACGCACCAGCGGCTAGCATCGGCACGGTCCGCAGCGGTAGTGCCGGTGGTCACGAGCGTTTCAATGTTCGTGCCATCCATGTTCGCGCGCATGACGCGCATGCCTTCACGATCCGACCAATACATTTTGCGGTTTTGCAGATCCAACTTCATTTGCTTCGGGGTGAACGTGCCGCCCGACGGAATGATGGTCACTACGCCCCCGCCGGTGAGATTCGCGCGTTGAATCCTGCCATCGTTGGCGTTGTCCTGGCCCATCGTCGTCCAATACACATGGTTATTGGCGACGTCGACTCCAATGCCGTCGGCACCGAGGCCTGCGGAGGGGACGATCGTGGCGCGACTAGTGCCGTTGGTTCGCACTCGATTCACCGTGCCGTTGTAGTTCAGGAAAAATAACGTAGGCGTACCGCCACCCCCGGTGCCATTCATGGTGACCACGAGCTGCGGTCGATTCGTGCTGGCTTCCTTGGAATTAAACGTCGCGCGATACGTATTGGCGGCCGTGGGGTATAAGGCGACGGTCGCCGTCGTATTGCCTGCGTTGCGCCGCTCGTTGATATACGCCGTCACGTCCCACGAATACGTTGCCGAGGGCGGTGGCGACACCGATCTCGTGGAGATCGGAGTGGCGCTGAAATTCACGCCCACCAACGACGACGCATTGTTCCAATTGAGTTGCGTTTCGCTCCAAGGGGTCGTCGTCGTTCCGCGGAATGCGGCAATCGTAACGCCTGACCCGCCTTGATCGTGCGACCCGAACAGCTGCAACACCGCCGAGGTGACCGTGCCCGCGGGCAGCGCCGACAGGTTGAACTGCACATACGAGGCTCGCGACAGCGAATTGGCGGAATCGATACGCGTCAACAGCGTCGTAGCGGTACCGTAATTAGTGGTTGGCGTACCTTGCTGAATATAACTGTCAGCGGTAGGGGTCAAAGTAACGACGGTCTGTGCGCCGGCGTCGGTAAAGCCCAGCGCTGCTAGAGCCAACGGGGCCAGTAGCCGTTTGAATGTCTGTTTCACTGGAATACCCTCTCTGCGAAGTAGTTAGAGTCGGAAGTTACAGCTAAATGCCTTACATCGAGCTTACGTGGCCAAACAAAGCGTCAGCGAGACTCGCCCATCACCGCCAGAGGTTGAATAGTGAATTCGAACCACTGCCACCTAAATCGATACCTCCCTGCTAGGGTTCCTCGTTAGCAATGAGACTACAACAACAAACGGCTTGCCTTCGCGTTAGCGAAGACAAGCCGCCGTAATCTCTTCCAGAACGCGGTTGCTGGTCGTTACTGACCGTTGATGGACAGGATCGACAGCCCGCCCGCAACGGAACCTCCCCATGTCCATCCATAGCCTGCATAAATGCGACCGCCATAAATCGAGGGACCGCTGGCCGAACCGTTCGGGAAACCGCCTCCCGAGTAGACGCCAACGGAAGTACCCACCGCAATCGATCGCAACAACGAGCCCGTCGTTGCATTGATCACGCGCAACCGGCCATCCCATGTCATGACGTAGACCAAGCCGTTTGCGTATGCGACGCCGGCGCCGATGCTACCGCCATCCAACTGTAACTGCCAATTGATGGCGCCCGATGCGGCATTTAGCGAAAATGCCGTTCCGGTTCCCGGCACGGAGTCCGACGCATTGCGCTGCGATTCCCGGATGGACGTGTTCTCTATGACGTAGACGGCTCCATTGGCATAAGCCGTGCTCCCTAACACGCCGCCGCGGCGCGAGCCGAAGCCCAATTTCCTGCGCCATTGCAGCGCGCCGTTGTCGCGACGAAATACGGCGTAGGACCCGCTTTTATCGCCGACGCCCACCATCGCCACGCCGTTCACCGAGAACAAATTGGGCGCGGCACCGACGTCGTAGTCCATGT
The DNA here is from genome assembly GCA_964597495.1 of uncultured Steroidobacteraceae bacterium. Classification (GTDB taxonomy): domain Bacteria; phylum Pseudomonadota; class Gammaproteobacteria; order Steroidobacterales; family Steroidobacteraceae; genus CAZQYC01. Next base: position 16,842 of record CAZQYC010000040.1, on the reverse strand, counting down.
CTTGTCCGATATTCGGCCACATGTACACGTCATTGGGGGTGAGTTGATACGACCAAGCGATTGCGCCGGTGTTGTAGTTGATCGCCACGAGAGAGTCGGAAAGCGGACCGGCCGGTGACGTATAAGCCTGACCCGTGCCGATGTAGGCAAGACCGAGCGACGTATCGACCGCCGCCGTGGACCAAACGGAAACGCCCGCCGTACAACCACCGGTGCATACATACGTGCCCCACCTGACGGTACCGGTCGTGGCATCCATGCCGAAGATGCGGCCGCGGAATGGATTGGTCGGGCTCGGTCCCGAGGACACCTGTAGGGAGCCGACGCCGATGATCAAGGTGTTACCCACCACGACCGGCGAGCCGGAAATCCGCACCGAGGACGTGTTGTCGATCTTCCTCGACCATCGCACCGAACCGGTACTGCGATTGACGGCATAGACGACCGCATTGTCGCCGGCGATATAAACCGTGTCGCTCGTGACGGCGGGTGAAGGAGTGAGCATGCTGTTCTGCAGACGGACGCTCCAAACGACGGCGCCGGTCGTTGCATTCACGGCGCGCAGATTGCCGCCAAAATCGGAGTAGTACGCAACGCCATCGACGACAGCCGGCGTGCTGGCGACGCCCGATCCCGCGACTCGGGTTTTTACGGCGAGGCTTTGAGCATTGCCTGTGCCGATGGCCGTCTCTGAAAGCGCAGCGCGGGTGCTATCCAAAGCACGGCTGAACATCGACCAATTCGAAGCGGGAGGACTCGGAGGAGGAGGCGGTGGCGGCGGAGAGCCGTTCACTTCAATGACCAGCTCGGGCCGATTCGAGGTCGCTTCCCCAGAATTGAACGTCGAGCGATACAGGTCGGTCGTGACGTAGCCCAAACCAATCGTGACATGGCCCACGCTGCGACGCGAGGCAACGTACGACGTCACGTCCCACGTGTACCTAGTCGCGGGCGGCGGGGACACGGTTGTCGTTGAGAGCGGCGTGCCGTTGAAATTTACGCCGGTCAGTTGGAACTGATTCTGATGAGTCAACGCCGTTTCGCTCCACGCGGTGGTCGTCGTGCCGCCATGCGCCTTGATGGTCGTGCCTGTGCCGCCCTCATCGTGCGAACCAAATAACCGTAACGTTGCTCGAGTAATAGTGCCCGACGGAACGCCCGCAAGGCTAAATTGGAAATAAGCATTGCGGTTCAACGTATTCGCCGAATCTTTACGAATCAGCACTGTGGTTGCCGTTCCGTAGTTGGTGTCGGGAGTTCCTTCTTGCGTGTAAGTGTCCGCTGTCGGCGCCAGCGTTACCGTTTGGGCGAATACTGAACCTCCTCCCAAAAAGACCGCGCTTACAAAGAGCGATTGCAACGAACGGAAGCAAACTATTTTCAATTTCATTATTCCCCCAAAGCTCAATTATCTATACCCGACCCCTAAGCCCAGACGAATTCCAGGCCTACACATCAATGAGTGCTTCGTCATTGACGGGAACTCTCAACGGTCATTGACCGTTGATCGACAGAATCGAAAGCCCCCCCGCTACCGACGACCCCCACGTCCATCCGTAACCCGCGTAAATTCGTCCGTTATAAAGCGATGGACCGCTGGCCGACCCATTCGGGAAGCCGCCCACGTAACTGCCGACGGCAGTTCCCACCGCAATCGACCTCAACAACAAACCCGTCGTCGCGTTGATCACGCGCAATCGACCGTCCCAGGTCATGACGTACACCAAGCCGTTTGCGTACGCGACGCCGGCGCCGATGCTGCCGCCATCCAACAGCAACTGCCAATTGATGGCGCCCGTTGCGGCGTTCAACGAAAAGACTGTGCCGGTTCCCGGCACGGAATCAGGCGCATTGCGCTGCGACTCTTGAATGGACGTATTCTCTATGACGTAGATGGCTCCATTGGCATAAGCCGTACTTCCCATCACGCCGCCGCGACGCGAACCGAAACCCAGCAGCGTTCGCCACTGCAATGCGCCGTCGCTGCGACGAAGTACGGCGTAGGAGCCGCCTTTGTCCGCGACGCCCACCATCGCTACCCCGTTCACCGTGAATAGGTTGGGCGCCGCTCCCACGTCGTAGTCCATGTCCTGCCCGATGTCCGGCCAGGTGTACACGTCATCGGGAGTGAATTGATAGGACCAAACGATCGCACCCGTGTTGTAGTTAATCGCCACAAGCGCGTCGGAGAGCGGACCGGCCGGCGCCGTATAGGCCTGGCCCGTACCGATGTAGGCGAGCCCGAGCGTCGTATCGACAGCCGCCGTCGACCACACGGAAACGCCAATGCATCCATCGGTGCACACGGCCGCACTCCACTTGACGTTGCCGGTTGTGGTATCCATGCCGACGACGCGGCCGCGGAATGGATTGGTTGGACTCGGCCCCGAGCCCACCTGCAGAGAACCGACGCCGATGATCAAGGTATTGCCCACCACGATGGGCGAACCGGAAATGCGTGTCGAAGGCGTGTTTTCGATCTTTCTCGACCACCGCACCGCACCGTTACTGCGATTGACGGCATAAACCATCGCGTTGTCGCCGCCGATATAAACCGTGTCGCTCGTGACGGCCGGCGAAGGAGTCAGCATGCCACCCTGCAAACGGACACTCCAGTTAATCGCCCCAGTCGTTGCATTCACGGAGCGCAAATTGCCGCCGAAATCGGAGTAGTACGCAATGCCATCGACCAGGGCCGGCGTGCTGGCAACGCCGGAACCGGCCACTCGGATTTTTACGGCGAGGTTTTGAACATTGGTGGCGCTGACGGCCGTCTCCAAAGAGGACGCGCGGGTACTATCGAAACCGCGACCGAACATCGGCCAGTTCCATACTGCAGGCGGCGGCGGCGGCGGCGGTGGCGGCGGAGAACCGTTCACTTCAACCACCAACTGCGGTGGATTCGACGTGGCTTCCCTGGAGTTGAACGTCGAGCGATACACATCGGTGACCACGTAGCCCAACCCAATCGTCGCATGGCCCACGCTGCGACGCGAAGCGACGTACGACGTCACGTCCCAACTGTAGGTCGCCGATGGCGGCGGCAATACGACCGTCGTCGCAAGCGGCGTGCCGTTGAAATCCACTCCCGTCATCTGGAATTGATTTTCATGCGTCAGCTCCGTTTCGTTCCAAGCGGTGGTGGTCGTGCCGCCATGCGCTCGGATGCTCGCGCTGGTGCCGCCCAGATCGTGAGACCCAAATACCCTTAGAGTCGCTCGCGAAATGACGCCTGCCGGAACGGTCGATAAATCGAATTGAAAATAGCCGTTACGATTTAACGTATTCGCCGGATCCTTGCGAACCAGCACCGTGGTCGCCGTACCGTAGTTGACGTCCGGCGTCCCTTGTTGCGTATAGGTATCCGCTGTCGGCGTAAGGCTCACGCTTCCCGGAGGCAATATGGTCACGATCAATTGCGGGCGACTGCTCGACGCTTGCCTGGAATTGAACGCCGTGCGAAGCGAATTGGTCGTCGCATTGTTCAAACCGATGGTCGCGTGTCCGGCGCTGCGACGCGACGCGATGTATGCGGTCACATCCCAGCTGTAGTTGGCAACCGGCGGCGGCTGCACGGTGGTCGTCGACAACGGCGTTCCGCTAAAGGTAACGGCAGTCAGGGAAAACCCCGTGTTCCAAACTAACGCCGTCTCAGTCCAGGGAGTCGTCGGGGTGCCGCCGTAGGCTCGGATGCCGATGCCGCTGCCGCCCGTCTCTTGCGAGCCGCTCAATTGCAAGCGCGCCGATGCCACCGTTCCAGCAGGCAAGGTGCTGAGATTGAATTGCAAATACGACACGTTGGTAACCGCGCCCGTTCCGCCGGTATTTCCAATCATCAACTGCGTGGTCGTGCCGTAACTCGCGGTGGGGGTATCGCTTTGGATATGGCCGTCGTGATTGGGCGAAAGCGTCACGACGGTTTGAGCGAAAACTTGGCCGCTCAGGACGGCTGCGCCTACGAAAACAGATTGCAACAAGGAAAAAGAAGCCATTCGCAAATTCATTATTGGTATTCCCCCCGGCTACGTCACCTACTGGCCAGATATTTCTGGCTTACGAGTCGATGGCCGCCGACAACTCATTGACGATCGTCTATTTTTCAAAACGTCGACGAGTATTCCATATGGGGACATACATTTGAGTTACAGATAAACGCTTTCTTCATTCCCTTGGCATTCGAGCTATCCGACGCCCAAGACGGACAAACGGTTGCACCGAACGCTATGAACGAGGTGACAGCCAAGGGGAATGCTGCGGGAATCGTTGTCGATACCGCGACAAGGGAAATACCGGCCTGCGAAATTAATGCGGCCGGCCAGATTACGGACCGGTTAGGAAGGAAGCGATTTATCGGACAATCGCCATCGCGTCATAGCGTTATCGCGATGAACTTCCACACGCACGCAACGGGCGAAGAGCCCGTAGACCCAGTCAAGCTACTTTTAAGAGTCGGATCGCTAGAGCTGCTCTGCTTCGCGCCGCAGCGTATCTAGTTCTGCCGGGGTGATATCGCGTTCACCCATATACGCAATGCCCACGACTCCGCGTAATTGCCCCCGAGCATCGTGAATCGGAATAGCCACGGCGGCATTTGCATCCACCGCCTTAGCACCGGGGCGCACATCGCCCGTGTCGTCGGTCTTGAGGTTGCACGTGTGCACCGGCTCATCACGCTCCCACGCAAGCCCCGCCATGCCCTTGCCCTTCGGAATCGAGCGCACGATGTCGACCACCTTGGGCGGAATGTTCACGGCAGCTTTGAGTTCCAGTGATTCCGCGCTGCGCAAATGCACGGTGCCGGCGACCGCTCCATGCTTGCCGACGTAACTGCGCAACCATTGTTCTAACGTTGCATCTTGATTACTCATTGGCCCCTCTTAAACTAAAAATGACTCTCAAACTGCAAATGACTCGATCGTAGGCCAGTGTTCGCGGCGCAGCGTCGTCCACGCCAACCGTAACCACGGCGTGTAATGCTGCGGCTCGTCCGCCAAGGCGCGATCCAGGACGTCGGGCTCGACGAAGCGGTATTCGGCCACTTCATCGGGATTAATCGCGCCCGGCACTTGAACGGAGCCCACGTACACGGAACACACTTCATGCTCGGCGCCGAGATCGGCGAAACGCGCATGGTATAGAAACTTAAAGAGGAAACGCACCGGCGTATCCTGAGGCAATCCGAGCTCTTCGCCGAGACGGCGCTTGGCAGCGGCGAGCGTGGTTTCACCGGTGCGCGGATGGCTACAACAACTGTTCGACCAAAATCCTGGCCAGAGCGGCTTGGCCAAACTTCGTCGCTGCAACAACAACCGCGCATTGTCGTCGAAGAGATAGACCGAGAACGCTCGGTGCAACAATCCATCGCCGCGATGCGCCGCCTGCTTACTCGCGCTGCCGACCGGTTCGTCTTCCGGATTCACCAGAATCAGCTGCTCGGCCGTGGTCTGGACTGTCGTGGTTGTCTCCTGCATATAGGTTTCTCGATTAGTCACCACGCACATGGCGCTGCGCCCAACGGGTCAGCAAAGTGGCGGCGACCGCCACGGCGAGCCACACCGGGTTACCGATAAGGAACGTGAGCACCGCGCCGTCGATGATCGGCATCGCCGCCAACATCCAAGGAATCACGGGCCACGAATAGCGCCCCTGCGGCGCGTGAATTTCTTGCCGCGCCACCACGGTCAGCAGCAAGACGTAGAAGGCCTGCAGCGATGCAGCCAACCACACCCAGGACGATACGCAGCCTGTCAGCGTGAGCGCGACGACTACGTATACCAGTCCGCGCGACGCCGCCATGGCGAGCACTAGCGAGGCATGCCGTTTGTGATACCGGTTGTAGAGAAATATGACGCCCAGCAACAGCAACCCCGCAAGCATCGCGCTTGCATGCCCCGCCACCAGCAGAACGCCGAATCCTACGACAAACAACGTCATCATGACGACCAGCGCCTGCGGATAGCTCAAACGACCCGCAGCAATCGGGCGATACGGCTGATGCACGCGATCGTGCTCCAAATCGCACACGTCGTTCATCGCCATGCCGCCACAGTAAAAACATGAAAGCGCCACTGCGAGAAGACCGATCTGAAGCACCGTTGCTTCCGTCGTGCTCAGGAGCGCGGCGCACAGTACATTCATCCATACCGTGGGCAGATTGCTTACGCGACAGAGGGCCAGCAGGGACTTGAACGTCGGGTTGCTCATGCGGCGAACACGTGATCGAGCAGCAACTCACAGACGTCCGTCGACTCGACGGTTTCCTGCTTCAGCAGCCGCGGTTCGGACGTCATCAATATCGGCCCGTCGTTACGCGGAACCGTCGGCAATCCGTGCGAGCCTTTCACCAGCGAAGCATTCAGTGAAATCACGTCCATCACGTAGCGGAACCCGAGCTTCTTGCGCAATAACTTGCCGCCTACCTTCAAGAGCGGAAAACGAATCTCCGGGTCCATGAAGAGCTCCACCGGATCGTATCCCGGCTTGTTGTGAATATCGATCAACCGCGCATAGTCCGGCGCTACCGCATCATCGTTCCAAAAATAGTAAGTGAACCAACTGTCTTGCTCCGACAGCAGCACCAATTCACCGGAGCGCGGATGCGCAAGGCCGTAGTCACTTTTGCTCTTCTCATCCAAGACCAGCCCCACTCCGGGCGTGCGCGCGCAAATCTCGCGCACGGACGAAACATCGCGCGGATCGCGCACGTACACGTGCGCAATCTGATGGTCCGCGACCGCAAATGCGCGCGAAGCGCCGGGGTCCAAATACTCACGGCCCAGATCGCGCTTGATCGCAAGCAGACCCGCATCGCGCAATACGCGGTTGATGTGCACGGGTCTGCTCACGGACGTGATGCCGTATTCGGAGAGAATTACGATGCGAACGCCGCGCTGACGGAAGAATTCGATCAGGTCGCCGCAGACTGCATCGATGTCGCGCAAATCGCCGGCGAGATCACCGTCCGGGCCCACGCGCTGCAATTCATAGTCCAAGTGCGGCAAATAAATTAGCTGCAGCGTGGGGCTGTGCTTCTCCTCGACTCGCTTGCCCGCGTCGGCAATCCACTGGCTCGATTTAATGCTGGTGCGCGGACCCCAAAAATCGAAGAGCGGAAACGCCCCAAATTCTTGCGTGAGTTCCTCACGCAATGCCGCGGGCTGCGTATAGCAGTCCGGCAACTTACGGCCGTCCGCGCAATAGAGCGGTCGCGGCGTGAGCGTAAAGTCGGCTGTGGTCGCCATCGCGTACCACCAGAAAGTATTCGCACACGTGAATGCCGGATCACGCTTCCGCGCCAATTCCCAAATGGGGGGCGACTGCACTAGCCGATTGCTCTGCCGCCAAAGCCATACTTGATCGAGCTCTCGAAAATACCAGCCGTTCGCGACAATGCCGTGTTCGCTTGGCTGCTTACCGGTGAGATAGGTGCTTTGCACCGAGCAGGTGACCGCCGGCATCATCGATTGAATGGCCGCACGTTCCTTGCTGAAACGCGCGAGATGGGGCGTGTGCTCACCCACGAGGCGTTGCGACAAACCGACGACGTTAATGACTACGGTGCGATGCATTCCAGATATCCGCTGCCCATTGCAGTTCACGCAACAACGATTCGGTTAAGGACGACGAACGCAAAGCCGCCGGCAATACGCCGAAACTATAGGTCTCTACTTCCAGCGGCACGTCACTCGGCAACAGCGGCAGGCACTGCTCCAGGAAAGCACGCGTCGTACCGACCTCGCCGAGATGCGGCAAAAAGATCGGCACATGAAAATGCACGCGGCACTCCTCGACCTGCACCCCGGTACGCAACCACTGCGCGAGCAACGGCAAATCGGCAAAGCGCGTCAATCGCCCGTCATTCGTGCGAGCCACAGCCTGATGCAAATATGTGGACTCGTCGAATTTCAGTAGCGCAGGGATCTCTGCGCCGCGCGCCGCCAGCGCCGACGAAACCTGCACTTTGGCAATCCGCACGCCCGCATCGTAAAGCCGCCGCACACAGTGCTCAGGCTCTTCGAACTCCACGGCCTGATGACAGCAATCGAAACAAAGACCCACATACTCTGCCAGAGCATCGGGAAATTGCATTCGATCGAAAAATTCGAGCACTTCGGCGGTTTGTTCCAATACGCAGTGCGGTTCGGGCTCCAACGCCAAGCGGATCAACGGCCCGCCTGCCTCGTGAATGCGCGCCAAGTGACTGGCTGCCTGAAGCAAATGCGTACGCACGATGGGCCAGTGCGACGCGTCGAAGCCGGGGCGAAATGCGATCGGCACGGTGGAAATCGAAGTGCTGCGACCGGACGGCACCCATTGCCTCAAAATATCCGCAAGACGAATGGTGTAAGCGACACGGCGCGGATCGCGCCAATCAGGGTCGTAGACCGCAGCCTTCACCGAGGTGCCGTGAAACGTGCCGAACGGAAATCCGTTCACGGTCAATACGTGGCAGCCTTGGGCTTCGCACCAGTCGCGGAAGCGCTCTATTTCTCGCGGCTCGAGTTCATTGGCCGCTTGGGCCGAAATGCGGAGGCCAAGAGGGAAACTCCGCGCTGGCGAAAACGAACGCTTCACCGCCAGGGTGTGATCCTCAAGGTTATGCAGCACATCGTTCCATGATTCCCCAGGATGAATGTTGCCGCAGTAAGTCAGTATCGGCGCCGAGTTCAACGACTTGTCCGCGACGTGAACGAAATGATGCGTGATTAGTGCGTGCCGGCGAGCGCGCGCAATTGCCAGATGCACTCGCGCATCGTAGCCACGTCGATGTGATTGACTTCCACGCCCTTGCCGATTCCGCGGAGCAGCGTGATGCACAAGTCACCGCCCAAGTGTTCGCGAAAGTCGTCCAGTGCCTTGGCAATGTCCAGCGTTTCGAGCGTCGGGTGATACAGCGCGAACCCGATGTCGCGCAGCGTCGTAATAATTAATTGGAATTCCTCGTCGCTCAACATGCCGGTCTGTTTCGAGTAGAGCGAATCGAGCGCCACGCCGATCGCGACCGCTTCGCCGTGGCGCAGCGCATGATTCGACAATTCTTCCATCCGGTGCGCCGACCAGTGACCGAAGTCCAAGGGGCGCGCGCTGCCGCGCTCGAACGGATCGCCGCCCGTGCGGATGTGCGTCAGATGCAACTCCGCGCAGCGCACGATCATGCTCTCCATCGCCGAGGCTTCGAGCGCCGCCAAGGCATGACGCCGCGAATGCAACCGTTCGAAAAATGCACGGTCCCGAATCAGGGAGACCTTCACCGCTTCGGCGATTCCTGCGCGCCGCTCCGCGGCCGGCATGCTGCTGCCGATGAAATCGAAATCGTTCACCACCGCGAACGGCGGCGTGAACGTGCCTAGAAAATTCTTGCGGCCGTGCCAATTGATGGCGTTCTTGACCCCCACGCCCGCGTCGTTCTGTCCCAATACGGTCGTCGGCATGCGAATGAGCCTGATGCCACGATGCGCCGTCGCGGCGGCATAGCCCACTGCGTCGATCATCGCCCCGCCGCCCACGGCAATCACGTAGCTATGGCGGCAAATTCCCAGCTCGCGCGAGAAATCGTAAAACTCCGTCACTTCGCGCGGATCGCTCTTGCTGATCTCGCCGCCGCGGACGATCCACGGCGCGCGCACGAGTTCGAGCACGTCCGCGTGAGCCGCCATGTATTTTTCAATGCTCGACACGCAGGCCGGATGACCCGCCGCCACGCCCGAGTCCACCGCCACCAACACGCGCACTTTTCGATCGTCCGGGCGGCGCATCAAATCGCGCAGCACCACGTTGTCGACATCGAATGCACCGCGAGTAAAGCACACCGGATAGCTGTACCGAACGTCGAACGTTTGTTCGATCCGGTGCAAGGTATCGGTTCTTCGTAGTTGGATGACGCGGTCGGACATGACGTTCACTCAGTGCTTGAAGAGATCAGTGCTTAGAGATATCCATAGCGGAAATGAAGCCTTCCAATTTAGTTTCACCTTTCAGCCCCGGAATCGGCCGTCCGGGCGTACCCATCCCCTGAGCAATCAATAACGTATTCACGTGCAATGCAAGATTCGTCGGCGCATCGAGCTGGTCTGCAATCACCACGGCATCGCCGGTTTTGCGATCGATTCGGAGCAGCCGCCCGGAGAATCGACGAAAGCCGCCATGGTTCGCGCGATTCCACATGTCGGAACGCGTTTTAACGGGATCCATGAACGCATCGCAGAACTCGAGCACATAGATGTTGCCGTTCGCATCGAGAACGAAATCCGCCGGCGTCGTCAGGCCCGTCACCACGTCGGTCATCCGCCCGTTGTCGGGATTGACGCGAATGATCTTGCCCGAACGCGCTTTAAGCTCTGTGCCGTCGCCACCCGTTTCGCCCTCGATCGATCCGGTGAACAGACTAACCATTATTTCCCCGGTACGCTTGTCGTAGCGCACATAAGCCGGAACGGCTTCCTGTCCATTTGACAGATTGGGAATCTTAAGGATGACGTCGACTTTCGCGCTGCGAGATACGCGAACCACTTGGTTGCGCGAGCTGGAGGCAGCCACCCAAATCCCGCGTTTTGGGTCATAGGCCAGCGAATTTAAATTTCCTTCCGCTTGGCCAAGCGGGGTGACCTTGTCGCCCGCGATCTCGAAAAGCTGGCTCGGCCCGTCGAATACGCCGTGCGTCATGAGGATCGTGCCGTCGGCGGCGGCAATGGCCGCCAGCCCGAAGACTTCGTCGCGGCGCACGTGAGAAAAAATATTGACCGACAGCTGCTTGTCGAGCAGCACCTTGCGCTCGTCGCGAGAATCAAATTTGCCGTCGTCATCACGATCCGTCAGTAGGAGCAGATCGCTGCTGTCGGGCGTCTTGGGATCACCCACGCCCGCTTCCGCAACCAATACGGCACCGTCGGGCCGGATGTACATGCCGCGAGGATTTTTCAAATCATGCGCCACGACCTGAACGGCTTTCAATTCCTTGCGTAGTTGCTCGGGCACCACGATGGGTCGATCCGAATTCTGATTCGCACCCGACGATTTGTTTTTCGCAGTCGCAGCAAGCGCCGACGACCCCGTCGACCCGACGAACACGTACGCGGAAAACAGGGCAGTGGCAAAAAATTTATTCATCGCAATTCATTCATCGTTAGGCCGCGCGGCGGCGACGGTTGCAGTCGTAATGACTCTTTGAGTAGCGGTCACGAATTTAATTCATGGGTTTAATTCGGCGATGTGCGCAACGAATTAATTGGGGACCGCTTGATCGACGCGCGGAGCCTGGCCCCGTAGCACCGAATTGTCGGCAAACAGCTGCCGTTGATCGATCGAGGGCGCCCGCTCCAACTCCGCCACATCGATCTGCCCCGACTGCGCGTACACTTCCAGGGCATTGCTCCAGGTGGTCTTTTTCACCGTCTCCGCATCGATGCCCCGGGTCAGCATCAACTGCGCCGTCTTCGGAACCGACAAAGGATCGCTCACGCCCCAGTCCGCGGAGCTGTCGACGATGATGCGCTCGGAGCCGTATTGACGCACGATTTCCACCATGCGCTCCGACCCCATTTTGGTATTCGGGTAAATCGTGAAGGCGGCCCACGCACCTGCGTCGAGCACGTCTTGCACCGTTTCTTCGTTGTTGTGATCGATCACCAGCTTATGCATGGGGATTCCGCATTCGCGCGCCACGGACAGCGAACGCTGAATGCCGCTCTTTTTATCTCGATGCGGCGAGTGAACCATGACGACCATGTCGTAGTCGCGCGCCATGTTTAACTGTGCCTGATACGCGCGTTCTTCGGCAGGCGTAATCTCGTCGTAACCGATCTCGCCGATGGCGACTACGCCCTCTTTCAAGGCGAAATAAGGAATGAGCTCCAGCACTTCGCGCGCGAGACCTTCGTTGTTCGCTTCTTTGGAATTCAAGCCGATGGCGCAGTAATGGGCGATGCCGAATTGCGCACAGCGAAAGCGCTCCCAGCCAACGAGACTCGCAAAATAGTCGACGTAACTTCCCAGCGTCGTACGGGGTTGCCCAAGCCAAAACGCAGGTTCGATGACCGCTCGCACTCCGGCCGCGGACATGGCCTGCAAATCGTCGGTGGTGCGCGAGGTGACGTGAATGTGAGGATCGAAGAATTTCATCGTCTAATCTCAATTAATTTGGTCAATTAATCTGGTCAATTTAAGCTACGCGTTTGTTCTCATTCTCGCGCGACGTCAACATTATCTAACCATACTCAACCGCAGGCCGCCTCCCTGGAGTTCTCACAATCACGGACCGGTCGTTACTCCTAACGCTTAAGGCTTCACTCAAGACGACCGAATGCCGTTTGACCGATGTCGCCCGCACGCGCTTGAGCGAGCGTGGACTGCAATTCCGAGGGAACGGTTCCCAACCATGCATCGACCCGCGCCAACTCGCCCGCTCTCGCCAGCGCTAGCAGCGCACCACGACGCCCTGCGAGCGGTGTCGCCGTCGTCAATTCGTGCCGCAACGAATTCAAGGCGCGCTCGTCCACATGCTTACCCAAGCACATCCACAACTGCGGTTGCACCGGGCGTCCTGCGCTACGACGCTCTTCCGCCAAATCCAACGCGCTGTGAGCGAGTGCCGGCGATATACGCGTGTCCACTCCGCACACTCTAAAGAGCGGCGCTTCGATAAAAATGGACTTGAGAACGAGCTGATGCCACGCCGTGTCATCGAAATACTTCACGGGATACGGCGAGTCGCAAGCAACGGCTTCGAACAAAGTGCGCATGTTGCTGCGGCATCCCTCGCCTGCTCGCCAGGCAAAGCGTTCGCCGCCGGGCAGCAGCGGCAGAGCGCGATACAACGCGCAAGCTTCACCCTCATCCGCATACTTGAAGCACTGCTCGTAAACGGCGGCAAATTCGGCCTGCGCCAGATCGCCAGAGGAAAGCAGCAATGCCACGCGCAACGTCTCCAAGAGATTCCAGCGCTCCGGACTCCAACCGCTTACGAGTACGTTGGCTGCGGCCATTTCGCCGTTCGTCGGCGACAGCGCCTGATGTCGCCGAGCGTGACGGCTGGCGACGGAAAGCAGCTCGGCACAGCGGCGCGGCGGTACGCCGCTCCCGATTTCTTTGCCGGCATTCTCAAAAAAAAGCCGGCCTTCGGCCGCGAGCCGCGAACTCAACCAGTTCCGCAGCAAAGCGGATGCTTGAGCGACTGCGACACCGGTAGAAGTCGCGCTACCTTGATCACCGACGGAACGCATCTTGGATCACCCGTTCGGCTTTTTCGCGCTCGGCTTTTTGGATGACGGGCTTTCCGGCTGTGTGCTCTCGGCCGGCGGCGCTTTCACGATTTCGACCAATTCCACTTCAACCACCGTAGTGGCACCGGGTCGAACCTTAGGGGCTCCCGAATCGCCGTACGTAAGGTCGGAAGGACAAACCAAGCGGCTCTTTCCGCCCACTTGCATCTCGCTAATCGCCTGACTCCAACACGGAACCAACACGCCCATCGCGAGTTCGACAGGCTTGCCGCCGTCATGATCTTTCGATGCGTCGAACACCGTGCCGTCGATCAGCATGTTGGTGTAATTCAACTTCACCGTATCGGTTTGCTTAGGCTTCGGTCCCGTACCTTTTTTCAAGGTACGCACGACCATTCCTTTTACCTGAACGGCTCCCGGTTCTTTCGCCGCTTTCTCGAGATAAGCGGCGCCCGCGGCCTTTTCTTCCGTCACTATTTTTTGTTGTCGCTCGGTGTACAGCGCACGAACCTTAGGCAGGTATTCCGCTACGTCTAGCTTCGACTTTCCACCGTTGCTCACTTCGTCGAAGGCCGCCTGTACGATTTTTTTCTCTTCAGGAGAGAGCGCGAATTCACGCAAATTGTTCGCCAACGCAGCGCCGAACGCATAGAGAACTTTTTGGTCCTCCGTGGTTAATTCAGGGTATTTAGAAGGAGTCTGGTTGGAAGGAATCTGGGCCAAGGCAGCGCTGCCGGCGAAAACGCCGGTGGCTAGGGAAACGCCGATGCACAGAGTCGACAATACATTCGAGTGTTTAAACATTTCGCCTTACTCTCAAGTTTGAGCAGCGCGCAGAGTACCACTGTCACCTCCGCGTCGGGTAGAGGCCTGCGCTACCGCACTAGCCGCTTATTCCGCTGTTAAGCAATCCCAGTTCGCCGAGGAAACGCTACTGCTTAAGAGCGGGCTTAGGAATATACGTGCCCTCATGGAGCATTGACATAGGGTTCCCAGCATCCGTCTAGGTACAACCCGTGCTTCGTGTACTTACAGATAACTTACACATACCGATGGATGCTCAGCGCAAGAATGGGCTAATCCATACGAGCATGCTTAATGAGCGAAAAATCGACTTGGATTATCTGTGTGGAGATCTAAACGATGGGCCTCACGGAAACCCTCCGTCGAACGATACATCGTGCAATGCACACGACCATTGCCGATGACATACGTTAATGAAGGAAGTCGCGCTCGATATCGAACGTCGCTCGCGGCCGGATTTCTCCGGCCGCGAGCGCACACCCTTTTTTACTTACAACCCGAAGGCGGCCAAACCGCCGCCGACGTTAAGCACCCAAGTCCAGCCGTAGCCGACATAGACGCGTCCGTTGGCAATGGACGGTCCGCCCGCCGCTCCGTTCGGGAATGCATCCGGAGCCGCTACATAGCCGCCCGGAGAAGGTCCGATCTGCAGCTGTCTGACGATAGCGCCGGTGCTCGTGTTCAACACGTTGAGCACGCCATTCCACGTCGTGAAGTACATCAATCCATTGGCCACCGCTACACCGCCGATACCACCCTGAGTTAACGCAGTGCTCCAAATGGTGGCGCCGGTGTTGGCATTGATAGCGCGTGCTCGTGCCGGGGCGGGCCAACGAGCATTGGGACCGGCACCACCGGTATCCCTATCGTTGCTGACCGCATAGATCACGCCGTTGTTGTAGGCCGCGGCGTACATCATGCCGCCCAACGGACTGAACGCGCCGAAGTTATGCGTCCAAAGCACGGCGCCCGTACTACGATTGAAGGCGCGATAGATGCCGCCTTTGCTGCCTACACCCACAGCCGCAACGCCGTTGACGGTGAACAGGTTAGGCGGTGCGCCCACGTCATGGTCGTGATTCGTGATATCGAGTCCCTGACGCCACACATCATTAGCATGCAGCTGGCCAGACCATCGGATGGCACCCGTATCGATGTTGATCGCCACCAAGGCATCGGAGAGCGTGCCCGCAGGAGATGAGTAAGCCTGTCCCGTACCGATATAGGCCGTACGTAAACTCGTATCGATCGCCGCTGACGACCATACTGTCACACCGCTGCCGCAGCTGCCCGCCGGGCATACCGAAGTGCGGCGCAGGATCGCTCCGGTTGTCGCGTTTAAGAACACCACGCTGCCGCGGAATACCGGTGTGGCACTAACCCACACTTGGTAAGAACCCGAACCGACGACCAGGATGTTGTCGAACACCATCGGCGAGGAAGACACACGTGAGTTCGGAGTCGACTCAACCTGCGTTTGCCATCGCACCGCACCTGTCGATCGATTCAATGCGTACACCATGCCGATGTTACCGCCGGTATACACCGTGTCCGCCGTTACGAAAACCGATGGAGAGGTCTGTCGCAACGTAGAGCCGTTCGGCGTCACTTGACGTCGCCAAACCTCAACACCGGTGGTGGCATTGACAGCCCTCACCCAACCGTTCATGTCGGAGAAGTAAGCAATGCCGCCAACGATGGCGGGAGTGCCTGCTACGCCGCCAACCTGCGTGGTAGCAATTGAGTTCATATTGGGAGAACCATTGCGCCACAAATTATGCAGGCTGCCGACATTCGACGCCGAGATCGTCGTATCCGCAGAGAAACGGGTGTTGTTCAAGTCCTTGCCGAACATCGACCAGTCCGAGCTCGGAGGAGTCGGCGGAGGCGGTGGGGGCGGCGGCGGCGGCGGCGGTGGAGAACCACCGATCGTGACCACCAGCTGCGGCTGGTTGCTCGCCGCTTGACGCGAGTTGAACGTCGACCGATAGGTGTCGGTCGTCGTGTAACCCACGCCCACCGTTGCATGACCCGCGCTCTGGCGCGAGGCAATGTACGACGTCACGTTCCAGCTGTACCACGCCGCCGGCGGCGGCGAGACCGTGATCGTCGCCAACGACGCACTGCTGAAGTCCACGCCCGACAGCGTCAACGCATTGTTGTACGTCAGTGCCGTCTCGCTCCACGGGCTCGTCGCCGTGCCGCCGTGCGATTTCAGCGTGATACCCGTGCCGCCTTGATCCTGCGAACCCCAGAGGCGCAACACGGCCGAAGTAATCGTACCGGCCGGCAAGCCGGACAAATCGAATTGAAAATAGCCGCCGCGCGTCAATGTGCCGGCCGGATCGCGGCGAATCAACACCGTGGTCGAAGTGCCGAAGTTGACCGTCGGCTGACCTTGTTCCGTATAGGTGTCCGCCGTCGGCGTAAGAGTAACTACCGTTTGTGCCAGTGCCTGACCGCCTACACCGCCTAAAGCGGCGAGGCACAGACTGGCCGTAACTTTGTTCATCAGTCTCATCTGCTTTTCTCCAATTAATAGGTTTGGATTAACCAGCATGAGGGAGTTGTTCGTCATAGACGAACAACTCCCTTTTCCCCAAGGATCGAAGAATCAACGATCAATAGTGATCGGTGTAAGGACCTACGCGGCAGCTATAGTCCGTGGACAAGCCGCCCAAGGCGGGCAACACGAAGGCGGACTTCGCCGTGCCTTTGGGATGCGAGGCCAAGGTGCGGAGCACCCAGCGGTTCCACGCATCGCGCTGGAAGGTCGGCCACTGGTGACCGTGATGGCTCGAACACGCCACGTGCACCACGT
>CAZQYC010000039.1:0-34861 GCA_964597495.1 uncultured Steroidobacteraceae bacterium | reverse complement strand
GAAGGCATAAGCCGGACGGGGCACCTAAAGGGAGCCAGCCACCTGAGAATCAACTCAGAGTCGGCAAAAACCACCCCAAAGTGTCCAGTCCGCGAGGTTAAGCCCTCGAACGGATTCGTGCGTTCGCGCGCACGGTCCCCTGCTCCGCACGTTCGGACAGGACGCTGTTTAACAACTTGAAATAGATCAAGGGCTCTCACCCTTGTGTCGCACACACGCGCCGACGTCACTTAACTGCCGTCTTCGCTTGCGGCTTCTGCGCGTCCATGCGCTCCGCCGCATTCGCACTTCCGTGTTCAGAACAACACGCGATGTGTGTCGTAGGCGATGTTGAGGGTGAGAGTCCCGAGCTAGTAAGAATTTTTTGAAGCACGTGAAAGCGTGAGGGTTTTATTCACTCAAAATTTTGCGGATGTAGCTCAGTGGGTAGAGCGCGAGTCTTCCAAACTCGATGTCACGGGTTCGAGCCCCGTCCTCCGCTCCATATTCCGATGCATGTTTCGCGCGACTCGCAAGAACGTCGAACAGACAGGCACCTTGCTTAATTGCGGATGTATTCCAGATGGTATGGACGCGCCACTTCCTTCGGTCGGAACGCGACGTTGCCAACGTCGAGGCCAAGGGTTCGAACCCCTTCGTCCGCGCCACTTTACTTCGGGTAACGAGCAGCACTGGCGACTGCACTTGACTGTAAATCAGGCGTCCTAAATGGACACACGGGGTTCGACTCCCTGGTTACCCACCAACATTTTTCCATGCCCTTGTAGCTCAACTGGCAGAGCTTGCCTTGTAAGCAGCAGGTTGTCGGTTCAATTCCGACTGAGGGCCCCAATCGAAATGCCGACGTGGTGAAACAGGCAGACACGCCAGCCAAGGCTGTCGCAACATCCACATCCCTGTTATCGCGCCCGGCCAATATGTCCATGTATTTGCGTTCGCTCGGTTCGAAAACACGTTAAGTGTCTTCGAAGAGTCATCCGAACTCACCCGTCGGTACCAATTTTTTTAACGGCGCGTGGAAGCGCCCGACTCTCAATCTGCACCGGTAACTCAATTGGCCAGAGTAGCTGTCTCCAAAACGGCAAGTTGGGGGTTCGAGTCCCTCCCGGTGTGCCATTTTTTTTCTTGATCCGTTCCTGGCGGAATTGGCAGACGCGCTGCGCTCAGACCGCAGTGACTTCAATGTCATCCCGGTTCAAATCCGGGGGAACGGACCAATCTCGTTTGTTGGATTTATTTGAAATCCAACAAACGAGATTAAACATGATGCGAAGCAGCCAACTGTAGTGTCAACGTCATTTCTTGAACTGTGCGGGTGTGGCGAAACGGTAACCGCGCCCAAAAACGATGAAACTGGGAAGCCGAAAGGCTAAACGGGCAATCAGCCAAGGCCCACGGTTGCGGATGCACCGAACGGCTACTTCAGTGGGTCGCTAGGGAAGCGCGTTTCCAAGCCGAAGCTGTCTCCGAGTAATGATCGGAGTTCCGTCCATTGCAGGTTCGACTCCTGCCGCCCGCACCAAGAACCATTTCGTTACTACTGTGCGCCTCTGGCGAAATTGGCAGCCGCGCTGCGCTCAAGACGCAGTGTCTTTCGACATGTCGGTTCGAATCCGACGAGGCGCACCAATTCTTCATTCGTTGAGGGCGTGTAGCTCAAGGGTTAGAGCATCCGGCTTTTAATCGGACGGCGAGGGTTCGATCCCCTCCGCGCCCACCATTCGTTCACGCGCCGTCTAACTGGCAGGACATCGCACTTTGACTGCAAGAATTTAGGTTCGACAAAATCGTAGGAACGATTTTGGACAGCGAAAGCTGGCGCAACTGCGCGCCGGTCATGGACGACAAGGCGCGATCCTGACGCGTGATCCAACAAGAATTTTGCCGCGGTAACTCAGAGGCCAGAGTGCTCGCCTGTCTAGCGAGACGTCGTGGGTTCGAACCCCATCCGTGGCGCCATATTGATGCAGTTGATCGGACTCCCTGTCACGACAACCGCGCGATGATCAAAAGACGTGACTTTCGCTCATCGCCGCCTGCACGGAAGACAGCGCAGGCGAGACCCATCCATGGGTCTTGTTCAGATGTGATCCACAATGCACGTATAGCTCAGCGGCCGAGCGTCGCTCTTACAAAGCAAGGGGCGGAGGTTCGAGCCCTCCTGCGTGCACCAGTCATGCGATGTTAGCTCAGCTGGATTAGAGCGCCGGTTTACGAAGCCGGAGGTCGAAGGTTCAACTCCTTCACATCGCGCCACTTCATCGCTTGAGCACAACACGCGGCATTAGCTCAGTGGATCAGAGTTCTCGGCTTCGAACCGAGAGGTCGCGGGTTCAAATCCTGCACGCCGCACCAATTCAGTTTGATCGCACCGCGCGATCAAATTTCTTTCCATGGTCGGTTCCCATCGAGGCCAAGTGGCGCTGTTTCGAAAACAGATGGGTGAGCGCGGATGCATTTTCAAATGCACTTAACGTGCATTTGAACCGCGCGAACGCCAGCACACGGATGTGCTGGCCGGGCGCGGTAACAAGGACGTGTCATCGGCACTGTCATATAAAGTGCCATCCTTCACCCGCCGCCATAAAGATCTAGATTACTGGAGGGTTGGACGAGTGATCTGACGCACTCGACTTAAATCCGGGAGAGACTCGATCTCCGCAGGTTCGAATCCTGCACCCTCCACCACTCGCTTCTTGCTCTCATCGTCTAGTTGGAAAGGACGTCTTCTTCTCACGGAGATAACCGGAGTTCGAATCCCCTCAGGAACGCCACATTCAAGCGGTCGATCGGACTCCGTGTCACGACGACCGCTTGTCAAACAAGAAGCGTGTTTTTTTGACACCGCCCACGATGCGATGACGCATCGTGGCGTGTGTACGTTCTTGCACGCAACTAACCGTTTGGCCGCTTAGCTCACTTGGCAAGAGCGCTCGACCGATAATCGAGAGGCTGCTGGTTCAAGTCCAGCAGCGGCCACCAAAAATCCGCGTACATGGATGTACGCTCGCCACGATGCGTCTTCGCATCGTGGTCGGTGCCGAATGAAAACCGCGCTTTTCGTTCGGCACGCGGTGGTCGTGACATGGAGTCCGATCCTCCGCTTTGAATGCGTGCAGTGGCGAAGCGGCCTAACGCGCCGGCCTCATAAGCCGGTTATCGATGGTTCAAATCCATCCTGCACGACCACCCACCAGCAGCAAGCGCTGTTGATCAACCTAGAGGAGAAGTTCGATGAGTCCGCCTATTCTCGCGCTCGACGTCGCCGGCGCTCCGCACCGGTGGATTAACGTTCGCACTGCTGCGCACTACTACGCGACCGACATGATCGCGTGGGCCGCGGGTACGCACGAGTTCACGCTTCGCGGCGGCACGCAGCGTTCGTCGGGCCTGCAGTCGTGCATCCGCGCAAGCTCGATCATCGCGATCAAGGGCAAGGACTTCATCGTCCGGCACTTCGATCACGTGCCGACGCTCACCAAGGAAATTCTGCTTGCTCGAGATCGATATATTTGCGCGTACTGCGCGCAGCGATTTCGATTCGAGGAACTCGATATGGAACATGTGATACCGCGCTCGAAGGGCGGCGCGGATTCGTGGATGAATCTCGTCGCGGCTTGCAAGGCATGCAATAACGGTAAGGCAGACCGCACGCCGGAAGCCGCCGGCATGAAGCTGCACTACGTGCCGTATGTGCCGAATCGATATGAAGTCTTCATTCTTGCGAATCGAAAAATTCTCGCCGATCAAATGGAGTTCTTGCTTCTCGGCGTGCCGAAGACTTCGCGATTGCATGCAAATGGATGAACGTGGGCGGAGAAGAGGCTCCGCCCACCGCGTACAAATTTGATTATGAATTCTGATCGGCGCTCGTCCATATTGCACGAGCGCCGATCGGTACCGAGATCGAGGTTTGCGATTTCGTGTCAGCGGCCGTGGTTCCAAAGCCACGCTGGCGCGCTGCGACTCTGTCGCTGTGCGTACCGCGCGAGTCGTGCCTCAATCACCACGCAATGTAGCTCAGTGGGATAGAGCAGGCAGCCAACAACTGCTAGGTCGAGGGTTCGATTCCCTCCAATGCGACCAGGGTAGAGCCTAAAAAGCTCGGGGTTCGACTCCCCCTGTCGATGCCAGCGGCATCTCCACCGCGGAACGCAAGTTCCGCATCCGAAGCGCTCCAGCTGTTCTTCGCTTGCATGCAAGTGCTCGCGCAAACAGCAGCGAGTATCGCGCTCTGTGCATCGATGCTCGACGCGCGCATAGCCGTTCTGCAACGAGACTGGGAAAGGACGTGCATTAAGGATGATCGCACACGACACCAGTGTCACTTGCTCTACGCGCCTGCCGCGCCGACCGCGATGCCCGCCCGACATTCGCGGGGTGCTTCGGACTTTTTTCTTGAATGTATCGCGCGAATACGGGATGGGAGCGCGTGATGCAAATTTTCAATCACTCCCGACCCACATAAGGAGAACGTCATCATGACCATTAAGCGAGTGACGATCGCCCAGCACGAGCGTGCGCTCGTCTGGAGGAATAAGCAGTTCACCGGAGTGCTCGAGCCGGGCACGCGCTGGATCGTCGCGCCATTCGTCCGCGTAGAACTGCAAGTTTACGACCTTACTGCGCCCGAGTTCGAGCATGCGCGCGTCGACTTTCTCGTGAAGGAGGCACGTGCCACGATGGAGAAGTATTTCGACATCGTCGAACTCACGGATCGCGAGGTCGGCCTCGTCTACAAGAATGACAAGCTTGCGGGTGTGCTTGCGCCCGGTAAGCGTCAGCTCTACTGGAAGGGACCGATCGATCTGCGCGTCGTTAAGATCGACACTGCCAAGGAGCTTGAGGTACCGGCAGAAGTTGCGCGTGTAATTGCACGGGCGAAACCGCCACTCGCATCGCAGATCGCCGAGGCCGTCGTTACCGTGGAGGTGCCGGATACCTCGGCGGCAATGCTGATCGTGGACGGTCAATTCACGAAGATTCTCGAGCCGGGCCTGCATGCATTCTGGAGGTTCCAGCGCACGCTCAAGACCGAGCTGGTCGATCGTCGTGTACAAACCATGGAGGTCTCCGGCCAAGACATCTTGACCAAGGATAAGGTTAGCCTGCGCGTCAATCTCACTGCTCTCTGGCGGGTGGTCGATGCAGTCAAAGCGCGCGGAGAGCTACAGAACTTCGTAGAGTTCGTCTACAAGGAACTGCAGTTTGCGCTGCGCGAAGCGGTCGGTACTCGCACGCTCGATGAAATGCTCGGCGCGAAAGGCGCACTCGATCGAGAGATTGAGACGACTGCGCGCGGCAAGATCGAGCAACACGGCATCGCGTTGGCGAGCGTGGGCATCAAGGACGTGATCCTACCGGGTGAGATGAAGGAAATTCTCAATCGTGTGGTTGAAGCTGAAAAGGTCGCGCAAGCAAACCTAATCAAGCGTCGTGAAGAGACCGCAGCAACGCGTTCGCTCCTCAACACGGCCCGACTCATGGACGAGAACCCGACGCTGCTTCGTTTGAAGGAGCTCGAAACGCTCGAAAAGGTCACGGAGAAGGTCGACAAATTAACCGTCTTCGGCGGCCTCGATGGCGTGCTAAAGGACGTCGTGCGAATTCAGGTCCCAGCCTAAACGCGCGATGAACATCAACCTAACCTGAGCCCGGCAGGCAACTGTGGGGCTCAGTACTTTGGCGAGCGGATAAAACGAGCGGTGATCTTTGCTTCACTGACCCTCTGGTTCGAAAGGCGATTCCTGTTCCGCTCAATGCAGGAAGCCTTGAAGCTCATTCGTGCCCAACTCGGACGACATCCGACGCACGTGTTCAGTTACCAAGGTAAGCCGGTGAAGCAGCTCAATCTGTCACAACCGGCAATCAGCAGTAGGTTGCTTAGGGCTAACTGGTTGATTTAATGGCGCGCCCGGAGAGATTCGAACTCCCGACCTCATGGTTCGTAGGACGATTTGGCTATTACGGATCTTTATAAATCAGTCACTTGCGGCGCTTGCTACCCCCTAAAAAAGCCTATCTAAGGCACAAATTAGTCACAGTCAATTTGAACGCGGCACAGATCACGACATTAACTACTATAACTACTGTCTAGAGTGCCAAGTCTTTTAGCAACTCAGAGACAACGGCTTCTTCAGCGATAGCGCAGCCACGGATTTTCATCGCTTCCGTCAAGGAATCATCCCAGGATGCGCTAACAGGAATATCGCTCAAATCGTGCACGCTGTGTGTTGTGCGCGAAACAGCCGCCTCGTAATCAGCAGTGGTGAAGCGCCAAGGCAATGCGGGCCAAATGCGCATGACAAAGTTGGCTATGCGTACGCCTGGCCAGTCAAAGTCGCCGTGGTAGAGCAATCGGGCTCCGGCGCGAGTCAACTGTGTCAGCAATGCCCGCTGGGCGGCTGCAGGCATGCCTTCGGTGCAGATCAGAGGCGCACAGCGAGAGCCCAGTTGATCCGCTGCAATCGCGATTACGTTGGGGTTCTCGCAGACGTAAATCGGCATGCCATCAAACTGCCACACAGGTTTCTTGCGGAGTAGAAAGCGCAGTGAGAAATATTGTGGTTCCCCCGATGAGCCACCGATCAACGTTGGAAATGGCATTGGCAAATTCAAGCACAGCGCGGGCCGCGCCAGCTCGTTTACAAGTACGCCTACGCGGGCCCAGGTTTCCCTAGCACGCTCGGAAGCCTTCGCGCTCTCGCTGTTCCGTCCATCAGTCGCAGGCGCATCGTCTGGACTGCTTTCCTGCCTCAGTGCAGAGAGAACAATCGTTGATGTCGGATATCCATTGTCGAGTGAATGTGCATTGCCGAGCGTTTCTGCAGCCAGCTGCGCTCTGGTGATACCCGCCGATGGAAGTCGCCGCATCACTCGACTCGCTTGCTCAAGTAATTGCTCAGCAGCGGAGGGGTCACCGCGAGCAAGGCGCTTGAGCGACGTGACCGTTGTTGGCGTTTGCAGCCACAGACGGAGTATGGGATGCCAGCGCTCGGCATCGATCACCTGCGTCCATCGCAGCAGGCGAGCTTGCCGAAGAGCTGCACGGTCCTCGATAGGACCATCCAACATCTCCAATGCCGCGCGCAGCGAGTCCGCGATTCCGGCACCTCGCAGTGAAGCGTCCAGCTGATCAAGGTGTATACGAATAGATCGCGCGGAACGGGGTGGGCGCCCCATCAACTGAGCAAGTACTTCTTGCTCAATTGGTATCAGATTACTTAGCTGCAGCGACCCGCTCAGGCCTCCGCCGTGTCGCTCGAAGTGACGTCTTAGTCGCCGTCGTAGCCGTACAAGATCACTACCGCCGAAGAGGCGCACCAGTCGAACATCAGGTTGCTGTAAATCCCGTGTCATGTGGGCGGAAATCTTCGATCGGGATCTCGCTCTGGTCGCTTGGCGCGCCCGTCCCATGTCCAGCGGGAAACGAACACCGCGTCCACACCCTCGCGGCGCTGCAATTGGCAGATTGATACACCAGGCAGCTCGGCATAGCAGGCCCACTCGCGTTCGCTCGTGATCACGAAGTCAAGGTCGAATTCACGAATCAACCCCATGCAGTGGGCGCGGGCCTTATCGTCGATGCCTGCGAAGGCTTCATCGAGCAGCATTAGTCTTGGCGCGAGTGGGCTGCCGCCTCGGCCGTAGAAACTCGCGATGGCGGCGAACAATGGCACGGTCAGGCCCAGCGCGCGTTCACCGCTGGAAGCTGGTCCCGACAGTTTGCGCCATTGACCATCCTGATGTCGCTGCACGCGAAAGCGGTGCCAGCGACGATAGTCCAAAGCACGGGCTAGTTGATCGAGCAGACTACCGCCGGTGCCACTGGTTTCCGCATCGGCTCGGGCACGCTCCGCTACGATCTGTTGTTGCAACATCGTACCGACCACTCTGCGGTCTTCTGTCGACCACAGATCGGAGCTGGTGTGAAGCAACCGCTCCCGTGCGATCTCCAATCCCGCCGGAGCACCGTCCTCTGCAGATAGCGGCTGCCATAGCAACCGATAGCGCACACCTGTAGTCGTCGGGCGCTTATGTAGTTCCTCGTTGATCGTGCCGACCTGCTGATCGGCAGCTCGCATCAAGCGCTGAATCTCAGCCGCTATCTCGGCCTGCAGGTGGTTCTCCAATACCTCTCGCTCCTTGGCAGAAAGAAGCTCGCTCCGCTGTGCGATATCGTACGCCAGAGCGTTGGCTAACGTGTCTGGACGTTCTGAGCGGTTTTGATACTGGATATGAACAGTAAAGCCCCAATCGTTGGGCTCGGAGCTGGCGTGATGTCCCAGAGCGCTCAGCGAACGAAGCAGCTCAGTCAGATCTTCGCCGATCTGATGTTGCACGCGATTCCAATGAGCCTCGTCGTCGTTGATGTGCGTAAGCGCCTGCTCGGTACGGCGGGCCAGCGTCAGTGCTGGATCGATGGTCCAGGTCGTTGCCAAATCCGGCAACTCCATTTGAGGCAATGCGGCTGAAAGCAGGCCACTGGCGGTGAAGCGCTGCAATTTATCGACCGCCCTGCCACGAACCTCGACACGCTCGGTCAGTGCTGCTTCGGCTGTTTCGGCCCGAGCATGAGCAATGACACGTTGCTCGCGGGCCTCATTCAAGGACAGTTGTTGCTTGTCGAGGTGATCCTCGGCTGTATCCACTTTCGTCCGCGCAATTGTCAGCTGTTGCCGAAGCAGCTCCACTTGCTGACCGACGGCGTTGCGCAACGTTTCGAAGCGCACGCGGGCTCTTTCCGCGCGCTCAACTGTCTCAGCTCTAGTGCTCTCGAATTGCGAGAGCCCATGGCGAGCTTCGATTTCGCGCTCGTGCTGCGCCACATATTCGGGGTGAGCGGTGCGCCATTCACGTGCGGCTGATAGCAAATGCTGGTAACTGGCATTGAATCGATCGACCGCATCGCTGACCGATATCAGCGCCGACGGTTCGCTTGGGAGTTGCAAATCTGCAGCATCCTTCTGCACTGTTTCCCGTGCCGCCTGCAGCTCATCCTCGGCAACGCGGCATTGAGTCTCGATTTGCTCGAAGCGCTGGTAGGCCCTCGCGACTTCCTGTCCGGCGCTTGCGGCTGTGAGAACTGTTTCGCGAAGCGTTACATCAGACGGTGCAGCGTCAAGCTCCTGCTTGCTGCGCTCGCGGTCCGCGTGCAGCTCGGCAAAGCGCCGCTCGATATCAGCGGCAGCGACGTTCAGCTCCTCGATTAGTAGAGAAATCTCATCAAGGCGGCGCTTACGCGCCTTCTCGCGAGCCGAGTGGCCGACATAGACCGCTTCGCTCTTTTGCCACGCGCCGGCTAGGGCTCCAAGTCGATAACGTCCGTCTCTCGAGATCCAAGATTCGGCCGACATCATGTCATCGTCTCCATACGCGACGCTGCTCAGTAGTGCAGTGATCAATGCAACGTCGATGCTGATGCCGTCCGGCACGGCTGGGCACAACGCGCTCGCCAGGTTCGTCGTAGCCGTGACGGGACGCCGAATCCAGTGACTATCCAGTAATGCGGTGCCGTCGGGAGCGATCAACGTGCCATGCGGAGCGAGCCATGCGTCCAGCAAGCCACACGCCTCTAGCGCAGCCTCAATGCCAGCGCGTTCGGCTGGCTCGAGATGAGATTGGAAATCCACCAGTTGCCAGAATGGGGCGCCGTCTCGTTTCTCGCGAATACCAGGCAAGCGTGTCGGCCTCGCCGGTGGAAATGCATCATGACCAGCAACGAGCCGATCGCGTTCGGCGATTAACTCGGCGCGGCGATGCTCCTGCGCTGTTTGTTCTGCGTTGAGCAACGACTCGCGTCGTGCATGATCAAGCGAGACCTGCCGATAGGCTTCGCCAAGGGCCGAATTGGCCGGATTCAATCCCTCAGGGCGAGCGGTCCACGCTGTGAGCTGCGGCATTACCGCTACCTCATCCAGGCGCAGCTGGCCCAGCGCACCGATGTGTGCGACCCATGCCTCGATAAGGCTACTCGCGGCCAGCTCTGCATTGCCATCCGCGGCAGTGCGCTTTCTCAGCGCGTCCTCCAGCTCTGCCTGGCGCTCGCGCTGCGTCACTTGCAGCGATTCAAGCGCCGACAATTTCTTGTCCGCCGCGGCATGGCGCTGTTCCAAGTGCCTGATGTCCTGGCGCCGTTTCGCGCCAGCCAGACGCAGTTCTTCCGCCGCCGCTGCAAGCTCCGATCGCGCTAGCGTCGCGAGCTCATCCGGTGTCGCCGCAGCGAGCCGATTGGACTCGAAGGAGCCAAGCGCCCTCGCCGCTTCTGCTTCATTCCAGCATTGCTTCCGAACGGATAGAAGTTCCGCTTGTGCGTTGTCGGCACGCTCGGCCGCTTTCCGGCTGCGTTCTTCTTCTCTTGTGAGTTTCTGGCGCGCTTCTTCGCACTGCTTGGCCACGGACGCGACGGCGATGTTTGCCTCCAACGCGTCTCGTTCCGCCTGATTCAGGCGATTTGCGTCTTGATTGGCGGGATCGCTCTGCAGAGTCTCCAGATGCTCACGCGCAGCGGCCAGCGTTTGCCGAGCCTGCTCGTGAGCGGCGATGCCGGCCTGTTCGGCTTGCTGCGTTCTCTCGAGTTCGGTCTGCGCCTTGTTGCGCTCCTCGCTGGCGTTGTCGAAACCCGTCTGCGCTTGACGCAGCTCGCGAGCTTGTCGGCGGGTCAACATGCCAGCGTACACTCGATAGCGGCTCTCGAACTGCCGGATAGCGCGCTCCAGCTGCCGCAGCTCTTCTAAGCGATTGCGATCCTCCTCCAGTTGGTTGAGCGCTTGGGCCACATCCGTCAGTAGCTCGGATGGAATGGGCGGCAGTGCGTCGCTCAGAGCCTGAGACAAACCGGCCTCGTCCGGCTTTTTCGATAGCTGCGGTTGTCGCAACTGGATCAGCGTATCCATAAGCGCGTCGTAACGTTTGCTGCCCAAATGGAACAGCCGCTCATCGACGGCCCGACGGTACTGGCCGCTGAACTCGAATACCTGGCCCCAGCCCGGATCTTCGATGCGTTCCCGCAGGCGGTCGCGTGTGAGCACGACGCGCTGCGTACCGGTGAGCCATAAATCCTGGCCGATGCGCACACCGGTCTGGTGGTCGCCTCCGTCAAGAATGAAGTACCAGCTATCGACTTGCGGCTTGCCATCCACCGCCAAAAGACCAGCACCCAGCGTCAAATAACGCACCGAGCCGTCGCTGAGACGCCGACCGAATTCAATCCAGGTGTAGCCCATGCGGCGCGGATAACTGTTCATCAGCAGGTTCCACGACATTCGCTTGCTGGCATCGCCGTCGGGCTCGATGCGCGAAGGACGCAACTGCGCGTCGAACAAAAATGGCAGCGTTAGCGAAAGCACCTTGGACTTGCCAGTGCCGTTGTTGCCGCGTAACAGCAAATGACCATCGTGAAACCAAAACTCCTCGCTGTCGTAGTGGAAGACTTCGACCACGCCTAGCCGCAATGGCTGCCACCGTTCTCGGGTCGGTCGGGGCAACGCAGGTGGTGGAGTTGGCGGAGTGTCGCTCATGAATCTGTGGCACGGATATCGGTTTGTCCCACCGCGAAGCGCGCAATGGCGGGCAACGGTGTGATGCGATTCTGTTCGAGCGCAACCAGTCGCAACTTGCGAAGCCTGTCGACGGCGATACCGGCAAGCTCTTTCTCCGCACCGGGTGCGCGTGCGGATTTGCGCCAGTATTTGCCGTACTGCGCGCTTGCGTTACGCAAGTGACCCGCAATCGCGTCCATTGTCGTTACCGTAGGCAATGAACTCGAGCGCAAACGTTGCGCGAGAAATTCCGCGACGAGCAATGTGGCGTGCGCCTCCGTCCCTTCGGCCGGCATAGTCACATCAGTGAGTTGCCCCGCTTCGTCGGTGAGCGCCAAACCCTCGGCGCGCTGCTCGGCGATGAGTCCTAGCGCATCGCTGAGCCGGCTTGCCATCGGACCGCGCTGATTGATGAAGTACGCTTGAGCTTCCTCGCTCAGTGAAGAGGTATAAAGTACGGGATCGTCCAATAGGCGGCGCGCAAGATAGTGGCGCAGGGCGTCGCGACGACCCTGATCGCTGTCTGTGATATGTTCGGCAATCAGAGATCGCAAGCGAGATTCGAAATCTGCCGGTGCTTCTTCAGCGCGCCAAGTCGAGGGTCCGCGAATGGCGGCGAGCATGCCAGCCAATAATCGCCGTTGCACATCGTAGAGCGCGTCCGACTGCGTCCACCCGCTCTCGTGCACGAAATTTTCCTCGTCACCCGCCACTCGCTGCAACACTCCTTGTTCCAGCAGCGTCTTGCACACAGCTACGAGAGCACGCCGTTCGACAGCCGTCCCGAAAGTAAATTCGTATCCGTATGCGGCGAGCGTAGGATCAGCCGCCAGCTGCATCACACGTTCACCGAGCACCCTCAACGTGATCTGAGGATCGGCGCGTTCAAGCACGGCGCAGCACAGGCAAAGCAGCACATAGCGATAGCGATTGTATTCAGGCAGGCCGCGGGTATCGTCCGTCAAGTCGGCGGGTCGCTTGAACAAGCGCGCACCTTCACGATCGATGTATAAGGGCCAGCCGGTCTCGCGTGCGAACCAATCGCGCACCCGCTCGGCCTGCCGGCGCACTGCTGCAAAATCTTCATGCTCGGGTGACATCAGCGGCGTCATCAGCAATGCGCGCAACGCCTTACGGAATTCATCCTGTTGCATGGACTTTTGGAGATCGCCGATCCGTCGGCTGTCCTGCAGTGATCGCCGGGTGCTCATTCGGTTGCGTGGATCTCGGTGATGGTCAGCAGGTGATCTCTTCCCGAGAACGTGCCGGCGGGCGTTTCAATGGTGGCTCGGCTCTCAGCGGGCAAGGGTTCCAGACGTACTCGAAGGAGTCCGTCACCCGTTTGCAGCTCCACCGGCTGATCGGGATTGAGCTGGTCCGAAAGCGCTTCGCCTAACAAGCCCAGAAAGAGTTGAAATGCATGCTTGTCGAGTTCGCCGATTTCTGACAAACGAGCTGGACGCCCCGTTGCAAGGCGCTGCCGCGCGGCTTGCACTTGCCGAGACTCTTCAGCTAATTGCTGCGCCATCAATTCACGTTCCGCGCTCCTATCCCTGACGCGTGGTAACGGACCACGAGGTGCTGCCTCACCATACTCGCGTAGTCGAGGATTTATTTGCAGCGGCGGTGCTTCAGCCCACGGTGTGCTGGCGGGAAGATCGCCATCTGCATGCGGATTGAGCGAGAAATGCCGAGCTGGTTGGAGTGCGAACGCAGCACGCGCCATACGATGCGCCTCTCCATCGGTGCCACAGGCGGCGAACCACTGCGCCAGAACGCGGAAATCCGCCGAGCGATCGCTGCGACCGCTGCGACGCTCGTTCAACGTCGCTATCGCGCCAAGCAGCAGCGGAATTGCTGCTCGGGCCCGCGCTCTCAGCAGCTCCGCTTGAGGCGGCTCTGCACCAGTGGAAAGAAACCACCCGCGCAGCCCTTTCCAACGTTCTGTCCAAACACTCCATCGTTCGATCTTCTGATCCTGCTGATCGCTCGCATCGCCGGGCGCAGCATCCCTGGCTTCGCGCTCCGCGATCTGCAAAAAAATTCCATCGACATAGCTCGTCAGATACTGGATCAATCGAGCGATGCTGTCGGATCGGCGGACCAGGTCGCCGATGAATCGCTCCAGATAGTCGATCAGGCGGCGCTTGTAGTTGACGATTGTGTTCGCGTCCGCTTGCTGGAGTTCCAGGCTGCGAGCAACACTGGCCATGAAGGATTGCGCGTTTTCGGCGAGGTCCTCAAATACGCGTACGAGGTCGC
Source organism: uncultured Steroidobacteraceae bacterium (assembly GCA_964597495.1). GTDB lineage: Bacteria > Pseudomonadota > Gammaproteobacteria > Steroidobacterales > Steroidobacteraceae > CAZQYC01. The sequence goes on along the minus strand of CAZQYC010000039.1, from coordinate 21,059 downwards.
GCAGAGTTTCGTGCGACTTTGCTACATCGGGCCCCTTGCCATCGGTATCGGCTTCGATGAGTTGCTTGAGCGCAAGCAAGCGGCCAGCGATGTCCTCGAGCGCAACGGTCTGCAGTTCGGCGCGACGACGCAACGTCTGCAATAGCACGGCGAGGCCGGCTTCGACCGCTTCACCGCCATGGGACAACCGATACAGATATCTCGCTCGATAGAAATCGCTGAGTGTCGAAACACGTGTTGTGTCTGGCTGTGACTCCAGGTTGCCCCATTGCGACAGCTGCGTGAGCATGGCATTGATCTCTTCAATGCGGGGTGTGTCCCCTGGCCAGGTGGCTTCGCTAGCCACTTCATCGGGCCGAAGTTGCAGCCGGTATTGCCGCTTAGCCGCCGCGAATACATCCATGATGCTACGGTAGAGCGGCGCTTTGTCTGCCGTGATATGGCGGAGCAAATCCGCAGAGTCAACGACGTTGGGTTGGATTCTTGTGTGATCCATGCTTAGGTTCAGCTATGCGTTCGCAGGTAACCAACTAGGTTGCTCGATAAAGTAGGTCTGAAATCTTATAGTTGGAAAACCGGCTAACAATCATTGATTCTCTCCGATACTTGACTGCTTCTCTAGCATCCTTGCTCCTGTTTATGCGAACCACTGAACGAGGCACGCGAACAGAGGATGGTTGAGCTAGTGAGATACACGGATTTAATACTTACTGATGTACATTATTTTGGCATGTACATGCTACGTGTGTGCATTGAGCTATCGATCCAGAACTCCATTTGAGAAATTGGCCGCGCCGAAGAGATTCGAACTCCACTCTTGTTCGAAGGACGACTTGGGCACTATGATCTTTATAAATCAGCTACTTGTGGTGCTTTCCACTTCGAGAGCAGCCTATTCACGGCACAATTACAGCATACTCAATTTGAGTTGGTCACAATCTCTGCGCGGAATTCGCATTGCAGCCGAAGAGATCCATGATGGTTGCTGAAGAAACATCGTTATTTTCTCGACTGATGAGCTTCCGAATATTAGTCCATGCGACCGTAATGGCTGATTTGGCTTGCCACCGTTGCCAGAGAGTGCGCAGCCATTGGGATCGGGGGAGAAAATTGGAGTCTATTCGCTCCACCTCGTCAAAAAGCGAAGGTTGACAGTCAGCGTGCTCATTAGAACTTTGAATACGCGTTCGAAGTGTCGAGAACGATATGGCAAGGTATTCGGCAAGCGTAAGGAGGCTCAGCTCACATCGCTCAAGGAGAATCATGTATGCCGAATATTGCGAAAATCCCTTCCTGGCCGGGGACGTGAGACGCTCTTCGTCGACTAGCAATAACGCATGCAACGGATTCGATTCTTCCGGCGCCGCTAATCGATCACGCAAAGGAGTAAAACCGTCTGAGACATCGTCGTCGATACTTTCTCTATTCTTGCCGTCAACGAAGTCGACAAACCTCTTGTACAGCCACGCAAGAATCAGATTCTGCTCCACATAGTTGGAGACATCCATTTGACAGCCTCTGCGTTTACCGATTTCGAGAGCGATTAGCCACGCCTCCGACATGAGATCGTCAGCTCCATGCGTTCCTCTCGTCCGATAGGCGATCCTGGAAAACGCTGCCGTCTGCTTTTTCTTAAACTCCTCAAAAGCTACTGGATCAGGTTCGACTCCCATCTCTTAGATCCTTACCAATTTCGTCACACCAACCAGTAAACACCCGGTCTATGGCCCACTCATATCTAGCATATGCCCGTACCGTCTTTATCACGAATACATTCCAGGGACGCCCATTCAAAACGCATGTTTTCTTATGCATTAGTATGGCGCTTCGAATCTGGAAATTACTATTACAGCCAACACCACGATCACCTCCTCGGCCGTGCGCCACTATTTCGATAACCTTCTGCCGGACAATGGGGCGATCTGTGAACGACTTCGGACGCGTTATCACACACGCTAACCAAATCCGACTGCCACCGGGAAAACCCATCATCGCATCAGTCCCCCCACCTCACGTACCATCGAACCCGACACTTCGCCGCGAATCCGAATGCACGAATTCAACAGATCGGTCTCGATCACGCCGTCCTGAGGTGGTCCCAACCTATCGAACAGTACGATAAGTGACGGCTCTGCTCTTGTGGGCGAAGATATCGCCTTCTATTCGGAGCAGCAATGAGTAAGAGATCGAGACGTAACCATTCAGCGACGTTCAAAGCCAAAGTGGCCCTGGAAGCGATCAAAGGGCAACAGACAGTGATTGAGATTGCCGAACGCTTTGATGTCCATCCAACGCAAGTGACGCAGTGGAAGACGCAACTGCTGGAAGGAGCAGCGGAAGCGTTTGGCGGTGAAGGTGCGAAAGCCTTACAGCCGGACATCAAAGAACTTCATGCGAAGATCGGCCAGCAGGCATTGGAGATTGATTTTTTATCAGGCGCGCTCGGTCGCATCGGCGATCCGAGCGCAAAGCGATGATTGATCGTGGACATCGTCTGCCGTTGGTGCGGCAGGCGGTATTGGTGGGTTTATCGCGCGGTGCGATTTACTACGAACCCAAGCCGTTGCCGGAACGTGATTTGGAATTGATGCGCCGGATTGACGAGTTGCATTTGGACTATCCCTTTGCCGGCAGCCGCATGCTGCGCGATTTACTGAATACGGAGGGTCATGCAGTGGGCCGTAAGCACGTGGCCACACTGATGAAACGGATGGGCATCGAGGCGATTTATCGCAAGAAGAACACCAGCCGACCGCACCCCGATCATGTCGTTTATCCGTACCTGCTGCGGAAGCTTCAGATCGATCGACCCAACCAAGTCTGGGCCGCCGATATCACCTATATCCCGATGGCGCGCGGCTTTGTGTACTTGGTCGCCGTGATCGACTGGTTCACGCGAAAGGTACTCGCCTGGCGGCTCTCCAATACGCTCACCACCGATTTTTGTGTCGAAGCGTTGGACGAGGCGCTAGCGACGTACAGCACACCCGAAATCTTTAACACCGACCAGGGTTGCCAGTTCACGAGCCTTGAGTTCACTTCGGTCCTCAAGGCTCACGGCATTCGCATTAGCATGGACGGCAAGGGTCGTTGGCGCGACAACGTGTTCGTCGAGCGCTTGTGGAAGTCGGTGAAGTATGAGGAGGTGTATCTACGTGCCTACAACACCGTCAGCGACGCCCGCGTGCATCTGGCTCGCTACTTCACCTTCTACAACACGCGTCGTCCCCACAAAGCACTTGACCGATGCACACCCGATGCCGTGTACTTTGATTCACAGCTGCTCGCCAGAGCCGCTTAACCCGCGGGGCCACACTTAACGAACTGCATTCCGTTGTTCAAATTGGTGGGGCCACTTCTTCCATCGATCCGCTCAGCACTTCAATCGCCGCAAAGCGTCCCACCCCCCGAGGGCGATGCTCGATTCTTCGGATCACTGCGCCACGCCGACAAGTGATTGGGGCGCAATCCATGCCGCGCGGCAACCGCTCTCACGGTCGAACCCGCCGCAGTGATGACCAGACGCTTACCGATCTGCTCGCATCCCGAATAGTAATTTTGCCTTCCAGGCGGAGCTCCGCAAAGGTCTTCAAAATAAAGCCGAACTCGGCCTTCGGATTCCCGGCTTCGACCTTCATAATCCATTTGCGCTCCACTCCCAATCTTTCGGCCAACTCGACCTGCGACATCGCGCGTTCCATTCGTCGAATGCGAAGGGCCGAGCCTAGCTGTTCAGGAGTTTTGAACGGCATGTCCTTCATAAAGGACATGCCAGTAGCACTTCCGCTCTCGTTCGACCAGTCCACTGCGACGAGTTCGCCTTTTGGAATTCACTCTTCGAACAAACGGCGCCGCTATATAACTCGTGTATGGCAACATGAAAGGCAGGCGGAAATCTCTCCGCCTGCCGCTGATATGGCACAAATACATCACACTAGCGAAGGCGTATTTTCCACGCCGGATGACGAACTGATCTGATAGCACGTCGGACGACTTGAAACGTCGCATGTTATTCGCACTACTGTGTCTTCGGAAACGGCTCAGTTTCGTGATAGGCATAGGCACCCGTGCGAGGCAACTTCTCGAGTGTCTCGCCACACTTCTCACAGATAGCTTGAAACTCCTCGCTGATTCGAGAATCATGGGCGCATCGGCGCCAGTATTCCTCTGCAAGCGCGCGCGCGCGCCCGTATGCTCGCAGTGTCTGTGAGGTTGGATCGGGTGGTTGAAAGACGCGTGCAATCACCTGATCGTGTTCTGGCGCAAAAAGCATGGGCAGCATGTCGTATACCGGTGCTAACGAGTAACGACCATCATAGGCATCGTAAAACGCTAGGTTGCCGAAGTGCCGGTCCGTGTTTGCAATCAGTGCGCCGAAGGTCGATATCAGGCGAACAAGCTCGCAGGTCGTCGGATCAATTCGGCGGTCGTCACGAAGCCGCGTCGCAGAGTCGACCCAATTGTCGAGCTTGCCGTATTGTTCGGCATCAATCGCGAACAGTGACGTGACCCCTACTCGCCCTTCGAGTCCCGCGCGATCGAAACGCTCCACTTCGAGATAGGTGCGGTCACCATAGCGTTCGATGCGCGAGCGTGTCGCGGGCAGACCCGCCGCCGCGAGCACTTCATGTGCAATGTGTTCGGCGATCAGCAGATCTGACCATCGCTGTCCGACCGCGGTACGGTCAGGCGGTGAGAACTTCACGAGCACATGCATTGGCCCCGATGGACTCTCAATTAACGCCGTGAATTTCGGATGCTCACCATGCGCGGAAGATCCCGGCAAACCACCCTCCATGACTTCAGCCACAAACTGCGGGTATCGGATCTCGCGATCCTTGACGCTCGCGATCGTTCGCTGCCTTTGCATGATCAGGAACTGATCGAACGCCTGATCGCCTAGGATGAGGTCGCCGACCGTGTCCGAGCCACGCTGGGTGAGATAGCGTAGGTAGTGATCTTCGTTCCAATCGACTACGCGTTGCGGCAATTGAAGTTCTGGATACTGACGCGGAACGGCGCGCCCAAGAAATCCGGCTGGCCGCTGATCCTGGAGATAGTACGGTAATCCGTGGGTAACTCCATCGTACGCAAACCCATCAGACTCTGGCTCGAAATAAAATTGTTCGGCATACAACGAACAGAGCGTGCCTAGTAGATGAAGTTGGCCAGCAGAATCGATGCGGCGAAGCGGCCACTTTGCACCGATGCCTTCGATCGGTCTGAGCAACCCATAGCGCGCACCCCGAGTGTTGCCGAGGCGAATGATCAAACCCGCTGCCGTTAGCTGACGTAAGTAGCGCGATACAGTGGATTGGGACTGCCCAAGCACGGTTTCAAGCTCAACGGATGAAGCAACGCCCGCCTGCAAGTGTCGAAGTAAGGATTCGCTTGGATGCTGGGGCATAGGACCAGCATATCACGAAAGGCTAGTTAAATGACTAGATAGTAGCCTAGTTTTATAACAATAAAAACAAATACTTATTATAAAAACAAACAATCAAATAGCTAGATATTCGCCGGTATCCATTTCTAGATCACCAAGTTCAAATTACTAACCGACACGCACGGCACGAACGAAACCGCTGAAGTACTGGTAGTTCCAGCCCGCGTAACCGACGAGGAAGTAGACAAGCCACGCACAATCGTCAGGCGAACGAGCCCAAGGCGTGCTCGACCAAAACCAATCGCTTGGCGTGTTAGGGAAGTAATCCATATCGATCGCTGGGTCCACGCGAGTGTGATCGGCGAGCAAGAAGAGCTCCTCGACGGATGGCATGCGCCAATCGCCGAAGCCCGCGGCCTTAATCTTCTTCACAGTCGCGGTGGCCTTTTTCCAGTTGGCGACCTTCTTTATCTCGACCGACCACATGAGACCGGTTTTGCTGTCGAGTACGGCTTCCCATTCGGTAGCGTCGGATGGAAGCACTGCACCGTCGGCGCCGATTTTCGAGAATCTTGTTTGCATGGCTTTTCTCCTAGAACCCAAAGGCCTTGAGTAGATTAAGAGGAGATTTCCCGGTGGCGATGAGAGCAGTTGAACATTCATACGAATGCGCGACCGCTTCTCATCGGGCCGAATGTTGGAATGTTCTCACCGGTACCTGAGCCCCCCAGACTCCCAAGTTACCGCGGCCTTCCATGTTCACGTTTGCATTGGCGTACCTGAACGACTGCGTGTACGTTCCGCCCGTGCCCTCGATCGAGGTCAGACTGCACTGCTCAGTGCATTATTCTCGTTTACTAAATATTACAAATAATATTGCCATTGAAGCAATTCGAAATCAGCAATTCAACTAGGCCGATCGTACGTCGAAGGATGCAGACATAAAACTGCACTACCTACCGTACGCGTCAAACCGGTACGAAGCGTTCGTCCTCGCGGATCAAATGGAGTTCCTGCTCCTTGGTGTTCCGGAGACCTCGCGATTGCATGCGGTTGGATAACGTGGGCGACGAATTGGCTCCGCCCGCTTCAACGACACAAATACGTCACACCCAACGAACTCGCATTCTGACGATGCAAGATAACTTATTGATTTAATGATCTGTTGGACACACTACCGCAGTCTAGAACAAATATTAATCACATATTAGGCACTGAACACCATGGCAATCATCCCTCACGACTTGCAATGGTAGATAGCCAGATCGAATCCCCACGACCAAATGTTTCAGTCGTGGGGATTGTTATGAATACCTCCGACGAACAATTAAGTCCTAAACATCAGAGTCCGATGGCGGCTAACCCGCCGTCGATATTGAGCACCCACGTCCAGCCATAGCCCACGTAGACTTTGCCGTTATACACAATCGGACCGCTGGCCGATCCGTTCGGGAACCCGTCGGTAGGCGCAGGAACGTAGGCACCCACTGCAGGACCTATCTGCACAGTTTTCACGACAGCACCCGTGCTGGCGTTAAGTACCCGCAGAACTCCATCCCAAGTAGTGAAGTACATCAAACCATTGGCGATGCTGACGCCTCCGAAACCGCCGGCCGGCAAGTCGAGGCTCCATTCGATTGCCCCTGTCGCCGCATTCAGGCGACGAGCGACGCCTGATGACGGAACCGGATCATTGCGACTGCTGCCGACGGTGGCGCTGTTGTTGACGACGAAGATGCCTCCATTGTCGTAGGCCGCCGAGTGCATCATGCCGCCGATCGGGCTCGCGTTGCCGATGGTGGTCATCCAGACTTGCGCGCCGGTCGCACGATCGAACGCCGCATAGCGTCCGCCCTTATCGCCGACGCCGACCAACTGACGCGTCACGCCGCCAACCACCGCAGTGAACAAGTTAGGCGCCGCGCCGACATCATGATCGAGCGTGCCGGTATTAATGGTGTAAACATCGTTCGGCGTGAATTGATAGCTCCAGCGGATCGCACCCGTGTCGAGGTTGAATGCGATCAGCGCGTCCGAATACGGACCTGCCGGCGCCGCGTAAGCCTGACCCGCGCCGATGTAGCCCGTGCGCGTCTGCGAATCGATCGCCGCCGTCGACCACACCGAGATACCGCCACCGCACGTGCCCGTGGGGCACACGTCGGTGATGTAGCTCAAGGGCACGCCGGTACTTGCATCTAAGAACGCCACTTTGCCGCGGAACATCGGCGTTGCCGGCACGAACACTTGGTACGAACCGGAACCGACGATCAGAATGTTGCCCACCACGATCGGCGACGAAGACACGCGCGCGTTCGGCGTGGTCTCGATTTGTCGCGACCATCTTACTGCACCGGTGGCGCGATTGAGCGCAAACACCCAACCGAGATCACCACCGACGTACACCGTGTCACCCGTCACGTACGGCGACGGTGACAGCATAGTGATCGAGGTGGACGGCATCACGTCCCACAGAGTCACGTTATCCGTAATCCGAATCGCCTTCACATGGCCGCGGAAGTCAGACACGTACGCCACGTCGTCCACGATCGTCGGCGTGCTGGTAATGCCGCCGCCGGTAACGCGTGAAAGCACATGCAGCGAACTGGCGTTGCTAGCGCTGATCGTGGTGTCCGGCGAGCTACGACTGTTGTTATAGTCGTGACCGAACATACCCCAGTTCATCGATCCCGCCGAGGGCGGCGGTGCACCCGTATAGTGATCGGCAAACGGTCCCAGCACGCAGCTATAACCTAACGGTGGCGGATTGGTGATGAGCTTATTGCCGAAGCTGGCCTTTGGCGTGCCTTTCGGATGCGACGACAAGGTAGCCAGCGCCCACTGATTGAACGCATCGCGATTGACGGTCGGCCATTGATGCCCATGCGTGCTCGAACACGCAATGTGCAACACGTTGCTAAACGAGCTGAAGTAGTTTGAGGCCACTTGAGTGGTAGGGCGGTAGTCGGCGCACAACGTGGTGCCGCAATACCATATGTCGTCAGTGCCTCCCCACACCGTGATCACGATCATTGGCGACAGCGACGTCGTATCGGCCAACGTACTCTTGAGCGGATACGGACCTACACGACCTTGGTAAATCCGATATGGATCAGCGGCTACAGCAGCACGACGCGCTAAGAACTCATCTGACCCAGTATAGGCCGTGCCATTGTCCTGCGTCACGTACCATTCACCGGAGATCGGCATGCCGCCGGCCCAAAAATCCGAGTTGAACGCCAACGCGCGATTCGTCATCGTGCCGCCGGACGAAATGCCGCCAATGAACACCCGAGTCTGATCTACGGGATACTGTGTGGCCACGCATTTCACCACCGATTCCAGGAACTGCGAATCCGGACCTTCATCAGTTTTCCATGGATCGCCCGCTGCATCAAAGGTACGACCTTCGTTCCAGGGATTCCAAGTCCAACCGCCGGTGCCGGCTTGATTGCAGGTACCGCCGTTCACGCTGGTGCCTGCCGCGCTCACGCTGCCGGCACCACTGCCAGCGCACTTCCGCACCGGTCCGATCACGATGTAACCGTAATTTGTTAGCAGACGATTGCCACCGCGCGCATCCAAGTTTTCAGTCGTCGATTCCACCGAGCCCGTGAGCGGCACCCATACCGGTCGCGGCGTGGACGTGCTGCTGGGTAGGTTCAACGAGAACGACCGATTGCCGGAAGGTGTCGGGAAATTAATGTTCTCACCGGGCGTTGGCACGTAGCCGCTGGGACAAGTCGGTGTCCAGCTCGGCGGCGGCGGCGGTGCGCCGCCGACCGTCACCGAGAGCACCGGCTTGTTGGAGGTCGCTTCCTTGGAATTGAACGTCGCGCGATAGGTATTCGCTGCTGCCGCTCCCAAACCAAAGGTAGCCAGGTTGGAGCCCGCGCTACGACGTGCACTGACGTAGGAAGTGACGTCCCATTCGTATGTCGTAGAAGGCGGAGGTGCGACGGCTACTGACGCAATCGGCGTGCCCGAGAAATCTGTTGCCGACAACGTCAAGGCATTGTTGTAGACCAGCGCCGTTTCGCTCCATGCGGTTGTCGCAGTACCACCAAATGCGTTGATGGTCACGCCGGTGCCGCCGGTGTCATGAGAGCCGAACAACTTCAATTTTGCCGAAGTAATCGTCCCTACTGGCAAGCTCGACAAATCGAATTCGTAGTATGCGCCGCGCGTCAATGAATTGGCGGTGTCGATACGGACGAGCGTCGTCGTCTGCGTGCCATAATTTGTAGTTGGCGTGCCTTGCTGCGTGTATGTATCCCCAATCGAGGAGAGATTGTAGGTTCCCGGCGCATTGACCGTCACGACCAGCTGTGGCTTATTGGATGCGGCTTCCTTGGAATTGAACGTCGCGCGATAAGTGTTCGCAGCTGCCGCTCCCAAACCAAAGGTGGCCAGGTTGACGCCCGCGCTCCGGCGCCCGCTGATATAGGTAGTGACATCCCACTCGTACGTCGTGGAAGGCGGAGGCGCGACAGCCACCGACGCAATCGGCGTGCCCGAGAAATCTGTTGCCGATAACGTCAAGGCATTGTTGTACACCAACGCTGTTTCGCTCCACGCGGTCGTCGCCGTGCCGCCAAACGCGTTAATGGTCACGCCGGTGCCACCGGTATCGTGTGAGCCGAACAGTCTCAGTTTCGCCGAAGCAATCGTTCCCGCCGGCAAGCTCGAGAGGTCGAATTCGTAGTACGCGCCGCGCGTCAACGAGTTGGCTGTGTCGATACGAACGAGCGTCGTCGTCTGCGTGCCATAGTTGGTAGTCGGCGTGCCTTGCTGCGTGTACGTGTCCCCGATCGAGGAAAGCGTTACGACCGTTTGCGCCAGAACGTTACTACACATGCCACTCAAGACAGTTAAACAGAGGCCGATCGTCATTTTAAATTTTAGTCTATTCATGGAATCTATCTCCTCCAAATTTTTTGGATGCTGCTCACTGTCTCTTACTCTGTTTTTCTCCATGTTCTTTCAGAACACGCTCGATGATTTCTTCAAATTCCTGAAAAGGACGAACCCCTCTGAAAGAAATCCCCGACACTAAGAAGCTTGGCGTTCCCTGAAAGCCAAATTTCTTGGCCTCTTCCATGTCTTCCTTAATGCGCTTCTGAACCGCAGGGCTTTCCATGTCTTTCCTCATTCTGGCAACGTCAGCACCGACTTTTCCCGCAACGTCGTCCAAGAATTCTTCTTTTTTCTGCGCTAACTCATCTTGGTTCGAAAAGACTTCGTCATGAAACTTCATGGCTTTGTCTTCGCTCTGCAACGCAATGGCTTCAAAACGCTTTGCCGCCGGCATCGCTAACGGATGGAAGTCCAACGGAAGATGTTTGTAAACGAACCTCACGCTGCCGCCGTATTTCTTTTCCACTTCTCGAACGGTGTCATATCCCTGCCGGCAGTACGGACACTGAAAGTCGGCGTACTCAACCAATACAATGGGGGCTTCTTTCGGCCCGCGGGACGCCCGATCATCAGCGAGTGCGGGAATTTTTGGGTTTTTGAATTCATCTTCGCGAAGAGCTTGCTGTTCTTTAAGCATTCGATCGCGGGACGCACGTTGAGCGTCCTGAGCCGCCTTCTGCAACGCGTCCATGATCACCACTTGGTTCTTCTCGATCGCGTTGGTCAGAATGTCTGGATTGGATTCCAACGCCTCCTTGAGTTGCTTGGCGGATGGTGAACAGCCGGCCACTACCGCCACGACGAGCGCCAACAGAAAGACATTCAATTTATTTGCTTTTAGTACTTTCACCGTTATCACCATCAATTGTGTTGACATCGACGTCATCAAACTCAGGAAAAAAGATCAGCCTCACTTCATCGACACACTCTGAAGCAGCGCATGGCTATCCGAGCTGTCGAGCGCTTGCCTGAATTTCTGGGCGAAGACAACGGCCTTGTCGAAATTTTCCTGGCCGAGGTTGCGGATGTACTGCGTTACATCGCTACCTTCCGGGCAGTTCGGGTCTTTCCACTCATGACAGAGGGCCAAAGCACGCGCCATCTCGTTCTTGTCGTTCATTAGCGAGCAGTCATACCCCCGCTCACAGGCCACCAGCATCCACGCGGCTCCGCGGAGTTGCCGATCATCGGCGTCTTTGCGACGAGCGTTAAACAATGCCTCACCGACCAGAAAGAGCGCTTCGGCATCGCCCCCGGAGTTGGCGATGGCCTGCTGCAGAGAGCGTTCGGCTTCCTCCAACGGGCGATTTGCTGCGACTGGGTCCTCACCCATACCTTTCATTTGTCGCTCTCGGACCGTGCTCCGGGCAATGTCGGCCGAGGCCGAAGGATTGCCTTGCTCGGCGGAACGTTTTAACCAGTAGCTAGCGGGATAGCCACCCTCGCGCGGCGGCAAGGCTGCAAAGATCTCTGTGTCTTGGAGCAGGAGCCTGCACTGCTCGGCTTGGGATTCGCGCTTCTTCGCCAAGGACACGGGTAGCTTGACGGACTTGGCATCCGCGAGGGCTTTCATCACGGTCATCTCGACCGACATGCCCCCACAGAGCTGCAACAGTTTGCCGACGTAGAACTGCGCACCGCTGTCCCCCTGCTGGGCGGCAACTACGGCTTGGCGCATAAACGTGACGTAGTCAGTGGTATCGCGATAGCTCCTAGCCCACCCGGTGTCGATTCGCGCCGTCGTCAAAGGTTGAAGTTGCGTTGGGGGAGCAGACCCAGCCTTCGGCTGGGCCTGCTCGTGCATGACATCCCCAAGATCCGAAGAGACTGAGGTGGGGGTCGAAGGAGCATGAGTAGACAGACGCCATACAACTAGCCACGTCGCTATCACCGCCGCTACTAATAGAGCCAGCCCCGTCATATTCCTTCCTGTCGTTACTCTGAGAGTTGCCATGCGTTTCTCCTGGCCTGATTAAGTGTGACCGCATCCCGACTGCAGGTACGGTGTCGTTTTTGGCGACGAGGAGAACCGGTTCGAGGAATAGCCGGGCACGTCTGCATATCCGTATATCAAGTGGTCTCCATGCACGGAACAAAGCGTACTGGTTGCATTCCCTGCACAGTTGATGGCCCGATCACACCGGTTAGAGCAATCTTGGTTGTAGCACTCCGTAGCCGCAAAACCTGTGCAACCCAACTCGTAGTACCAGGTCCACGCACTGTCTGAAGCCGACTGGAACGTCATGTACAAAAGAGGTTGATATCCTCCGTAGTAGGGAACGACATTGTCTTCATAGCCATGAAATTGCACGACGGTGATCGGTTTAGTCGTATTGCACACGTAGTAGCTGGTATTCAGCGGGGCGGAGGCCGTGGCGATTGCCGCGAAAAGCCAGGACTGCTCGCAACCCACACGGTGGGTCAGCAACGCCCCGTTCGAATGACCAGTCATGTAGATTCGGGCCATGTCCACGTTGCCTTGACCGGCCGTCGTCAACGCAATGGCGCTCATCAGTCCGTCATCATCGAGGTTGGCTGCGTAGGCAGAGCCTATGCCTCCATAGCCATTCCAGCTGGCGCCATAGCCATCCGGCCATGCGGCGATCATGTTGGCGCTCCACGCTTTTGCCGCCCATCCGGAGAAATTTTTCTGCGCCGATGCGTTACCTCCTAGTCCGTGCGCGTCGATGACCAACCAATGTTTATTAGCAGCGTTGTATCCAGGTGGGACCTGCAAGATATACGTACGATAAAGCCCGCCGTAGTAAATGCCCGTGTTGTACGTCGTACCGGCCGTTATCACGCTGCTGAAACAGCTTGCGGCAGCAGGTAAGGGAGCAGTGCTCAGCACTACCAGTCCTGCGACTGCTAAGGACTGAACCAGTTTTTTAATTCCACGCATAGTAAGACCCTCTTTATGTCTAGACTCTTCACGTCTGTAATCAAGAATCGTCGAGAGGAAACTTACTCGGAGGCTCTACGAAGTGTAAATGCAGCATAGTGCATGCTCATTGTCCTTGTTCTTTTAAGTCGACATGCTTCTCATTGTTTACTACATGCACTTTATCTCATCGACTATATTCCACCCTTTCCTGATGATTGATACTCAAATTCATAAAAAGCACAGTAACCGTCGTACAAAACCATGGCTGCGTAACGCTTACGTGGCTGCTCCAGTGATGAAGGGAGAGGTGGAGTCGTGAATCCCGACAACAACGCGCTGATCTATATTTTAATTTATGCGACGCTTGCTGAGGTTGCACGGGAACATGGTTATGAACTCGCGGTACACGGCAGCCTCATTCATGATTTAGATCTAGTCGCGATTCCTTGGACGCAATCCGCCGCCGATCCGCAAGCTGTTGTGGATACATTTAAGAAGAAATTTTCACTGCGTGATGTTGGCGAGATCGGAGCGAAGGAGCACGGACGTATCGTCTATACACTATCAGCTGGATTCAGCGGTGCGTTCATCGGTCTTTCTTTCATGCCGCGCATGCTTGCGGAAACACCGTCAGTTGTGCGCTCTATCGCCACAACATCAGCTTCTGAATCGACTCTCGGCAACGAAATGATAAGGCGAATGCAAGCCCTTAATGCATGGCTTGATTCTCTCTCTGAGAAAGGCGGAGTCTGGTTGGACTGGGTACCAGATAGTTTTCTGGACGCATGGGACAATGCTGACGTACTGCTCGATCAAGCGCACACAACGGATTTAAATAACACGGCTCATACGCCGATCCACGAAATTATTACCTGCGTCGATCGCAACCTTCTTTAAAACCTCTAACGGCTGCTAGACGTGAACAAAGCTCTCTAATCGGTCACGACAAGACGAAGCGCAGCTAAGCTTCTGGCTATGCTCTGGCCCGATGTGTTGACGATGGCGTCCGCCCGAGAATACTGCTGCTCGCGCGCGGCGAGAATGCTTTTGAGGTCGTCCATGGCCTGGGCGTTGCCACGCATGGGGCGAAGATCGCCCTGGGCGACGACGCGAGACATGTGTTCAGTGGGCGATGCCTTAATCCAGACAGTGAAACAATTGCCGAGCAGAAATTGATAGGTGTCGGGCTCTGAAACGACACCGCCACCGACACTCACGATGACGTCGTTTTGGCTAGCGATGAGGTTTCCCAAGCATCTGCGTTCTAATTCGCGATATCTGGGTGGACCATAAAGCATGAAGATTTCTGTAAGCGCCATACCTGCTTCTCTTTCTATTTCCCTATCAAGCTCCACGAAAGGCCTGCAGATATCTTTGGCAAGCAAATTCCCCAAAGTTGATTTTCCGGCACCGCGTAGGCCGATCAGTACCACTCGCTTACGTCGTACGGATTCGTCCGTGCCGAACTCGTTCACTAAACGATTCATTACCTCGGATAAGCGGCGTTCAGGCAAGCTATCGACAAAGCTGTTGACGAGGGTGCGCTCCTCACTGGCTTCGCAGCCAAGGAGATGCATCATGCGCACATTTAATGCAGTCGCCACCCGGCGCAGGAGAGTAATGGAAGCATTGCCGCTGCCTGATTCGAGCTGTGCTAGGTAACGTTCGGAAACATCCGCATTTTCTGCCAACACTTTGCGTGCCAGCCCGCGCCTCTCTCGCGTATCGCGCACTCTCCTGCCAAGCGCGGAAAGGAATGCAGAGTCAGAAAGACGTTCTGACGCTGTTTTTTCAACCATCGCCGAACGCATTGCAGCACGAGTACGGATGTGAGCGAGTTTTGCAGGTGTTGCCATATGGGTTTTATACCTCCTGCTATTACACTCACTCAATGAACTATATTGCTACTCTTAGATTTTTCCCTATCCTTTCACACATTTTTCTCGGTGTTCTCAGTTATGTGATATGTACTATATTGCATTTACACCGTAACTCTCCGACCGTATCTTCCGAACGCGCGGCCTTAACGGCGATTAGCACCGATGTCATGGAAATAAGCGACATACATCCCATTGACCCCATGACGAGATCAACCTCATCACGCCGCCATTTATTTCCGGACGGTGAGTTCGCTATAGAGAGGTGAATCCGGTGCTAAGTTCGGCAGACCATAGCGAAAGCCCGCCGCTACTCTCGATACCGCGGATTTATAACGCCGCTCACGATTTACTAGAGCGCAATCTACAAGCAAGCCGTGGAGACAAGATTGCATTTATTGATGATGCCGGAAGCTATACCTACTCCGACCTCGCGAAGCGAGCTAATCGATTCGCAAACGCATTGGGCGCCCTAGGCGTGCAGATGGAGCAGCGCGTACTGCTCTCCCTCCACGACAGCATCGACTTTCCAGTCGCATTCCTTGGCTGCATCAAAGCTGGCGTCGTTCCGATCGCCATGAATACGCTGAATACTGTATCTGACATGAGCTACATTCTTGGCGATAGCCGAGCTTGCGCTCTCGTGATTTCCGCATCGCTATTAAAAGCATTTGAACCGGCAATCCGTGAAGCGCGGTTCTTGAAGCACGTTGTCGTGTCAGATATTGGAGAGCATTCGCATCACTCGATGCGGAACCTGCTGGAAAAATCCGCCGATAAATACGAGCCAGCACCCACCACGTGCGACGACTTCTGTTTCTGGTTGTACTCCTCAGGCTCCACGGGAGCACCAAAAGGCACGGTTCACGTGCACAGCAGTCTCATCCAAACGTCAGAGCTCTATGCCAAACCGATTGCGAAGTATCAAGCGGATGACACCGTGTTCTCCGTTTCGAAGCTGTCGTTTGCCTATGGGTTAGGTAATTCATTGACGTTTCCGCTTGCGGTGGGGGCCACGGCAATTTTAATGAGTGAACGTCCGACACCTGCAGCTATCTGTGCGCGCTTGCGACAACATCGCCCCACTGTTTTCTGTGCCGTTCCGACTGTCTTCGCGGGACTATTAGCGCATGCCGATCTGCCGCGACGCGAGGAGTTAAGGCTTCGTATTTGCGTTTCCGCCGGGGAGGCTCTACCCGAGGAAATAGGTAAACGCTGGTATATGCGCTTCGGAGCGCACGTCCTAGATGGCATCGGATCAACGGAAATGCTGCACATCTACCTTTCCAATCGAGCTGACGACATTCGCTATGGAACAACCGGACGCCCCGTTCCAGGCTACCAAATACGCATCGTCGATGAGAACGGTCAACCAGTTCCGGTCGGAGAGATCGGAGAGTTCCATGTGCGTGGGCCAACCAAAGCCTCCCACTACTGGAACAATAGGTCCCGTTCGTGCAGCACGTTTGTCGGCGAATGGATGTGTACGGGCGATAAATATCGCCAGCGCGAAGATGGCTATTATATATATGAAGGACGCAGCGATGACTTATTCAAAGTGAGCGGCTTATACGTCTCTCCGATCGAAGTTGAGTCCGCGTTAATACAACACGATGCTATCTTGGAGGCAGCTGTAGTCGCAAAACAAGATGTGGACGGACTCATCAAGCCATGCGCATACGTTGTGCTGAAACCAGAGCGGACGGTTTCAGAAAAGGAGTTGCAGCAGCATGTCAAAGAAAGACTAGCTCCCTATAAATACCCCCGCTGGATCAAGTTCGTCAAAGAACTCCCCAAGACTGCGACCGGCAAAATCCAGCGCTTCAAATTACGGGAAGCCCAGGGGCTAGAAGGACTTGCTGCATCGAGTTGGCATCCCTGGAATTATTTCTCGTTTCACTATGGTTTTTAAATAATTACCATATGCTAAGTTTATATACCGACCAAGTTCAATTGCGACGGCAAGGAGAAGTTCGATGAAGAAGCAAGCGATGAATTTTTACGGAAAAATGACTTCACGGTCGCACGCTCGGAAACAAATTGGAATACCCAGTGGATGGATAGGCATTGTTCTTGTCCTCGCTGCATTTCTAATCGAGAAAGCGTCGGCTGCGGATTTGCCTCGATCCAAACCGGAGGATGCCGGCTTTTCCACGGAGCGTCTCCGCTACATCGATCAATTTTTTGCCGACAAGATTGAGCAAGGTGACATCGCCGGCATCGTTACCCTTGTCGCACGCCACGGCAAAGTCGTGCATTTCAGCGCTCTCGGTTACGCAGACCGAGAGAAGAAGGAAACGATGCGAACAGACACGATCTTTCGCGTGTACTCGCAGACCAAAGCAATCGCCTCAACGGCGCTGATGATGCTCTACGAGGAAGGTCGCTTCCAATTGACCGATCCGGTGTCGAAATACATTCCCGCCTTTGCCCAGCTGAAAGTGTTGCGTACGCCGCAGTCTCCGATCGAGGATACGGTTCCACTTGAAAGGCCCCCGACGATCCAGGACCTAATGAGGCATACCGCCGGATTCTCCCATGGACTCGAGCTAAATGCGGTAGATGCTGCCTACCTCAACGCCGATGTATTCGGCGTCGACGTATCGCTGGCGCAGATGATAGATAAGCTCTCAAAAATTCCATTGCTCGAGCAGCCTGGAAAACGTTTTATCTATAGCGTGGCACCGGATGTACAGGCGCGTCTGGTGGAAATTCTCTCCGGTTTGCCTTTCGATGTGTTCTTGGAGAAGCGGTTATTTGGCCCACTGCGAATGAAGGATACATCCTTTTGGGTCCCGCCAGATAGGGCGGAGCGTTTAGCGACTATATATTGGACGAAAGACGGAAAGCTTGCCCCTCTGGACAAAACGCATGGCTACCCTGTCTTTGCGGGATTTCTCGCTCGACCGGAGAACGCCAATAGCTACACAGTCAATCACCAACGCAAAGGCGGCAGCTATGGCTTAGTGTCCACCGCAGAGGACTATTGGCGCTTCACCCAAATGATGCTCAACGGAGGTGAGTTAAACGGTGTACGCATCCTGAGTCCTCAAGTCGTCCGCTATATGACCCGCGATCACATGGGTAGCGAAATGTCGATGCCCAAATTATTCCCCAAAGGCATGGGTTATGGATTGGGGTTCGGTATTGTCAAAGACGCAGCAGCGATGGGTGCGGTCAGTAGCGAGGGTACGTTCTATTGGGGCGGTGCAGCGCTCACGCAGTACTGGATTGACCCGAAGGCCGACATGGTCATCTTGGCGATGACACAGCACTTAGGAGCACTGCGCGCGTTTGAGGTGGTACCTAAACTCCAGACATTGGTATATAGCGCGCTGATGGAGTAGTCGCTGGAAGCAGGCCTAGAGCAACCGGTGAATCTAAATAATGACTATAAATTTTAGTAGGCGGCCGGATACGCGGGTGACCAGGATGTTAGGTCGAACTATTGATCTCCTGCATTAATTGCGAAAGCTTCGAGTTGTTCGATGACCGCGTAGCCTGGAGTCAATATCCAAGAAAACAATTGTTCGGCGCTAACTTTTCCAGACTTATATCTCAACAGCGCCTCTACAAAGTCATGATGGCGCATCAATGTGACGTCTACTGCGCCGTTTGCCTTCCCTTTTGATGTTTCATCGAAGTCGGGTTTTCCGATTGTTAGGCAGTGATCCTTTTTAAAATCGACACCTTTTGTAAGCACTGCAAACGCCTCATCCTTGCTTATGGTCGCCGAGTTTCTTTCTTTTGTCTTGCATTCCACGAGAACGGCTTTCCCCTGATACTCAATCAGAAAATCTGGAAACGCCTGACGCTTTCCTTTGTCTATTTTCATCACTTCCCATTCAGGAACACTTTTCAGAAGTGCTTCGATGGCATCTTCATACGAATCGCCTGTAAGCTCATACGAACGCTGAATAAGTTCAGCATCCAATTGCAATTCACTCGCACGCGAAATATGCCTCGTCTTGAAGACTTCAAGAGGCACATCGAAATAACTAACCAGGGCATCGGCAAGCGCGACCGCGCGTTGAGCGCTCTCAACCAACCTGGTAATTAACTTTCGATCCGCCTGCAGCACGCTATTTGGGGTCGCCAGCTTCGCATTCCCCAGCGTCATTGCTCGATGCCGGCCAAATCCTGGAACTCGGTACGCAGCGCTTGCACGTAGAAGGTCGAGAACGTCGGCCGGAGCTCCATATCGCAATCTCTCGGCTAGCGTTATTAGAAGGTTGGGAAGGAGAGGTATACATTTCGAATCCGGTACTCTCATTACTTTGCTAATACCTTCGAGAATCGCGGCATTCTCATTTGCCAGCTGTTGCATTTGACCGTAAGAAATTAAGGGAAGCATATTGCGTAGCATTCGTTCCGAAGTGCCTTTGATCCATTCAGATAACCCAAAACACGCATTCGTAACCTTGTCCATGGCTTCGACGGCGTCTCCATCGCGAAAAAGATTTCTTGTGCTTAGCCAGGAATAAGCTCCATTCTCTGGCTGTCCGCGTCGTGAATAGGGCAAATTTCTTTGTCCAGTGCTTCCATACTCATCGCTTGCACAGGATGCGTGCAAAACACCAGGGATCCATTGGTCTTCGTTCCCGCCGAATGCAGCCTCGTGGTTTCTGAATAGTTGCAGCAAGTCAACGACTGTTGAAGGCAATAGCCCGGTTCCTGCTGTCGCAACACCCAAACGAGTTGCAAAAAGGTTATTCCCTTTGTTTGAGACTAGTCCAGATGCCTGGAGGTACTCGAGTGCCAGGTCCAGATGTGCCGGGATCTCTTCAAGTTTCTTTGGATTTCGATCGATCGCCTGATTCCACCACAGGGTTTCCTGAATAAATGGCATCAGATCATCACGTTTTCTAACGACACGACTCGCAATGATCGTCAAGATGACTTTCCGTAAGCTGCAAGTAAAAAACCTCGAATACAGAGGATCGACATGAGACGAGATTAACGTGCGCGCTCTCTCAAAATGCACATCCGACTCAGCGAGAAGAATTGAAAATCCTTCGTCATGAAGTCCGAGGCGGCCAGCGCGGCCCGCCATGTTCGAGTAATCCGCGAGCGGAAGCCACGGATCGTTTGGAACGAAGGCTCGATAAAAGGAATCAAAAAGGACCGTTTGAAAAGGGAAATTCACGCCAGCAGCAAGTGTCGGGCTTGCAAATACAACATCGAAAAGTTTGTCGGTAAGTCCGCGTTCTATCAATTCTCTTTCTGCGTGGTTGAGATCGGCGGTATGGAACGCCACTTTTCTTTGAGCGGTCTCTGTCAAAGTCCTCATCAGCGTAGATGGTTCACTAAAGAGTTCGAGTTGGTCAGCGTACCCAATGCCTTCGGGAGTTCGCTGCCTACGATTGGAGAATTCTTCTGCAAGCTCTAATGCTCGAGGTTTCGTCATCGTGAAAACAAGAACCGGCCCGCGGTTCCTGCGAAGCAGGTGATCAACTGCCTCGATAGTCTGGCTGGGAAGAACGCTTCCGTACTTCCCATCGAACAATTCAGTTGTACCTGCTAGACACTGCAGTGACTTACCCCTGAACCAAACTTCTTGCCGTAACGGTACATCCCTAGAGATGATGTGTATGACCTTGCATCCTAACCAAGCCGCGACGTCTTGCGGATTGGAAATAGTCGCCGACAACGCAACAAGCTGCTTCGGATGGCCTCGCTTTAGAAGCGTACAAAGCAGTTCGATTTCAGGCCCCCTCCTCTCTGATCCGAGAATTTGTATTTCATCTGCTACAACAACGATTCCGGAAAGATTGAAATCGGCCCGGCCGCAAAGCGAAGCGAGATACTTCTCATACGTTGCCACGAGAATCCCCGCGTTCCACACGCCTTCTGTATGA
This sequence comes from uncultured Steroidobacteraceae bacterium, assembly GCA_964597495.1. Taxonomy (GTDB): domain Bacteria; phylum Pseudomonadota; class Gammaproteobacteria; order Steroidobacterales; family Steroidobacteraceae; genus CAZQYC01. The sequence continues at coordinate 137 of CAZQYC010000039.1, read as the reverse complement.
TCACCCGTCGCGATTGAGACATCAAACCACTCCGAATTAGGAGTGGCATATTGCTTTTTGAATAACCGGAATTTCTCTTCTGCAAGTGCGCGATGGGATACAAGGTACACGGTCTTATATCCCTTCAACGCCGCTTC
>CAZQYC010000038.1:0-36344 GCA_964597495.1 uncultured Steroidobacteraceae bacterium | reverse complement strand
GAATATATACAGGCAGAAAGTAATTGACAAGAGGCAAGTGCGTTCGCTTTGCTATCGAGTGCCCGCGCTGGCATGCAGTCGATAGTTGCGATCGCCAACTTTGTTTTCTTCTTCGCTCTTCTGCGATGAATCGCTCTTTCTGCCAGACCGGCCTTCTGCTCGGCGTCAATAGTTACGCAAAACCGTTCAGCAGCCGCCCGGGATCAGGCGACCCTCACACGGGATCCCAGGTTTCCGGCGAGTACAGCGGGCGAATGTCGACATCGCATTGCGCTTGCATGGGATTGGGGCTCTTCCTAACCCACTCGACCGCTTCTTCGATGGATTTGACTTCCCATAGCGCAAAACCCGCGATCGCTTCCTTCGTCTCGGTAAACGGACCGTCGATCACCGTGCGATTCTTGCCCGCGAAACGCACGCGCTTGGCAAAGCGGGTCGGCATGAGCCCACCGAGCACCTGGTCTTTCAAAATGCCGGCGGCAATGAGAGCCTCATTGTAGTCGTGCATGGCTTGAAGCGCCTCCGGAGTGGGCGGGAGCGCGTTTTCGGTGTCTTCGGTTGCTTTCATAAAAACCATGACTTTCATTACACATCTCCTGGCCAGCGTGGATTCCGTTTCAAGGACACCCGAAGAACCCTCCAGCCGACAACGACAAGAAAAATATTTGCACCGTGTCGGCCCCGAAGACACGCCATGGAAGGAGATTCGCCGTATTAGGCACTCGAAGCGTTCCTGCCGTCACCTGCGGTGACGCTCGATCGAGCGGTGGCGGTTGGGACGCTCAAAGATCCTGAGGGCGCGCTAGCGATGGTCGACCCGCCAAGAATTACGCTGGATGCTTACTTCTATTTGCACGGACTGCGTAGCGCACCGCTTAAAGAACTCAAGCGACTCGATTAAGCCCGCGATGCGCTAAACCGTGCCATCGCCCTTGCGAATTCCGTTGCGGAAGCCAACCTCATTCGACGCGAACTGGATAGCCTAGCGATTGCGTGCCTGCCGAATCGCTAAATCAGCATGCCTTCGCGCAACGTCAAGACGCGCTGCATACGCGCCGCGAGCTCAGTGGCATGCGTCACGATCACCAGTGCCGTACCGGCTTCTCGATTTAACTCCAGCATGAGATCGAAGACCTGAGAGGCGTTAGCGCCGTCCAAGTTGCCGGTAGGTTCATCGGCCAATACGATTTGGGGCCTCGTGACCAAAGCGCGCGCAACCGCGGCACGTTGGCGTTCCCCGCCGGACAACTGACTGGGCCGATGTTCTAGACGCGCACCGAGACCCACTCTTTCCAGCAATGCCTGCGCCGCTCGCTTAGCCTCTCCAATCGGAATGCGGCGCACAAGCAACGGCATCGCGACGTTTTCGAGCGCGCTGAACTCGGGCAACAGGTGGTGAAACTGGTAAACGAACCCAAGCGCTCGATTCCGCAATTCACCGCGAGCCACGTCCGACAGTTCGCTGATATTTTCGCCGGCAATGGCAACCGACCCGCTGCTTGGCAAATCGAGCCCGCCGATAAGTTGCAGCAAGGTCGTCTTTCCCGACCCTGATGCACCGACAATTGCAATTCGTTCCCCAGGCCGGACTTCAAGATTGGCGCCGCGCAGCACGTCGACACGGATATCGCCTTGCTGAAAACGCTTGGTCAACCCGCTACAGGCAAGCACCGGCGGTTTGGGAGCGGACTCAGCCTGTGCACTCGCATTTTCGATCATTGTCGTTAAATCGTTACTGTGTTTTCTGTTCGTCGAGAACGGCTCGCACGAACGGCACGGTTAATTTTCTTTGCGTAGCCAAGGACGCGCGATCGAGTTTATCAAGCGCGTCACAGAGCGTGGCCATGTCGCGCGCCAGCCGGCGGAAAAGAAATTGCGCTACCTCAAGAGGCAACTCCAAACCCAATTGGGTTGCGCGCAACGATAAGGCGGACAATTGTTCGTCGTCGCTTAACGGCTGAAGCTTTAAAACCGTTCCGATTGCTAGGCGTGACGCTAAATCCTTGAGCACAACGCCCACTCTCGCCGGCGGTGCGGCGGCTGCGATCAATAGTTGGCCGCCGCTATCGTCCAATTCCGTATACAACCGGAATATGGCGTGCTCCCAGGCACTCTGACCGGCAATTTTCTCGAAATCATCCAGACAAACCACATGGAGAGACTCGCAACCCGTCAGCATGTCCGGAATCAAACTGCGGTCGCCGAGCGGGAAATAGGACGCGCTTAGATTCTGCGAACCGGCTTTCGCACAGACCGCTTGCAGCAAATGCGTTTTGCCCACGCCTGCCGCGCCGCAGAGCCACAATAAAAACGACCGGCGCTTGATCTCCTCTTCCTTCAGTCGCTCGACGATCGCGCCGTTCGAACCGGCGTAGAACGTCTCGAACAGCGAGCTCGCGCGCAGCTGCACCGGCAAAGGCAGTTGCCTCATCGCAAACCATCGCGGTCGGCGCGCTTGCGGCTGATATCGAATGCACGCTGCGCATACGTCGCCACGTAATCGATGCCGCTCGCAACCGTGGTGACCAACACTAAAGTCGTCAGGATCGTGATAACCGTGGACAGCGATTCCTCGGCAGCCCGGGCGCCGACCACCACGATCACATAGCCGATTTGGAATAGGGTATTGAGCTTGCTGATCACCGTGGGGTGGCCGTTCACGGGACCGAAAATGAAATGAAAGCCGAGAGCGCCCAAGCTGATCACCACATCACGCGCAACCACCACGATGGCGAGCCACAGAGGAACGTGGGTAACAAGGGTCAGCGTGATGAACGAGGTCACCAAGAGAATCTTGTCGGCAAGCGGATCGAGCACCTTGCCTAACCGACTTTCCCATCCGAAGCGTTTCGCCAGGAAACCGTCCAACCCATCGGTGACGGCAGCAAACGCGAAAACCCAAAGCGTCGCCGCATACTCATTGCGCGCCAAAAGCCAGGCGACCGGAATCGCCAGTAGCATCCGCAGCAGGCATAACGCATTGGGAAGATGATGCAACATGGCGCGCCGAAAGATGACTCAATGTGCTTGCTTATTGCAGATAGCGGAAGTTCAGCGATCCATCCCCGGTCGCCGCCGAGGAGGCATCGATAACGAGCGCCGCCATTCGCCGCTTTAATTCCACCGCTCTGCGCAGAGTATTGATGTCCCCGCGCACCGCAACTCGAAGCTTCATCGTGTCCGCACTCATCTGTTCGACCGCCACGCCCTGAACGACCGTTAAGCCTTGCAGATAACTCATCGCACCGGCGTAAGCCTCGAGATTTTGGACACCGGAAACGCTCACCATGATGTCGCTGCGTGCATTCGATGCAACCGCAAAAAACTGCGCACAGCGGTCGGCCGTTTGCTCGATGCCGTCTTCGACGGAACCCTGCGCCTCACCCACCGGCCCTTCATTTGCGCCCTGAAGCGCAAACGACCATCGGACCGACAGCGCACCGGCTGCATCGCGCGCGCCAATCCCCACTAAGACGGCGTCGGCGCGATACCGCTCACCGCTGGCGAGTAGCGCCTGGGTTGAATCGTGCGCCGTCATCAAATTCGTGGCCGTAGTCGTGTCCGCAACGTCCATAGCGGGCCAAACAATCGGCAAGCCTCGCGCCTGGGCAATTCGCTCGATGGCATCGCGTTCTGCCGATGTACGGTCCGCCGCCATCCAAACGGGTTTGCCGGTCGCATCCGGCGTCAATAGCCATATCAATACCGCAGGACGCTCGCGACCCCACAACGGCAGACCCGCGGCCGTCAGCGTCCGATCTACCCAGGCTTCTTCGAAGCGGATCGTCACCGAACCGTCGGGTAAAACCCTGCGCAACTGAACGTTGTTCCGCACGTTCGGAATGTCCGCCGAAAACCTCTCTGCGGCGCTCCGTTTGCCGCTCACTTTCACGGCGACCATCCGAAACGCTTCAACGAATGCCGAATCGCGAGTCCTATCGGTCGATGGGCTTACGGCGGCTTCGTACAAATTGGCCACATCGGCGGCGCCGGCAGCTGCACCAGCCATACACATCCAACTCGCAATGACAATTCGGCTCCAACGCAACGCAGTCCCCCAACAATTGCAAACCGCCCCGGTGTTCGACATGTAAAATAGCATATTCATCGAGTTGCCCAGCGAGCCAACCCTAACTACTAGCGCAATTAAAGCGCGGGTTGCCCCGAATGCTAACTTGAATGCTGACTTGAATACTGACTTGAACCGACTCTCGGCGCTGGATGTAAAAGAATGACTTCGAAGCCCTCCCTAACCTACCGCGATGCCGGCGTAGACATCGACGCGGGCGATGCGCTGGTCGAGCGCATTAAACCTGCGGTCAAGCGATCGATGCGCCCCGAAGTGCTCGGGGGCCTCGGCGGATTCGGCGCACTCTTCGAAATTCCCGTCGACAGATACCGCAAACCCGTGCTGGTATCGGGCACCGACGGTGTCGGGACGAAGCTGCGACTGGCTATTGAGACCCAGCGGCACGACACCATTGGCATCGACCTCGTCGCCATGTGCGCCAACGATGTCGTCGTACAAGGCGCGGAGCCTTTGTTCTTTCTCGACTACTATGCGACCGGCAAATTGAGCGTCGATGTCGCGGCAAGCGTCATCAACGGCATCGTCGAGGGCTGCGTTCAGGCCGGCGCCGCCCTGATCGGCGGCGAAACCGCCGAAATGCCGAGCATGTATGCGGAAGGCGACTACGACCTCGCTGGATTTTGCGTCGGTATCGTCGAAAAAGACTCGATCATCGACGGACGAAAGACTCAAGCCGGCGACGCGATCATCGGTCTTGCCTCTTCAGGACCTCATTCGAACGGCTACTCCCTCATCCGGAAGCTCATCCAAGTCTCCAATAGCAATGCAGCGACCAAACTCGCGGACGGACTGCTTTACGATGCGTTGCTTGCGCCCACGCGCATCTACGTGAAACCGTTGCTAACGCTGTTAAAAGCGGTTCCAGTACACGGCCTCGCACACATCACGGGCGGCGGGTTGACCGACAACATTCCGCGCATGGTTCCCGGCGGTCTCGACGTCGTTCTCGAACGACGTAGCTGGAAGCGTGCGCCGATCTTCGATTGGCTGCAGAGCACGGCGAATATTTCCGATGCCGAAATGCACCGTACGTTCAACTGCGGGATCGGCATGGTCGTATGCGTTGCACGGGAACATGCGGATACGGCGTTAGCGAGCCTTCGCGCCAGCGGAGAAAATGCTGCAATCGTCGGCGAGATATGCAAGGGCCAACCTGGACGCGAGTGCGTCGTAACCATCGACTGATTTTTAAAGCCTGATGCCAGACCCGCAACGACTTCCCGTCGTCATTCTGATTTCCGGCCGCGGCAGCAATATGTGCGCGCTCGCCGATGGCGCACGGCAAGGCCACCTGCCGATTGAGATACGCGCCGTCATTAGCGATCGTGCGGCAGCCGCCGGGCTTGAGAGAGCCCGGGAACGGCAAATTCCGACCCACTCTCTATCCCTTAGCGACTTCCCCTCTCGAGAAAGCTTCGACGCCAGCCTCGCGGAACTCGTGGAAAGCTTCGCGCCGGAGCTCGTAGTGCTCGCCGGCTACATGAAAATTCTGAGCCCAGCTTTCGTACGCCGATTCACCGGGCGCCTTCTCAACATTCATCCCTCGTTATTGCCGAAGTATCCCGGCTTGCACACGCATCGCCGAGCTTTGGAAGCCGGCGATCGCGAACACGGCGCCAGCGTCCACTTCGTCATCGAAGCGCTGGATTCCGGCCCCTCCGTTCTTCAAGGACGCGTGCAGGTTATGCCCGGCGACAGCGAAGCGTCGCTTGCAGCGCGCGTTCATCAAGCCGAGCATATTATTTATCCGCAAGCCGTCGACTGGTTTGCTCGCGGCCGCCTGGCGATGCGCAACGGCAAAGCTTGGTTGGACGGCCGGGAACTTAAGTCTCCTTCCATCGTCGAGATACCATCGTGAATGGCAAGTTAATGACCGCCGGATTTCTACTTTGCCTCGCTGCGATGGCGCACGCGCAAGATTCTGACGGCGGCGAACTGGGCATCGTTCCCTTTCGCGCCAATTACAACGTCGAGTATCGCAGCATCCGCGCCGGCAATCTTGACTTCGTACTGCGACGCAACGGTTCTCACTACGTTTACGAATCGATCGCCCACCCGCGAGGCCTCGCGCGCATGGTGATCAACAACAACCTGCGCGAAGCGACCGAATTCGCCGTCGACGGCGGAAGCATCAAACCGCTCCACTACGAACTCGACGACGGCTCGTCAAAGACCGACAGCGACACACGCCTCACTCTTGATTGGGAGAAAAAGAAAGCAAGCGGCATGCACGAGAACCGTCCGATCGAGTTACCGCTGTCGAACGGCGTTCAGGACCGAATGTCGGCGCAAGTCGTCGTCATGCAGCTACTTGCCGCTGGGAAGCAACCGGACAAGATCACGTTCATCGATCGCAATGAACTCAAAGAGTACAACTACAAGCGCGAACGCGAAGAAAAAGTGAAGACGGCCATCGGCGAGCTGGATGCGGTCGTCTATGTCAGTTCGCGGCCGGGATCGAGCCGTTTATCGCGTCTTTGGTATGCGCCATCGCTGGGGTTCGTTCCGATCCGCGGCGAGCAGGAACGAAAAGGCAAGGTCGAAACCGTTTTCGCGATCCAGAAACTCGAGCGGGGATAGCAAGCCCCTTACGTCTTGGGCAACGTCACGCCCTGCTGCCCTTGGTATTTACCGCCGCGATCCCGATATGAGGTGGCACAGACCTCGTCCGATTCGAAAAACAGCATTTGAGCCACACCCTCGTTCGCGTAGATCTTGGCCGGCAGGGGCGTCGTATTGGAAAATTCCAGCGTTACATGCCCCTCCCATTCCGGCTCGAGCGGCGTGACGTTCACGATGATGCCGCAACGAGCGTACGTCGATTTTCCAAGGCACACCGTCAACACGCTACGCGGTATTCGAAAGTATTCGACCGTGCGCGCGAGCGCGAACGAGTTCGGCGGAATGATGCAGACATCGGCCGTGATGTCGACGAAACTTCCGGAGTCGAAATTTTTCGGATCGACGATGGTGGAATTGATGTTGGTGAAAACCTTAAATTCACCGGCACAGCGAACGTCGTAGCCGTAGCTTGAGGTGCCATACGAAATGATCTTCTTATCGGCGACCACTCGTACCTGCTCAGGCGCGAACGGCTCGATCATGCCCTGCTCTGCCATACGGCGAATCCATCGGTCTGACTTAATGCTCATGAAGTACTCTGGAAAATTACTATCTTAAATTTGCAAGCAAATCGGCTAGGAATGCTCGACCACGATTTCGGGGAAGGCCGCGGGTTTTAGCAACCCGTTTAGCCACAATCGCGCTGCTATGCGCCGCGCCATGTCGATATAAGCACGGCCTAACGGACTTTCCGGTTCGGCTATCACAGTGGGCCGGCCTCCATCGGCTTGTTCGCGAATGCGAATGTCGAGGGGCAGTTCGGCCAGAAGTTCGACGCCATATTGCTCCGCCATGCTCCTGCCGCCGCCCGCGCCGAAAATGTGTTCCTCATGTCCGCACTTCGTGCATAGGTGGGTACTCATGTTTTCGACAATGCCCAACACCGGAACGCCGACCTTCTGAAACATCTTTAAGCCTTTGCGTGCATCCAAGAGCGCGATATCTTGCGGCGTCGTCACGATAACCGCGCCGCTGACCGGCACGCGCTGAGACAGCGTCAATTGAATGTCCCCCGTGCCCGGAGGCATATCGACGACCAAGTAATCGAGTTCGCCCCAATCGCAGTCCAGTAAGAGTTGGTTGAGCGCTTGGGTCACCATGGGACCTCGCCAAACCATCGGTTGTTCTTCGTCAATCAGAAAACCGATCGACATCGTTTTGATCCCGTGAGCCAGAAGCGGCTCCAGGGTTTTGCCGTCGCGAGTCGACGGACGCTCGCCCGAAACGCCCAGCATCCGAGGTTGGCTTGGACCATAAATATCGGCATCGAGAAGCCCCACCTTGGCGCCTTCGTACGCGAGTCCCAAGGCCAAATTCGCTGCCGTCGTCGATTTGCCGACACCACCCTTTCCGGATGCGACGGCAACGATATTCTTGATTTCTTTCACTGGCTTTTGCCGAGAGAACGCCGCGGACACCGACCACTCCGAAGAGACTCGGACAGCGCCTTTCGCTCGTTGATTTCGCAGCGTGGCAGCCAATCCTGCGGACAGTTCTTGACCGTAGCGGTTGGCGGCGAACCCGAGACGAATACCCACATCAAGGTCGTCTCCTGTTTCAACAATCCTGTCAATTGCGCCACTGTCCCATAGTTGTCTAAGAATCACTGGACCTAGAATCGAGTCAGCGTATTGCTGAATAGATTGCCGCACGGGCGCGGCGTGTTCGCGGACAGACGACATGGGCTGAAAAACCTGCTACAAATTCGCGTAATGTTCTGGTCGTGCCTATGCATGGCCTGCGCACAACAAGGGCAGCGTGGATTGTAACCGATGCCCCCGCCGGCCCGGCCCAAAATGAGGATGCATAAAAACGAACGTGCGCCACGTTTGGGGCGGACTGTGTCGCTATAGAATGATTGACCCGAGCGGAAGCCCTTAGCATGGCATAATGCCGGGCATTGAGCTGCCGCTCCTTACCGGACCAGGCCTACGGACGACCAAAGCCCGAAGGAAATACTGCGGAACGACTAGATGAGCTTTTTTGCTGACTTGCGCGCCGAACGCCTGATCGAAGAAATCAGGGGCATCGGCGATCCGACCAACCCCAATGCTAGAAAGGCCCTCGACAAGCTGGCCAAGTTGGGCACGGGCGCGATTCCCAAAATTTTGGATGCACTCGCTACGGCGGACAAGAAAGAAACCGTCGCCTTCGTCGAGATCCTGACGCAATTCGTCGACAACAAAACGTTCGCCGATTTTGCCGCTTCGTTGGACAGCGACAACGCGCGCGGCGCCCAGGCCATTCAGTGGGCGCTCACGACCAGCCGCAATTACAACCCGATGATGCTGTTCGATCTCCTCAATCAGCCCGATGCGCCCAAGTCGGTGATCTTGGAAATAATCGCGGCACACAAAGCGCGTATTCCCGCCCGCGAGATGATCAATCACGCTTACACGCTGGAAGCCAACGAAAAGGCGGCGTTGTTTCGCATCGTCGCGGAAGTAGCAGACGAATCCACCCTCCCGGATTTAATCGCACGCGTCCAAGGCAAGGACTCGATGGCGCGCGTGCACATCATCAACATCCTGTCGCGGTTCAACCGCCTGGACGTAAGTCAGGCCCTTCAGGCCCAGCTAAAGGACCCCAATAAGCTGGTTCGCAAGGCGGCCCTGTCCGCGTTATCAAAGATGGACGGCAAGGTCGACATTGGACCAGTCTGCGAAATGATGCGCGATCTCGACATGGAAATTCAGAGCAAGGCTGTCGATGTAGTCATCCGTGCACGCGATCCCGACACGATGAAATACCTCATCGAGGTATTGAAGGACGAAAACGAATATGCCCGCCGAAACGCTGTCGAGGTGCTGAACGAGCTTGGGACCACCAAAGACATTAAATACCTGTTGCAGGCCATCAAGGACGACGATTGGTGGGTACGCAGCCGTTCTGCCGACGCGCTGGGGAAAATCGGCGGCCCGCGCGTGGTAGATGCGGTGCTGGAGTTGATTCGCGACGACGACGAGGAAGTACGCCGTGCCGCTATCGAGATTCTCAATCAAACCAAAGACGAGCGTGCCGTCGATCAGTTGATCCTTGCAACCAGCGACAAGGATTGGTGGGTCAGCGAGCGAGCGGTAGATGCGCTCGCCGAAATCGGCAGTAAGAAGGCCGTTCCCGCACTCCTGCAAATGCTCTCGAATCCAAACGCCCGAGCGTTGCCCAGCGTGGCACGCGCGCTAGGCAAATTGGGCGATGCCAAGGTGATCGATCCTTTGGTAGGCCTGCTGGATCGTCCCGAGAAGGAAATCAAGGTGGAAGCGATCGGCGCGCTGGCCCGGTTGGCGGACGATCGGCGCGCTGACAACGTGCGAGCTTATATTCAGGCCGTGAGCCAAGCATCTACGGATCTAACCGTCTCGCAGGCGGCGCTCCGGGCGATGGAAGACATCGACAATCGCTTCTCGAGCACCGCTGTCGCCGCGCAGGCCGCCGCGGCCGCCTCTGCCTTAGCAACAGGCCAAGGCGCCGCCGTACGACCCGCGGCTCCACCTGCAATGGAGCCATCCAAGACGTTGCTCGTCGAACGCGCCGATCTAGGTGACATCGTCAAGAAGGCCGAAGAAGCCCAGAAGATGGACATCGGCATGCTTAAACCGGGCGACATGATCGAAGGACGCTACAAGTTCATCGAAAAGATCGGCAAGGGCGCCTTCGGCACGGTGGTGTTGGTGGAAGACACGGTGGTCGAAGAACGGCTCATTTTGAAGTTCTTGAACCCCAACGTCTCGCAAGACGAGGAAATGCTGAAGCGATTCGTGCATGAACTCCGGTATTCGCGAAAGATCACTCACAAAAACGTCATTCGCATTTACGACTTCTTGTTCATGGGCGGGATTTACGCCATTTCGATGGAAGCGTTCCTGCCATCGCACACGCTCGGCAGCGAAATCGTCGGCGAGAAACCGCTTGATCTAAAGCGGGCGACGCAGTACGGCATTGAAATCGCGACCGGCATGGCCGTGGCTCACCAAGTCGGCATCGTTCACCGCGATCTAAAACCCGCCAACATTCTCATCAACGACGAAGCCGTGTTGAAAATCGTGGACTTCGGTGTCGCAGCGGCCCACAAGGAAGGCGATACGCAGCTCACGAAGACGGGTTACGTAATCGGCAGTCCCAAGTACATGGCACCCGAGCAAATCCTCGGCAAGAAAGTCGACGAGCGAGCCGATATCTACAGCCTAGGCGTCATCCTGTACGAAATGTACACGGGCATTCCGCCCTATAGCCGTGGCGACCACATGTCGGTGATGTATCAACACGTTCAGGGCAAGTGCAAGCCGGCGATCGACGTCAATCGCCAATTACCCACCGAACTGTCCGATATCGTCATGAAGGCCATGTCGGTCGATAAAACCAAACGTTTTCAAGCCATGGACGAAATTCGGCTTGCACTCGAAAAGCACGTCTGATTCACTGCACGCTGGAATTTGACAGAATCGGGACCCGCTCGGCTGTCTTCCCGAGTAGCGTTTATCCGGCCGTCAACCGGAATATTGACGTAATCCACAGCATCGGGCCCGCCATTAGATGAATAGTTGCGAATGGCCAGAATCGACGCATTTTTAAAGCTCGGCACCGACCAGGGATGCTCGGATATCCACTTCGCCGTGGGCGTGCCGCCCATGCTCCGCCTCTACGGCGATCTCATGCCGGTGAAGTTTCGCGATCTTTCCCCGAGCGAACTTGAGGGTTACATCAATGAGATCACGACTCGCGCGCAACAAGATCACCTGCGCCGCGGCAGCGATCTCGATTTTTCCTACGTCTCGCAAAACGGCGGGCGCTTCCGCGTCAATGTCTTTCGCAAGGAAACCGGTCCTGGCGCGACCTTTCGGGCCATTCCGACCGATGTCCCGTCCATCGATCGGCTGAATCTGCCGCCAGTCGTGAAGAAGCTATGCGATCAGCACCAAGGAATGATCTTGGTGACAGGATCCACCGGCACGGGTAAATCGACGACGCTGGCTGCCATGATCGATTACCTGAACCAAACCAGAAAGCTCAACATCATCAGCTTGGAAGACCCGATCGAATTCGTACACCGAAGCAAGCAAAGCCAAGTCATTCAGCGCGAATTGAACACGCATCTATTGAGTTTTTCGGAGGGCGTGCGCGCCGCGCTGCGCGAAGATCCCGACGTCATTCTCGTCGGCGAAATGCGCGACGCAGACACGATTCGCTGGGCGATGACGGCCGCGGAAACCGGCCACTTAGTGCTCGGCACGCTGCATACCACCGGCGCGGTGAAGACCATCGATCGAGTGGTCGACGCCTTGCCGGCCGAAGAGCGCGAGCAAACCAAAAGCTTTCTTGCCAATAGCCTGCTCGCCGTCATCACGCAAGTGCTGGTTAAAACGGCGGACCACCGCGGCCGCAAGGCCATCTGCGAAATCATGGTGTTGACGAAGGCCATCGGCAAGCTCATCCAGACCGACCAAACGCACCAGATTCTTTCGCAATTGCTGACGGGTAAGGATCAAGGCATGCAAACCTTGGATCAATCGTTACTCGCGGCAGTGCAAGCCAAGGAAATCGATCCTGACGACGCCTATGTATATGCCAACGACAAGAAGGCCTTCGCGCGTTTCGTGACCGATAAATCGGTATTGCCCACCAGCGAATTAGCGCCGGGATGAGAAACAGGACGAAAAACTCGACAGCCGCGAATCCAATTTCATGAGCAGCGAACCCGCCTTATCCACTTCTAACCCATCCGCCTCGGGCTCGGTGCCTGCGTTGGCGACGGCAACCTCGACCACGACGGCTCCGGCCGCACCGCGGCGCATCGACGAATACCTGAAGGAGATCGTGAAGAGCAACGGCTCCGATCTGCACTTCATCGCCGGCGACCCGCCACGCATTCGCCAATACGGCGAATTGAAACCGATGAAGCCGGAGCCGATGACGGCGCAGTACGTCCAGGAAGTGCTCTTTGAGATGATGCCGCGCGCGGCCCAGCAAAGATTGGAAGAAAAGCATAACGCCGATTTTGCATACATCCTTCCCGGCGTTTCGCGCTTCCGCGTGAATATCCTGCGACAGCTGAATGGACTCGGGGCGGTCATGCGAGCCATTCCGTCCAAGGCCTTGACGCTCGATGAACTCAACGTACCTGACGCCGTCCGGAACCTCAGCAAGGTAAATAAAGGCCTGATCCTCGTTACCGGCAAAACGGGTTCAGGAAAATCGACGACACTTGCGGCCATGATCGACGACATCAACACGCGCCGCAAAGGGCATATATTGACCATCGAAGATCCGATCGAGTTCGTCCACCAACGCAAGGGCTGCTTGATCAGCCAGCGTGAAGTGGGCCACCACACGCCTACGTTCTCCGCGGCGCTTCACTCCGCCTTGCGCGAAGATCCGAACGTCATTCTGGTCGGCGAATTGCGCGACTACGAAACCATGAGCATTGCCGTCACCGCCGCTGAAATGGGCATCCTGGTCATGGGAACCTTGCATACCAACGGCGCCGCACCGACCGTGGACCGCATCATCAACGCCTTCCCCGCCGACAAGCAGCCCCAGGTCCGGGCAATGCTGTCGACTTCGCTCAAAGGAGTTATCTCGCAGCAACTTATTCCGAAGGCCGGCAAATCCGGCCGCGTCGCTGCGTTGGAAATCATGGTAAATACGCCTGCAGTCGCAAACCTGATTCGGCAAGGGAAACTAGATCAACTGGAGAACGTTCTCCAAAGCGGCGGCGCCCAGGGCATGCGGACCATGGATTCCGCCATTCAAGCGTTGCTCGATGCAGGCACCATCAGCGGCAAGAGCGCCTATCAAAAAGCAATCAATAAGGCGAAATTCGAGGCAGTCAAGGACAACGGCTGACGTCGCTCGCCGCGCAAAACGAAGTGAGCGCATTTTCGCCTTAGAAGCCGGTATCCTCGCTTCGCGCCTCGCGCCGAGGATGCACGTGGCATAATCGATGCCGGTTTTTTCCGCATCGATTGCCGCCCATGCCGACGCCCTCACGACACCTCTTCGTCACTACCGCACTGCCCTATGCCAACGGTCCATTTCATATTGGACACATCATGGAATACATCCAGGCCGATATCTGGGTGCGATTTCAAAGGATGCTCGGCAATAGCGTTCATTTCATCGGCGCAGACGATGCGCATGGCGCCCCGATCATGCTTAAAGCCGAAGGCGAAGGAATCAGTGCCGAACAATTGGTGACGCGCATTGCCTCCGGACGCAAACAGTATCTCGATGGCTTCCACATCTCCTTCGACAACTGGCATTCGACGCATTCCGCCGAGAACACGGAACTCACCCAGCTCATCTTTCGTAACCTGCAGGACGCCGGCTTAGTCGAAGTCAAACCGGTCGAACAATTCTTCGATCCGGTAAAAGCCATGTTCCTTGCCGATCGGTACGTAAAGGGCGAATGCCCGAACTGCCATGCAAAAGACCAATACGGCGACACCTGCGAAGTGTGCAGCAAGGCTTACGAGCCGACCGATCTCATTAACCCCTACTCCACCTTGTCGGGCGCCAAACCCGAGCGACGCACGTCCGATCACTATTTCGTCAGGCTTTCCGACCCGCGTTGCCTTGAGTTCATGCGCGAATGGCTAAACGCGGAACAGGAAGGCGTGGCTCGTCTGCAGCCCTCAGTCAAGAACAAAGCCAATGAATGGCTCGAAGGACAGGGAGACAACGTCCTGATGGATAAAGACATCTCACGCGACGCCCCGTATTTCGGGATTCCGATTCCCGAGGTCCCGGGAAAATTTTTCTACGTGTGGTTCGATGCGCCGATAGGGTACCTCGCCTCGCTTAAGAACTACTTCGACAGCGGAAAAGCAAAGGCGAACGGCGAGTCTCGCACTTTTCGTGCCTTTCTTGATGCACCCGACACGGAACAAATTCATTTCATCGGCAAGGACATCATCTATTTCCATACCTTGCTGTGGCCGGCGATGCTCAAGTTCGCCAAACAGAAAGTGCCGAGCAATGTTTACGTGCATGGTTTCATCATGCTTTCGGGCGAAAAGATGTCCAAATCGCGCGGCACCGGTCTGAGTCCGCTCCGTTATCTGGAACTGGGCATGAACCCGGAATGGCTGCGCTATTACATCGCCGCCAAGTTGAACTCGAATGTCGAGGACATAGAGTTCAGCGCAGAGGATTTCGTCGCCCGGGTGAACAGCGATTTAATCGGCAAGTACGTCAATATCGCGAGCCGCGCCGCGGGATTCATTACGAAGCGATTCAATGGAGCGCTGCTGCCTCTCGATGCGAATCGGCCAGTGGCCACTTCGAAATGGGCAGCACTGGCGATCCCCGCAGCGGACCGCATCCGTAAAAATTACGACGAGCGCGAGTTTGGAAAAGCCGTCCGCGAGGTCATGGACCTGGCAGATCGGATGAACGAGGCGATCGACAAGGAAAAACCCTGGGATCTCGCCAAGCATACGGATCAATCGCAGCGACTCCACGAAGTGTGCTCCGATTGCATCCATGCATTCCGCCAACTCACGATCCTGCTGGCTCCGATCTTGCCGAGCACGGCCGAGAAAGCCGGCGTCATGCTCGGCATTCCGACGCCGCTGCGCTGGAGCCAACTGCGCGAGGAGCTGCCTCTGACCATAAAGCCCTACGAACATCTCATGCAGCGAGTCGACGCAAAGCAACTCGATGCCCTCTTCGAGATCGCCAAATCGGAACCGGCCAAAACGACGCCTAAGATCGAAAGCGCGGTTGAAAGCCCCGCCAAAACCAGCGACCTCATCTCCATCGACGACTTCATGAAAGTCGATCTGCGCGTCGCGAAAATCGTCAATGCCGAACACGTAGAAGGCAGCGACAAACTCTTGCGCCTCACGCTCGATGTCGGCGAAGGCAAGCATCGAAATGTTTTCTCCGGCATCAAATCGGCCTACAAACCCGAAGCGTTGGTTGGACGCATGACGGTCATGGTTGCGAATCTCGCACCGCGCAAAATGAAGTTCGGCATCAGCGAAGGCATGGTGCTCGCCGCCGGCGACGGAGACGGGATTTTCCTGCTCACCCCGGATGATGGCGCCAAAGCAGGGATGCAGGTGAAATGAAGCGCTCATGTAACGGTGCCGACCCTCATTCTGGCCAGCGGCTAGCAACTAGTAGCTAGTAGCTCTTCCATGTCCTCCCTCCTCGTCATTCTCATCGGCACCGTGCTCGTCGACACGTTCTTACTGATGCAGAACGACGAAGCGCTGAGCGGCACGCGCCAAGGCGGCGGCATAACGAGCGCAATGCGAATCGCAGGAGGGACGTTTACGGTGCTTACCGTATCCGCGCTTACCGCCCATTCACTTTGGCAGGCCTTTGAATCACTCCCTAGCGATGCGTTGCTATTTCTGTATGCGCTGATGGTGGTAGCGGTCGCCGTGCTGTTGGATCGCGTTACGCGCAATCGATTCCTAGTGCTGGAACGTGCTTTAGCGCGCTCACCGTTACTCGTCGTCGGCAATTCGATCGCGCTCGGCACCGGGATGCTTCCCCTAATGAGCGGCGGCGATACCGCCACCGTACTCT
Organism: uncultured Steroidobacteraceae bacterium; assembly: GCA_964597495.1. GTDB lineage: Bacteria > Pseudomonadota > Gammaproteobacteria > Steroidobacterales > Steroidobacteraceae > CAZQYC01. The sequence continues at coordinate 20,095 of CAZQYC010000038.1, read as the reverse complement.
TGAATGTCTGCACGCTCGGTATTTCATTCATTGCCGCGCTAACGCTGTTCGTCGCCCTCGTTTCCCGCATAACCGCGCGCGAAGTGCCGGTTGCATTTAGAAGCGCGCCCATAACGCTGGTGAGTGCCGGCCTCTTGACGCTCGCGCTGATGGGCTTTACCGGATTGCTTCGAGGCTGAATAAGGTATTGGGCAATGCATCGCGGATTGCACCTGATTGCTCACAAGGAAAACTCCATCAAGGCGCCTCTTGCAAATGCGCCTATACCCCACGTTCTCAAATTATCGATGCGCGCTAAAGGCCACCTTCGCGCATTGGTCGCTTCGGGCGACCTCGTGTTGCTAGGCCAGCCCCTCGCTCGTTCCGACTCGCAGCAATTCAATGCTTCCGTCTCGGGCCGGATTATCGCCATCGACACCGAAAACCATGCGCTCACGGTGACGATCGAGAACGACGGGCGTGACGCGCGCCATCCAGACAATCGACCGATCACCGATTACCTTCAGCTAGAGCCGAAAGCTTTACAGCAGTACATCGCGAACGCTGGCATTGTCGGACTGGGCGGCGCTGCGTTCCCGACATCGACCAAGTTACAGGCAGCGTTCGAACAGAACACCAAAATACTCGTCATCAATGGCGTCGAATGCGAACCGTTCATCACCTGCGACGATGCACTCATGCGCACCGAACCCGACGACGTGGTTTTCGGCACGCAAGCGTTGTTGCATGCCAGCGGTGCGACCGAGGCCGTCATTGCGATCGAAGCGGACAAGCCCGATTCGATTCTGGCGATATCGCAAGCGCTCGAAGCGTCGAAAGAAAGCCGGATTCGCATTCAAGCTATCGCGGTGCTCTATCCAGCTGGCGGCGAACGGCAGCTTATCCAAACGTTGACGAGCCGTGAGGTTCCTTCCAGTGGTGTGCCGGCAGATATCGGAGTTCTCTGCCAGAACGTCGGTACCGCCGCCTCCGTAGCGCGATTAATCAACACAGGCGAACCGCTCATCAGTCGCGTCGTGACGATCACCGGCAACGGCGTCAAGCAAGCTCAGAATCTCCGCGTTCGCTTCGGCACACCGATCGCGTCGCTGATCGAATACTGCGGCGGCTATACGAACGACATGGCTTGCTTGATTATGGGCGGCACGATGATGGGAACGGCCTTGTCGGACGACTCGCTTGGGGTGTCCGCGGCCACCAACTGCATCGCAGTCGCTACTCCTCAGGACATTGCGCCCCGCCGGCAAGAAATGCCTTGTATTCGTTGCGGGGATTGCGCGGAGGTGTGCCCGGCCGGGCTCTTGCCGCAACAACTACTGCGTTATGCGCGCACGAATGACCGTAACGCGCTTCAAGAGCTAGGCCTTCATGACTGCATCGAATGCGGTTGCTGCGACTATGTATGCCCAAGCCAAATACGACTGACCTCGACATTCGACTTGGCAAAACGGAACGCGTAACTCCGGCCCTTCATCGCAGTACCGGCAAACCGGAATGAAATCGGAATTGCTCATCGGGAGCAGTCACCAGTTCCGCTTCGATCTGCGCAAAGCGAGCCAGAGCATCCTGCCAATCTGCATCGCGGTTCGGATGCGACCGTTCTTCCGCAAGCCGCAAGTAAAGCAGTCGATGGCGCGCTTCGCTAGCGCAAAGTCCGGCATAGAATTCTTGCAGCGGCGATTGCAAACGCGGCGCGAGTTTTTCGAATCGCTCGCAGGAGCGAGCTTCAATGAGCGCGCCGCAAATCAATAAATCGATCAGGCGGCCCGGCTCGTCACGGCGGATCGCTTTCCGCATGCCTTCCGCATACCGTGCCGGCGACATTCTCTGAAACGGAACGTCAAGCTGCGTCATCAACCGCTGCACTTGCTCGAAGTGCCTTAGTTCTTCGCGTGCAAGCTTCGACATGCTCTCGGCAAGCGGCCGATCTTCGGCATAGGTAAAAATCAAACTCAGCGCCGTCGATGCCGCTTTCTTTTCGCAATTGGCATGATCGACCAACAGCTCGCGCCAGCGCTCGCAGGCGACGTCGAACCAACGGTCGGGCGTAGATACCAATAGAGGCGACAACATTGGCTTATTGATGCCTATTGATATAGAGGTAGCGCGGCAAGCAATTCTTCCGCCGACTGAAAGCGATCCGTCGCATCTTTCGCCAGAAGCTTATGCAGCAACGGCTCGTAATTCTTGAGTGCATCGCTCAACTCGGGAACGGGTGCATTGCGGTGGAGGTAGATGACGCCCATCGGAGTCGAGGCGGAGTAAGGTCGTTTTTGCATCAACAGCTCGTAGAAAATAATTCCCAAACTGTACAAATCGCTGCGCGCATCGACAGGATCGCCATGGCCCTGCTCCGGACTGATGTAATAAGGCGTACCGAAGATCGTTCCCGCGGCGGTGATGTCCGAAGAACGCATAACGTGCTTGGCCAACCCGAAATCGATCAGAACGATCGAGCCATCGTTCCGCAACATGATATTGCCGGGTTTTAAATCGCGATGCAGGACCCCGACTTCGTGGACAGCGGCCAACGACCGCGCAATCTGCGCGACATAGTCGACCGCCTGCTGCGGCGTAATCGGATCGCGCATGCGAAGCCGCAGATCGCCTGCCGGAAAATATTCCATGGCAATGTAGGCATGGTCGTCGGCAATTCCCATTTCATGGATACGCACGACGTTCGGGTGGCGTATGCGCAAAAGCAATTCGTATTCCTGCAGAAAACGCTCGAACTCTTGATGCGGGTCGACGTGACCGTCGTCGTCGTTGCCGAGCACCTTCAGGACGACGAGCTCGCCGGCTTTCTCGCTTTCGGCTAAATACACCATCGAATTGCCGCCGCTTGCCAGATCGGCAACATAGCGCTGTCCGCGAATCGTTACCGGGCCGAAACGAAAAAGCTTGTCGGTCTCCGGACGAGCCCGCAGCAACGCGACCGTCTGGCGACGGCGCGACACCTGATCGCTTAAGACGCTGGCAAAGCGGCGATTGTGAATGCGCTCGCGCATAAACCATTCGACCGCCCCGCTCTGAATTGCTCGCTGGCCCACGCTAATGTCTTTGCCGGGGGCGAAATACATCACCGGAGGAAATCCCTTCCGTTTGCTCAAGTCGGCGAGCCAGTCCATGCCTCGCGTGCCGTCGACTTCATGATCCAGCAAAACGCAGTCGAATCCGGCCGCGGTGAAGCCTGGATGAAATCGGCCGGAATGGGCGGGCTCGTGCACGCGGGTCTCGACATCCGACCAAACAGTGCTTAAGTGCTGTTCGAGCAGCCGTCCGTAGCTGTGTTGATCGGTCACGATCAACACACGAGGCGCGAGAATCGAAGCCACGAACGTAAGCTATCGGCCTGTCGAAAAACATTTTTCGACAGGCCGATAGGCCGGGCCACGGAAGGCCCGGCGAAATCGAGTGCAGTTCATGTGCTTGATTTCGGTCACTGGCGAAACCCAAGTTTTTCGCCAGTGACGTTGAAAAATTGATAGGAAATCATTTTTCAACGAGCTACTAGAGTGCGCGAACGGCTTGCAAAGAGCCTTTGCGTGCCACACGGCGGCGCGCCTTTGCTTCGTCGGAGCGCTCGCTTTGCAAGCGCTCCAGGTAATCGGACGTTATATCTCCGGTCACGTACTCGCCGGAGAAACAAGAGGTATCGAACTCCTGCACTTGCGAATCGTGATGCTGGCAGGCGTGAATCAAGTCGGAAAGGTCTTGATATAGGAGCCAGTCGGCTCCGATGATGCGCGCCACCTCTTCCTCGGTCTTGCCGGCGGCGACCAGTTCGGAAGCAGCCGGCATGTCGATGCCATACACGTTGGGATAACGGACCGGCGGCGCGGCGGAAGCGAAATACACTTTCCTGGCACCGGCCTCCCGCGCCAATTCGATAATCTGCGCCGACGTGGTTCCGCGCACGATGGAATCGTCGATCAGCAGCACATTTTTCCCGCGGAACTCCAAATCGATTGCATTGAGCTTGGTGCGAACCGACTTCGCCCTTTGCTCCTGGCCTGGCATGATGAACGTTCGCCCGACGTAGCGGTTTTTAACGAATCCTTCGCGATACTTGACGCCCAGCAATTGCGACACTTGGACGGCCGCCGTTCGGCTCGTGTCGGGAATCGGAATGACGATGTCGATGTCGTGATGCGGGTGAATCCGCCGAATCTTTTCGGCCAACAAATCGCCCATACGAAGCCGCGCCTTGTGCACGGAGATGTTGTCGATGATCGAATCCGGCCTCGCAAAATACACATATTCGAATACGCACGGCGTGTGCTTCGTCACCGGCACGCACTGCTGCGCGTAAAGCCGGCCGCGCTCGTCGATAAAGACTGCCTCTCCCGGCGCCACGTCGCGCACCAGCCGATAGCCCAGCATATCGAGCGCCACGCTTTCCGAAGCGAGCATGTATTCCGTGCCGTTGCCGTTCTCTCGGCGGCCCAAGACGAGCGGACGAATGCCGTGGGGATCGCGAAAGCCCAGGAGGCCATGGCCGACGATAACGGCAACTACGGCAAATCCGCCGCGGCAGCGGCGATACAGCGCCGTGGTCGCAGCGAAAATATCAGCGGCGGACGCACGCGCACGCCCCACACGAGCGAGTTCGCTCGCCAGCACATTGAGCAATACTTCCGAATCGGACGACGTGTTCAGATGACGGCGGTCTTCCCGAATCAATACTTCCGCCAGTTCGACGGCGTTAGTGAGATTGCCGTTATGACCAAGACCGATGCCGAACGGAGAGTTCACGAAGAACGGCTGCGCCTCCGACAAGCTGTCGGCACCGGCGGTCGGATAGCGGACATGACCGATTCCGAGCGTGCCCTTGAGCTTGAGCATGTGGCGCTGCTGGAAAACGTCGCGCACCAAACCGATATTCTTTCTGAGCAGCACCTCGCCGTCGTAACAGGTCATCATGCCCGCAGCATCTTGGCCGCGATGCTGAAGCCCCGTCAGCGCATCGTAAATTTGCTGATTGACTGGCGTGTTGCCTGCAATACCGACAATACCGCACATGTTCCGCTAGACCTTTATCAACCTTTGCCTAAACTTTCCCGCTCATCAGTTCTTGGCGGACTCTGCGAATCCGCCGATCCAATGCGAAACGGTCTCCGCATAGGGCAGCGTCTTCGAATTGTTCCACCACTTCACTTGATCGAGATGCACGGCATGAGCGAGCATCACCACCAAGGCAATAAGCGTCACGCCGCGAAGCGCGCCGAAGAGAGCACCTAGAATTCGATCGAGCGTCAGGCTCAGGCCCGATTGCGGCACGAAGTAAGCAAGGATCCCGCCGATAATCCAGGCAACCAACATAACGCCGCCCAAAATCGCGCCGCGGCCCACCCACGTTCGCTGCGGTTCATCGGCAAGCAACCCGCCAAGATAGGGTCCAACCAAATCGGAATATCGCCACGCCAACCAAACACCGCCCAGCCACGCCAAGAGCGCAAGCGCTTCGCGCATGAAGCCGCGAATCATCCCTAACACCAGCGTGGTCGCCAAAACGATGAAGATCAAATAATCGGCTGCGTTCATGCGATTCGAAAAGTCAATGGCATGTTGTTGGTTTGGGGCAGTCGGTGGCAGGACAGGAGTCTACCAGACTCATCTCCGCCGCCCGCGACTTATAGCAAGGCACTCGATTGGCCGGCCTGCGAATTACCAATTTGAGCTGCCGATCACGTCGGCGCGACCAAAGTCGCTGTCGGATGGCGAAGCTTCAACTTACGCAATAACGCCTCCGCAGCTTCACGATTGCGCTCAGGCCCCACTCGCACTCGATACATAGTTTGGTTGCCCGAGTGAAAAGCAACTACGAACGCTGAAAATCCTTCGCGTTTCAAATCCGCCGCGATCCGTTCCGACGTCGCACGAACGCCGAAACTCCCCACCTGTACGGCCCAGCCACTCGGTGCTGTCGGTGTCGTGCGCGGCGATTCCGCCAACGACGAGGAAGGTGAAGCCGGACGGGAGGGCTCCGGTTTTGGAGGAGGAGCTGCAGTGTTGGGCAAAGAGTCTTCAGCAGGTGGCGCCGCGGTAGCGACGATCCGATCGGAAGTCGATGCAGGTGTGGTCGTCGCGGGTGCTGCAGGTGGCTCTGGCTCTGCGGTGGGAACCGTTGTCGTTGGTACCGAAGCGGCAGGCGCAGGCTTCGACAAGTCGATGGAATATGTTTTGAGCTTCGTACTCTCGTCGACAGTCGATCGGTTCTCTGTCGTCGGCGCGGCAGGCAGTTGCGATGTCGAGCGCGGCCCAGAGAGCATTTCCGGGATCAAAATGACGGCTGTCGCCACCAGCACGACCGCCCCCACCATTCGTTCTTTTAGATGTCTATCCACGGGCGCGGAGTATAACGGGATCGTAACGAACGAACTCGAACTCGACTTAATTCGAGTGCTGCAACCACTCGAGTGCCGGACCCACCGTGTGAAACGAACCGAAAACAACAATTCGATCCTGCGGCGCGGCCATGGATTGTGCCTGCTTGCAAGCCGTGACCACATCAGCGGCCACGACCGCAGCCTGGCCACCGCTCAGCGAAATCTTCGTCGCCAATACGTCGGCGGCGAGCGCACGGCCGCCGCTGACGTTCGCCGCTACCCACCGATCGATCTGTCTGCTAACTGCCGCTATCACGCCATCGACGTCCTTATCGACGAACATTCCGCAAACGGCAATCGTTCGCCCTGAGCACGCCCGCGATTTGAGATTGCGCGCCAGCGTCTCCGCCGCCGCAGGATTATGCGCAACATCGAGTATCCATTCTTGAGGCGGAGGCGTATTCACCGTGATCACTTCGAATCGTCCCGCTAGGCGCACGTTGCGCAATCCAGCCTTGATGGATTCGTGCGCTACGGGCAACCGTTCGCGTAAAGCATCCAATGCCGCCAAAACTGACGCCGCGTTATCGAATTGAACGATGCCCGGCAATCCCGGAATCGGAAGATCGGGTAACTCGATGCGACCGCGCCAACTCCACGAATTGCTACCAGGATTGCCCTGGAAGTCGACACCGAGTCGTTGCAAACGTGCGCCGATGCGCTCTGCTTCTTCTTGTATCGCCGCCGGCATATTGCGCGCTCCGAAGATGGCTGAGCGACCGGGGCGAAATATCCCAGCTTTCCAACGAGCGATCGATTCCACGTCGTTCCCCAGCCACTCGCAATGATCGAGGCCGATGGAACTCACAATGGCGACGTCTGCGTCCACAACGTTGACTGCATCGAGCGTGCCGCCAAGACCCACTTCGAGCACCACGACGTCCACGTCTCGCGCCGCGAACGTTAGCAGGGCCGCTAACGTATTGAACTCGAAAAACGTGATGGATGTATCGCCCCGCGCCGCCTCGATGCGTTCGAAAGCAGCGATGAGCTCATCGTCGGAAACTTCACGTCCGGCCACGCGAATGCGTTCGTTGTAGCGAATCAAATGCGGCGACGTGAATGCCCCGACACGATAGCCTTGAGCGGCCAGGATACTTTCAAGCAAAGCCACGCACGAGCCTTTGCCGTTCGTCCCGCCAACCGTGATCACCGGACACTTGAATCCGCGCCATTGCAGTTGGGCAAGAACGTGCACGAGACGCTCGAGACCGAGATCGATCACGCGCGGATGAAGTTGCTCTTGGTAAGTGAGCCAGTCGGCGAGACTTTCGTACCGCGTGCCGGGCGTGGAACGCGACTGAGGAAGCTGATCGATCGCGTTTAGTGTTCGCGTCTCGCGCCTAGCGTCTCGACTCACGCCGCCTGCTCTGCGACCGGCGCAGGCTTGCGCATCAACAGGCAGAGCATCTGTGCAATGCGTTCGCGCATGTCACGCCGATCCAGAATCATGTCGATCGCACCGTGATCCAATAAGAATTCACTGCGTTGAAAGCCTTCCGGCAGGGTTTCGCGCACCGTTTGTTGAATGACTCTCTGGCCGGTGAAACCGATCAGCGCTTTCGGCTCGCCAATATTGATGTCACCCAACATGGCCAGGCTCGCTGACACCCCGCCAGTCGTGGGATCCGTTAGGACCGATATGTACGGCAGCCGCGCCTGCGCCATTTGCGCCAGCGCAGAGCTGGTCTTCGCCATCTGCAACAGCGATAAGAGAGCTTCCTGCATGCGCGCGCCGCCACTCGCGGAGAAGCAAATGAGCGGCGTCCGGTGCTGCAAGCAGTAGTCCGCGCCGCGCACGAAACGCTCGCCGACGACGGAGCCCATCGAGCCGCCCATGAACTCAAATTCGAATGCGCATGCCACGACCTCCTGGCCCAAGAGCTTGCCGGCAAGCACGACCAGTGCGTCAGTTTCCTCCGTGGACTTTTGCGCGGTCGCGAGCTGGTCGCGGTATTTTTTTAGGGCACGAAACTTGAGAGGGTCTTCCGGCTCGATGTTCGCTCCGATCTCCTGCCAAGAATCCGCATCGAGAAATCGCTCCAAGCGATCGCGCGCGCCAATACGCATGTGGTGGCCGCACTTCGGGCAGACTTGCAAATTACGTTCGAGCTCGACGCGATACAGCACGGCATCGCAGGCCGCGCACTTCATCCACAATCCCTCGGGAACCGACCGCGTGCGGCGTTCGGTCTTGATGCGCGAGGGCATGATTTTCTCGAACCAAGTCATAGTCGTACTCTGTTATCTAGGAAGATCTACCTGTATCTATACGCGAGCATTAAACGCCGGGCAAGTGAACTTATTGACAGCTACCTCGGGTTCGCTCGGCAAGGCAAATTCGGGCGGATACCGAACGCCGACCAGCGTCAAGCCTTGAGGCGGCGCGGTCACCCCGGCCAATCGTCGGTCGCGTGCTTGCAGCACCTCGGCACTCCATTCGATCGGCCGATCGCCTACTCCGATCGCGATGAGCACCCCGGCGATATTTCTCACCATATGGTGCAGAAACGCATTAGCGGTCACGACAAGTTCCACGTGCCCATCCAGACGCGCAACTGAAATAGCTTCCAAACGCCTCATAGGCGTTTTGGATTGACATTCAGCGGCGCGTAGCGACGTGAAATCGTGCTCGCCGACGAAAGATTGCGCAGCTTGGTTCATCCACTGCGCGTCTAACGGCTGGCGGACCCAACAAGCGCGCTCCCGCTCGAGCGCGGGTCGCGACTGCCGATTCAAAATTCGATATCGGTAGGTTCGAGCCTGTGCACTGTAACGAGCATGAAAGGAATCGGGAACAGTCCGAGCCCATAAACCGCTGATATCGTTTTTAAGTTCGGCATTCGCTCCCAAAACCCACGCACGAGCTCCGCGATCCACGACGGCGTCAAAATGCACGACTTGCATCGAGGCATGCACACCGGCATCGGTGCGTCCGGCCGATGTGACGGTAATGGGATGATCCGCAACGAAGCTCAGTGCTTTCTCGAGTTCCGCCTGAACGCTGACCGCATGCGCTTGAGTCTGCCAGCCGCGATAGCGACTACCGTCGTATTCCAGACCGAAAGCGATGCGGGGCATGAGTGGACGTGACCGATGATCGGTGGCGGGCGAATGGGCAAGAAATACGTCTCTGACCGACCACTAGCCGCTAATCACCGCTCACATTGCTAACGAATCGAATCGAGTAAACGTTGCGCCTCCGCGCGCTGTCCGGAATTTCCCTCGCCCAGCACTTCTTCGAGAATGCTGCGCGCGCCGTCAGGATCGCCCATATCCATATAGGCGCGGGCAAGATCCAGCTTAGTGCCCACTTCGCTCATCGTGACAGGCTCCATCTCCGGCAACTGGGAAGTTGCAACCAATTCCGCTCGATCCATTTTCGGACGCGGATGCTCGACGGTCGGCGACATATCGGCCGCTGCCTTACGACGAGGGGCGCTCTCCTCGGCACGGCTTTCCTCACCCAATTTCGCTAAATCCAAATCCAAGTCTTCAGGACCAAGCATTGCCGTATCGCCGCCGCTCGGCCCAAGCGTATCGACATACTCGCCTGCCTCATTCGCAATTTGCTCGAGGTAGATCGTGCTCACGCCTTCCTCATCACCATCACCATCATGTCCGCTGTCGGCTCCGTTGCCGCGCTTGGCAACTTGATCGAGCCCCATTGCCGGCACTTCCATCGTCGGCTCCATGCTGCTTGGGCGCGGAGGCGGCTTCATGGCCGGTGCCTGCGCGATGCGCGTCAGTTCGTCATCGCCGATTTGATCCGTCAGTTGTTCGGAAAGGGCCGACGTATGATCCAGCGAACCGGTGGACTCCAGCCCACCGACATCCAATCCCAAATCGTCGATCGACAATTCGGCCGTTTGGTCGCCGGTCGGCACAAGATTACTGTCTTTGTCGAAGCTCAACCCGGCCGTGCGTTCACGGATCGTCTGTTCACCCACCCGCAAGGCAGGTCGTTCGACGGTTCGATCCATGGGTCGTTCAGCCGTTGCGTCGAGCATCGGCGACTCGATGGTCGGGGTTTCTTGCGTACGCGCGTTGGCATCCATTTCGCGCGTGTCGTCCAAGTCGGAGGGCGGTTTTCGATTGGCCGTCTCATCCAGCAGGAAATCGAGATTGCCGGGCTTCGCGCGCGCACCGGTACTGCCGACTTCGAAATCCAAATTGTTACCGATCTCGCCGCCTTCCGGCGCTGCGAACAAGTCGATGTCGACTCGGTTTTCGCCGCCTTCGAGATTGACGTCGATCATGTCGCCGACATGCTGGGCACCGCCCTTGAACATCGAATTCTCGGGGGCGATCTGCTTGCCCATGACCAGGATGCGATCCCATTCGCCGGCCGGAGCGACATCACGGGTTTCATATAGATCGCGAGCAGCGTCGACGAACGAATCCTTGTTGCCCCAGACGAAGAAGATTTCCAAAAGCTTGAATTTGAGATCGCGACGCGCAGGTTCGCGATTGATCGCAATCTTGATCAGGTCGGCTGCCTGATCGTACAGCCCGTACGCCATGTGGAAATCGGCTTCCGCCAACGCATCCTGCTGATCGACATGAATGGGCGCCTCGCTGCTCATCGTGTCGTCGGCGCTGCGCAAAGGCGCCCGCGGCGCATCAGACAGCGATTCGGTCACACCCGCCGGCAGATCCGTTACGGTATCGATCGCCTCGGCTTGCATGGCACGAGGATCATCGAATGCCGAATCAGACTCACTGTGCTTCGAACCGCGATCAAGCGCCGCTTCGAAATCGGCAGCCGTCATGGTCGGAACCGTGCCGGAGTCCGGCATCGGGAATTGCATGGCTTCGGGTTTACGTCGGCGCGAGTAAACAACGATCGCACCGCCGATCAACAGCGCGGCAAGACCGATAAGAATATTGGTCCAGGGCAGTTCGCCCACTTTATCGGCCAATGAAGGCTCCGGCGTTTCGGTCGGCGCCGGGGGTGGAGTCTCGGTTTGAGCGACCGGCGGAGTCTCCGCAGGCGGCGTAGGCGCCGCTTCGGGTTCCGGTGTCGTAGGCGCTGGCTCAGGCGTTTTTTGAGCCTGTGCTTGAGCTTCTGCCGCTTTCCGAGCCGCTTCTGCAGCAGCTGCCTGCTCCTCGCGCTCGCGTTGCATGCGAGCCAATTCGGCATTCTTGAGATCGAGCAACCGCTTGGCTTCCGCATCGGCTTGCGCCTTGGCAGCCGCAGCATCTGCTTTTGCTTTGGCATCCGCCGCTGCCTTGGAAGCTGCATCCTCAGCGTCCTTCGCAGCCTTCGCGGCTGCTTTAGCAGCTGCTGCCTGTTGGGCCTGCTGGGCAGCGGAAGGAGCTTGCACGGGCTCTGTCGGCGTCACCAATTGCAATCGGCCGGTATCTATAGGCTCTTCAGTAACCTTGGGTCGCCATTCATTGTATTGGCGAGCCACTTCGGCGTTGGCTTCACGCACATCGACACTCAACAGGTCGTCATCGGTGGGAATGCGCAACACGACGCCGGACCGCAGCCGATTGATATTGCTGCCAACGAATGCCGATGGATTGGCACGGTACAGCGCAACCATCGTCTGATTGATCATTTGCGGCGTGCCCGGACGCAGGCGATTGGCAATTTTCCACAGCGTATCGCGACGCTGAACTTCATAGTTTTCGCCTGCCAGCGTGGGTGCCGACTCAACCGCCGGCTGTTCAGATGGCTTTGGAGTCGGCGCAATTTCCTCTGCAGGTGCTGGCGTGATAGCAGGTTCAGCGGGCGTGGTCGTTACCGCGGGTTCCGATGCCGTCGGTGCAGTGGGCTCGGGCGTTTTTTCTACGGGTGTCTGTTCTACGGGCGACGGAACAACCGCGGGAGGCGCGATCGTTGTCGGTTCCGGCGTTCGCTCAATGACACCTGCTGGTCGGCCCTGATCGCTCGATGGGGGTGGGAACGGAGCCCTGGGTTCCTCAGGCACCGGCACGGACGGTGCCGGCTGCGGCATGAAAACAGGAGGATCAAGGAATACGGTGTATTCGTGGACGGTGCGCCCGCCAGCCCAATTCGCTTCAACCAGCATCGTCACGACCGGCTCGGTCACCGACCGCGTCGAGGTAACCCGTACGACCGCTCGACCGTCGCCGGTCGGGACTACTTTGAAAACGAGATTCGATAAAAATGCAGGGCGATCCAAGCCAAAACGCGCATAAATTTCGGCACCAGCAATGCCTACCTTGAGCGAGCCCAATTCTTCCGCCGTCGGGCTAACCAGCTCGATCTCTGCGTCGAACGGCTGGCTCAATGCCGAATTCGGATGGATTTCCCCCAATCCCAACGCAAAGAGCGTCACGGGACTCAGCAAGGAACCCAAGATGGCGCCCTTTAAGAGGCGCGGGATGATTCGCGTCATCAGCTTCAGCTCTCCCTGAACCTTAGATCGCAAGTCAAACGACCTTTGGCCGGCAAGATGTCAGTTTTGAAAATGTATTTAAACCAAATCGCTTAATAAAGCCCGTAGCTTAAATAAAGCCCGTAACTCGATGATTCCGAAAAGCCCGTGCTTCTTGACTTAACGCACGCGACTATAGCTTACAAATAGTCTTTCACCAAGATTTCGGCGATTTGCACACTGTTCAAAGCCGCGCCTTTGCGAACGTTGTCGGCCACGATCCAGAGATCTAAGCCGCGCTCATGACTAATGTCCTCGCGAATTCGGCCTACAAATACCGGATCCTGCCCGGCAGCCTCGGTTACCGCCGTGGGATAACCGGCCGCTCGGCGCTCGTCCATCAAGACGACGCCGGGAGCCTTTTTCAGGAGTTCCCTGACTTGCTCCACCGAAATCTTGCGGCGTGTCTCAATATGAACGGCCTCAGAGTGTCCCACGTAGACCGGGACCCGAACTGCGGTGGCGTTCACACGAATAGCCGAATCTTCCATAATTTTTTGGGTCTCCCAGTGCATTTTCATTTCTTCCTTGGTGTACCCGTTGTCCAGGAAGACGTCGATATGGGGTACGCAATTATTGGCGATCTGCTTGGCAATCACCTTGGGTGAAATCGGCTCTCCGGCGCCGATAGCCCGCACTTGATCGGTCAATTCGTTCATCGCCTTCTGACCGCCTCCGGACACCGACTGATAAGTGGCGACGTTGATGCGCTCGATTCCGGCGGCATCGTGAATCGGCTTGAGAGCAACCAGCATCTGCATGGTGGAGCAGTTCGGATTGGCGATGATGTTGTGCTTCTTGAAGCCCGCGATGGCGTGTGGATTTACTTCGGAAATCACCAAGGGAATATCGTCCTGATAGCGGAAATGTGACGTGTTATCGACCACCACGCACCCTGCTTTTCCCGCTTTAGGCGCGTATTCGGCAGAGACACTGCCGCCCGCCGAGAACAATCCGATTTGCGCTTTGGAAAAATCGAAGGTCGCCAAGTCCTGAACAGCCACATCGCGGCCGGCAAAACGCACTTTCTTGCCCACAGACTTGCTACTGGCCAAGGGAAAGAGTTCGGCAACCGGAAATTTCCGTTGCTCGAGAATGGAAATCATGGTGCTACCGACCAATCCGGTTGCACCCACCACGGCTACGTTCCACTGCTTCGTCATCGCTCGATTTGCCTCGTCAGCGCCCTATTTTCAGCGCCCTATTTAATGATTATCGAATGAGTTAGGGATTCGGCGCACTACTTAGCGATGTGAGGTGTGCGCGACATCACATCGGCGTTCTGAGCACGGTGGCGAAGGTAGTGATCCATCAGCACCAACAACAACATGGCCTCGGCAATCGGAGTGGCACGCAATCCCACACAGGGATCATGGCGTCCCGTGGTAACGACATCGGTCGGATTCCCATCGAGATCGATCGTATTGCCGGGGATGGTAATGCTCGACGTGGGCTTTAGCGCAATGCTCACTTGAATGTCCTGCCCCGACGAAATCCCGCCCAAGACGCCACCTGCGTTGTTGCTCTTGAACCCCGTCGGGGTTAATTCGTCGCGATGCTGGCTGCCGCGCTGGGCGACGACATCGAAACCCGCCCCCACTTCCACCGCCTTCACTGCCATGATGCTCATCATGGCGAAGGCGATATCGGCGTCCAAACGATCGAAAACCGGTTCGCCGAGACCGGCAGGAACGCCGGTGGCAATCACATTCACGCGCGCACCGACCGAATCGCCGTCGCGGCGGAGCTGGATCATGTATTCCTCGAGCTCTGCAACACGCGATGCGTCCGGACAGAAAAACGGATTGCTATCGACAATGCCGAGATCGAGGGGACGAAAACGCGCCGGCTCAAGCTTCAGCGGCCCGAGCTGCGCTAAATAGCCTCGGACTTCAACGCCCAATTTCTCACGCAGATATTTCCTGGCAATCGCCGCTGCCGCGACGCGCATGACAGTTTCGCGGGCGGAAGAACGTCCACCGCCGCGATAGTCGCGAAAGCCGTATTTTTGCTGATATGTGTAGTCGGCATGACCCGGGCGAAAGCGATCTTTGATCTTCTCGTAGTCGCGCGACCGATGGTCTTCGTTTTCCACTAGCAACCCGATGGGCGTTCCGGTCGTTTTGCCCTCGAATACACCGGAGAGAATCTTGACGGAATCAGGTTCTTTGCGCTGGCTCGTGTGACGCGACGTACCGGTTCGCCGCCGCTCGACATCTCGCTGAATGTCATCCGCCGAAAGATCGAGTCCGGGCGGGCAACCATCCACGATAGCGCCTAAAGCGGGACCGTGGCTTTCGCCAAAGGTGGTCACTGTAAAAAGAGTGCCGAAGGTATTGCCTGACATGGTTCCAGTTTAACGTTCTCGTCGGTTCTCGTCTGAATCTTATCTTTAGCCTTATTATTTCTGGCCAAGCTCACTACGATATTCAGCCAGTTGCTCCGCAGTCAGCAAGAACACGCCGCCTCCGCCGCGTTCGAATTCGAGCCAAGTGAACGGCAGATTCGGATACGCCGCACAGAGCGTGGACTCCGTGTCGCCGACCTCCACCACCAATAGGCCGTGGGGCTGCAAGAACCGCTCGGCGCCCGACAATAGTCGGCGCACTATCGACAATCCGTCCTCTCCGGCGAGCAAACCGCCCTCCGGTTCGCGCCGATACTCCTCCGGCAACTCAATCATCTCTTGTGCACTTACGTAAGGAGGGTTGGAGACGATCAAATCATATTTCTTGGGCGCCAATCCGTCGAACACGTCGGCGCAGACGGCGCGCACACGAGCTTGCACGGCATGTCGGTCGATGTTTATTTGCGCGACTGCCAATGCTTCGCGCGAGACGTCGGCGGCATCCACCGTCGCGCGCTCGATAGCCAGCGCGGTTGCAATGGCAATACATCCGGAACCCGTCCCGATATCGAGAACCTTTTCGATCAGGTCCGGATCAATCCAGGGCGCAAACTGACGTTCGATCAGTTCCGCAATCGGTGAACGCGGCACCAAAACACGCTGGTCGACGTAAAACTCATGACCGCAAAACCACATTCGATGAGTGAGATAGGCAGCCGGGATACGCTCGTCGATGCGCCGCTGCACCAGCGTTCGAATGATCGATTCCTCTTCAGGACTCACCGGACGCGAGTACAACGCCGCAGCGTCTTCGTGATTCAGCCCGAGTGCAAAAAAAATCAACTCCGCCGCCTCATCCACCGCGTTGTCCGACCCGTGCCCAAACCAAACCTGCGCGGCGTCGAGCAATAGGGCACTCTGCTGAATGTGTTGTTCTACCGAGGGCATTGACTGCAATCTGTGAAACTCAAAACCATCTGCGGATGACGCCACGCCGTGAAATAATGAACGTATGGCAAAAAAGACCACTTCCCTGCAGCGCGTCGCGGCCGGCATTGTAACCGCACTCACCGGTATGTTGCTCGCGCGCGGCGTCTCCGACCTTAAAACCTTCCCTAGAAACCTCCACGTAGTGCTCGTCGGAATGAACCCATGAGTACGCCCGTGAATACGCCTCTCAACACATCGGGCGATCGCGCTTTCGCGATGCTGCAATATGCGTTGCCGAAACATCTCATGTCGCGCATCGTCTACGCCCTCATGCGCAGTGAAAGCACTTGGGTACGCAATCGCATTCTCTCGCTCTTTCTAAAAGGATATCGCGTCAACATGGAGGAAGCCGTCGAACGCGATCCCTATGCTTATCGCAGCTTCAACGCCTTTTTCACACGAGCGCTGAAACCTGAAGCACGTCCTATCGAGATGGATGCCGATGCGTTCGTAAGCCCCGTTGATGGAACCGTCAGCCAGTGCGGTAACATCGACGATCACGTTATTTTTCAGGCCAAGGGGCAAACGTATTCGCTGCTCGAACTGCTTGGCGGCGATGCCGACCGCGCCCGAAAGTACCGGGGCGGTTCATTCGCTACGATCTACCTGGCGCCTTACAACTATCACCGCATTCATATGCCGTTCGCCGGAATAGTTCGTGACACGATTTACGTCCCCGGCGATCTTTTCAGCGTCAATGCGGCGACCGCGCGAACCGTACCGCGTCTCTTCGCGCGCAATGAACGCGTAGTGTGCGATTTCGACGTTCAACGACAGGCACACGGGACGCAAGCGAGATCCTTCGCCATGGCCTATATCGGCGCTCTACATGTCGGCAGCATGGAAACCACCTGGTGCGGGGAAGTAAACCCCCCGCCACGAACGCGCAAGCAACCTCTCCGCATCGCAGAAGGCATCGGCACCGCCTTGGCGAAGGGCCAGGAATCGGGTCGCTTCAACATGGGTTCGACGGTCATCATCGTCACCGAACCAGAGTTCGTCACTTGGCGCCCGTCGCTGCAAGCAGGCTCCGTGGTGAAGATGGGTGAACGGATCGGAACTGTGAGATGAACATCGAGATGAATCCCGAGATGCCATGACCTCCTGGCTCCCCTCCGCCTCTTTCGGCGCGCTCGAACTTCGAGCAAAGATGCTTCGCGCGGCACGAGAGTATTTCGCCGCCACGAAAACGCTCGAAGTGGAGACGCCGACGTTAAGCCACTTTGGCGTCTCCGACGTGCACCTCCACAGCATGAGCGTCCACTACGGAACGGAAACACGCTTCCTGCACACTTCGCCCGAATATGCGATGAAGCGCCTGCTTGCGGCCGGCTGCGGCGATATCTATCAAATCGCACGCGTCTATCGCGGCGGAGAACGGGGACGCCACCACAATCCCGAATTCACGATGATCGAATGGTACCGGCTCGGCATCGATCATCATGCGTTGATGAACGACGTGGAGCAATTGATCACCGCGCTGTTGCCCGCACATCGCAGCAGCGAACGCGCGGAACGCATCAGTTATCGCGATGCCGTGCACTTGCATGCCGGCGTCGATGCACTGGACGATCCCTCTTCCGTGCTGCTGAGCGCGCTCGCGAACGGTGGAATCGATCCGCCGAAACATCTCGAACAAGATCGTGACGCGTGTTTGGACCTTATCGTCAGCACGCTCGTCGGCCCGAAGCTCGGGCGCGAACGATTGACGTTTATTCACGACTTCCCCGCGTCGCAGGCCGCGTTGGCGCGCACGCAAGGCCGAATAGCCTCGCGTTTCGAAGCGTACTTGGACGGCATCGAACTCGCCAACGGATTTCACGAATTGGTCGACGTAAGAGAGCAGCGCCGGCGTTTCGAGGCAGACAACGTCGATCGTACGCGCCGCGGCCTGCCGCCGATCGAACTCGACAGCCGCTTCCTAGCTGCGCTTGAGCACGGATTGCCCGACTGCTCAGGAGTTGCGCTCGGTTTCGATCGCTTGGTCATGTGCGCCATGGGCGCAAAGCACATCGACGAAGTTCTAGCCTTCCCGTTCGAGCGCTCGTGACCGACCTCTCCGCCATGACGCGAGTGCTGTCGATCATCCCGCCGATGACGCAGCTCAATACGCCCTATCCCTCGACCGCGTATCTCACCGGTTTTCTTCGCTCTCGGGACATTCACGCACACCAAGAAGATCTGGCGATCAAGCTGGTCTTGAAATTATTCTCCGACGAAGGACTCGATGAAATTCGGCGCGACGTCGATTCCCTTCCGAAAAGGAAACAGACGCCTTCCGTTGTGACTTTCGACCGGCAATTCCTGCGCTACCGCGTGACGCTTCCTCACGTGCTGAATTTCCTGCAAGACCGCGATTCAACGCTGGCGCATCGCATTTGCTTGCGCACGTACTTGCCGGAAGGGCCGCGCTTTAAGTCGCTCGATGCTTACTCCGACGAATCGGGGGATGCACTCGCTTGGGCGTTCGGCGCGTTAGGCATCCAGGATCGAGCGCGGCACCTTGCTACGCTCTACTTAAACGATCTTGCCGACGTGATTCGCGACGCCGTCGATTCGCGTTTCGAGTTCGTGCGCTATGCGGAATCGTTGGCGGCAAGCCAGCCAACTTTCGAGCCGCTCGCTGCGGCTCTTTCAACTCCGCCCACTTTAGTTGATCGTCTGTTGCGCGAACTCACGTTGGAAGCTGTGCATCGGCATCAACCCACGTTGGTTTTGATCTCGACGCCGTTCCCAGGCAACGTCTATGCCGCTTTCCGAATAGCGCAATCCATTAAAAAACATGATCCGTCGATAACGACTGTGTTGGGCGGCGGCTATGTCAATACCGAGCTGCGGACTCTCGACGAACCGCGCGTGTTCGACTACTTCGACTACGTGACTTTGGACGCCGGCGAACGGCCAACGCTAGCGCTGATCGAACACCAGCAAGGACGGCGACCCACCTCCGACTTGGTTCGAACTTACGTTCGCAAAACCGATACGGGAACGGTGCACTTTCATGACTACAAAGAACCCGACATCGCGTTCTCCGAACTTGGAACGCCCACCTGGGATGGCTTGCCGCTTAAGCAATACTTGTCGCTGCTCGACATGCTCAACCCCATGCATCGACTGTGGTCGGACGGTCGCTGGAACAAATTGACGATCGCCCAGGGCTGCTACTGGCAGAAATGCAGCTTTTGCGACGTAAGCCTGGACTATATTTCCAACTACGAAACTGCATCGGCCTCATTGTTGGTGGATCGCATCGAAGCCATTGTGCGGGAAACCGGGCAAACCGGCTTTCACTTTGTCGACGAGGCCGCCCCGCCGAAGGCGTTGAAAGCGCTGGCGCTCGAACTGATCAAGCGTAAAGTCGCCATTTCCTGGTGGGGTAACGTCCGTTTCGAGAAATCGTTTCATGGCGAACTATGCCAACTCCTCGCCGACAGTGGCTGCATCGCAATCTCCGGCGGCCTCGAAGTGGCCTCCGATCGCCTTCTGAAGCTTATGAAGAAAGGCGTATCAGTCGACCAGGTAGCGCGCGTAACGCGTGCGTTCACGGACGCGGGCATTTTGGTACACGCCTATCTCATGTACGGTTTTCCAACGCAAACCGTGCAAGAGACCGTCGATGCGCTGGAATACGTGCGTCAACTGTTCGCCGCCAATTGCATTCAATCGGGTTTCTTTCATCGTTTCACGTGCACGGTGCACTCGCCGGTCGGCAAGAATCCGAGCGCCTACAAAATTACCTTGCAGCCGCCGAAGCAGGTCACTTTCGCAAACAATGACGTCAACTTCATCGACGCCACCGGCGTCGACCATGACACGCTGGGCGGCGCTCTGAAACGGGCGCTTTACAACTACATGCACGGCATTGCGCTCGATGAGGATGTGCGCACCTGGTTTGAGCAGAAAGTGCCCCGCACCACCGTCGCGAAATCGTTCGTCACCAACGCGCTGTCGACCTCATC
>CAZQYC010000037.1:0-36933 GCA_964597495.1 uncultured Steroidobacteraceae bacterium | reverse complement strand
CGTTGCTTCCAAAGAACGTGAATTTGTCTCGACCCTCGACAACAATGCTCCCTCATGGTGCGGTGGCAATAGTTTGGCCGGAATGGCCACACTATGACCGCAGGCGGGCATAGTGTGGCCGCCGAATAACACAAAGGTTGCGCACTCCAGTGTGTTGTAGGAACTGCGCATGACACCATTAACTGGCGGTTACTGAACACCAAACTCTGGCCGAACGATTGGAGGCCAATTTTACCTCGGCTGATACGAACCGCTATCCGGCATTTGGTCGGACACTCTTCGACAGCATCAATCGGTAAATGGCTGGTATTACGAACATCGACAGAAGCGGCGCTGTGATCATGCCGCCCACCATCGGTGCGGCGATTCGACTCATGATTTCCGATCCCGCTCCGCTGCCCCAAAAGATGGGCAACAATCCGGCAATGATGACTGCCACCGTCATCGCTTTCGGGCGCACACGGAGTACCGCGCCTTCGCGAATTGCCTCATCAAGTTCAGCCTCAGACAGTGATCGTCCATTCTTTTCGCGATCTGCAACCGCGTGCTTCAGATACATGAGCATGACGACGCCGAATTCGGCAGCGACGCCGGCTAACGCAATAAAGCCCACACCGGTTGCGATTGATAGGTTGTAGCCTTGCACATACAGAAACCAGATTCCGCCGGTCAGCGCGAACGGGAGCGTCCCCATAATAAGCGCGGCCTCGTCCAATCGACGGAAGGTGAGATACAGAAGCACGAAGATAATGACGAGCGTGGCCGGCACGACGACTTTCAAGCGCGCATTTGCGCGTTCGAGGTATTCGAATTGGCCCGAGTACGATATTGACATGCCTGGCTTCAGAACTACTTTCTCTGCGACGACCTTCTGCAGATCACGAACAGTCGACGCTAAATCGCGGTCACGCACGTCGACGTAGACCCATCCCGACGGTCTTGCGTTTTCTGTCTTGAGCATCGGCGGTCCTTCGCTCAATCCAATTTTTGCCACCGTCCCTAACGTGATCTGCTGTTTGCTGTTCGTCAAAATTGGCAGTTGCCGAAGAAGTTCGATTGAGTCGCGCAGTTCGCGCGGGTAGCGCACATTAATCGGAAAGCGCGCCAAGCCTTCCACAGTTTCGCCAATGTTCTCGCCGCCGATCGCGGAGCTAACGACGGACTGCACATCGCTAATATTGAGGCCATATCGCGACGCGGCGGCGCGATCGATCTCGATGTCGACGTAACGACCGCCGGTTAGACGCTCGGCGACTGCGGACGATACGCCGTCGACATCCTTTGCAATCGTCGCGATTTGCTGAGCGAGTTGATCGATTTCCCTCAGATTTGCGCCGGACACTTTGACGCCCACCGGACTCTTTATTCCCGTTGCTAACATGTCGATGCGATTGCGAATGGGCGGCACCCAAATGTTCGTGAGCCCGGGTACTTTCACAACGCGGTCCAGTTCCTCCAGCAGCTTCGCCGACGTCATGCCCTCGCGCCACTCGCTTTTCGGCTTAAACTGAACAGTGGTCTCGAACATTTCAAGCGGTGCCGGATCGGTTGCTGTTTCGGCGCGTCCCGCTTTACCAAACACGGTAGCCACTTCTGGTACCGACTTGATCATTCGATCTGTAATTTGCAGAAGCTCCGACGCTTTCGACGCCGGCAATCCCGGTAGCGCCGAGGGCATATATAAGAGATCGCCTTCGTTGAGCGGTGGCATAAATTCGCCACCGAGTCTCGATATCGGCCAGGCGATGGAGGCGAAGGCGATGAGTGCGATCGCGATCGTCGCCTTCGGCGCCGCCAACACACGATCGAGGAGCGGCTTGTAGAGCGCGATGAGACCGCGATTAATTGGATTCTTGAGTTCTGATGGGATTCGGCCACGTATCCAATAACCCATAAGCACGGGTACAAGCGTGATCGATAGCGCTGCGGCTCCGGCCATCGCGTAGGTTTTCGTTAAAGCCAGTGGGCCGAACAATCGTCCTTCCTGTGCTTCGAGCGTAAACACCGGAATAAAGGACAGCGTGATGATGAGCAAGCTGAAAAAGAGCGCCGGTCCGACTTCCTTCGCCGCATCGGTCATCACTCGCCAGTGCTCAGTACCCGAGAGCACTTGATTCGGATGAGCGTGCGCCCATGCTTCAGCGCGCTTGTGCGCATTTTCGATCATCACCACCGCAGCATCCACCATCGCTCCGATTGCGATCGCGACACCACCGAGCGACATGATATTCGCGCTGACACCTTGGTACCGCATGATCAGAAACGCGGTGAGTACGCCCAACGGCAGGGAAATGATCGCGACCAACGCCGACCGGACGTGCCACAGAAAGAGCACACAGACAACCGCAACGACAATGAACTCCTCGATCAATTTCTGCGTGAGATTCGAGACGGCACGATCGATGAGTTGAGAGCGATCATACGTCGTCACGATCTCAACGCCTGTCGGTAGACTTTTTTGGAGTTCAACCAAACGATTCTGGACCGCCCTGATGGTTTCGCGGGCGTTCTTTCCGGAACGCATGACCACCACGCCGCCCGCGACCTCACCTTCACCGTTCAACTCGGTAATGCCGCGTCGCATTTCCGGTCCCAGTTGGATGGTCGCGACATCGCTCAATCGAATCGGCACGCCTTGTGCTCCGAGGCCAAGTGGAATCTGCTTGAAGTCATCGAGTGACTTCAGGTATCCGGAGGCGCGTACCATGTATTCGGCCTCTGCTAACTCGAGTACCGATCCACCGGTTTCCTGATTGGCGCCCTGAATCGCCTCAACAACGACGCCATGCGGAATTCCGAGCGCCACGAGCTTGGCTGGATCGAGCACCACCTGGTATTGCTTGACCATGCCACCGACGCTTGCGACTTCGGCAACGTTTGGCAGTGTTTTGAGTTCGTATCGTAAGAACCAATCCTGCAGCGCGCGCAGTTGACTCAGATCGTGATTGCCCGTCTTGTCGATCAACGCGTACTCGAAGATCCAACCCACACCCGTGGCGTCCGGCCCGAGCGATGTCTTCGCCGTAGGAGGGAGGCGACTTTGAATTTGGTTCAAATACTCAAGCACCCGGGAACGTGCCCAGTAGAGGTCGGTTTTGTCGTCAAACAACACATAGACAAAGGAATCGCCGAAGAAAGAAACGCCGCGTACGGTCTTTGCACCCGGCACTGACAGCATCGTGTTGGCCAGGGGGTACGTCACTTGATTTTCAACAAGCTGCGGCGCTTGTCCTGGATAGGTCGTGCGGATGATCACCTGAACATCGGAGAGATCGGGTAATGCGTCGATCGGCGTGCTGCGGAGCGCCCATATCCCCAAAGCCGCAAGAAAGCCACTCGCGAGCAACACTAGAAATCGGTTTCTGACCGACCATTCGATGAGTGCTGCGATCATGGCTGCGCTCCCTCGCGTCGTACCTCTGTGATCACAAAGTCCTTTCCCTGTTTTTCGAAAGAGAATGCCACACGGTCGCCGCTCTTCAATCCATGCAATTGATGCTCGTTACCGATTTTGAAACCCATCGTCATGGCCGGCCAGGAAAGCGAGGGGACCGCTGCATGCGACAACACAACGCGACTGGCTTCTATCGATTCAATCGTTCCCGTGGCGTGATGGACAGTATGTGTCGACGATGGTGACGGCTGACTCATCGATCCCATTCGAGCGAGCACGCCTCGAAGGCTCGCTTCAGAGTCGATTAAGAATTGACCGGACGCCACGATCTTTTGGCCTTCCTGCAATCCACCAAGGACGATCGTGCGATCGCCCATATCGCCGCCAATCTCAACCTCCTGCGGCACAAAGCGGTTCTGCTCATCAGATACGATCACGACGTTTCGCTTACCGCTTCTGATCACTGCTTCCGATGGCACGGTCAATGCCAGCGCAGGTGCGCTCGTGTCGATCTTCACTTGCGCAAACATTCCCGGTCGAAGGAGAAGGTCGGCGTTCTTTAATTCGATGCGTACTCGTAGGGTTCGCGTCTCCGCGTTCGCTTCGGGCAGCAATGCGATGATGGATCCTTTAAATATCTTTCCGGGATAGGCCGTCAGCGTCGCTTCGATTTGTTTTCCAACAATTGCCGCGGCACCCTCAGTCTCAGAAATCGCGGCTTCAAGCCACACGGTGCGGAGTCCGTTCACTTTCGCGAGCGTCGCACCAGCCGCGATGGTCATCCCTTCGCGCACTTCAAGCGACTCAATGGCTCCACTGACCGGTGTATAAACGGTCACGCTGGTAAAGGGTCGACGTTCCTTCTCGATTCGATCGACTAATTCTGGGGTCATGCCGAGTAAACGAAGTCGCTCGCGAGCCGCAGCGATAAGTGCAGGATCGTTGGCCTTTTGTAGCGCCAAATACTCTTCCTGTGCGCCTGCCCATTCCGGCACAAGCACATCCACCAATGGAGCGCCCTTGTGCAGCATATCGCCGAGCGCGCGACCATACACGCGATCAACGAAGCCATTGGTACGAGCTTGTACGACGGCCGCAAGGCGCTGATCAAAGACGACACTGCCAACCGCATTAACGCTTTGCGAGGTTTCCGTGCGCTCAACCGTGGCGAGGCGCAGTCCAACGTTCTGCACAATGCTTGCGTCGATATTTATTCCTTCAGCCCCGCTTTGCGCTTCATCGGCGTACTTCGGTACGAGCTGCATGTCCATGAACGGCGACTTGCCCGGCTTATCGAAGTGCTGATTTGGATACATCGGATCGAACCAGTACAGCACCTGCTTTTCGCCGCTTGAAGCTTTGGACGCCCCCGTTTCCGCTCGATGACCGATCCAGTAGCCAACCAGAACACCAAACGCCGCAACGGCGATGACGATGCCGATCGAATTCCGTGTGGTCGTGTTCATCGCGCGCCCTCCCCGTAGCTGTAGTAAAGCTTCGCGGCCAATATCTGTTGTTGAGCTCGAAGATCGAGTTGCTTGAATTTAAGTTCGATGAGTTCACGCCGCGCGGCAAGTACGGAGGAAAGCGCCGCGGTGCCGCCTCGATAACTGGCGTATTGATAGTCAACTCGTTCCGTTGCGAGCGGAATCCGTGTTTGAGACATCCGCTCGAGTTGTCGACTTAAATTATCGTAGTCTGCTAATTCAACTTCGAGTTCGCGCGTGTGGTCCTTCAGCATTTTAAGACGCTCAGCATCCACACCTTTAAGCGCTTGGCGCTTCGATTCGATGAGCGGATCTTGTCGGCGGCCTGAAAAGACCGGCAAGCCGACCGTCACTTGCAGTGACACCATGTCGTCGAACATCGAGCCGCGCTTGCCATACGCCAGCTCAAGCCCCCAATCCGGACTCTTCATAGCCTGCGCTTCGTAAAGCTCGGCTTGCGCCATTTCGGCGACAGGCACCAGCGCGATAAGCTCAGGGTGCTTCGCGATGTGTTCGCGTAACACAGCTGCCTCGATCGCAATCGTTGGCGGGTCACCGGCGAGTAACTCGGCACCGTCATCACCAACCCACCGAGACAGGTCCGCCTTGGCTTTTGCGACGGCCGATGCCAATGCGTCGCGCCGATCCGCGAGGTCGGCTGCTTCTTGTTTGGGTTCAATCGCATCCGCGGGGTTGCTACGACCGGAAACTACCTGTGCTTGGGTTGAAGTAGCGAACAGCAGATTTTCTCGATCGAGCTCATCGAGCAACGCGCTTTGCTTTTCAATGTAATACCGATTGATCCACGCCACGGCAGTATCACGGCGCACTTCGATCCGTCGTATGTGCTCTTCTGCTTGCGCTTTAGAAATCGACGCGGCCGCGAGGTCGCGCGACGCGGCTGACTTCTGGCGACTGGGGAAGTCTTGCATGATGCCGACCTTGCGCATGGTCATCATGTCCCGCGAAAGGCTCCACGCGTCGGCACCCTCCGCCGGAACGTTCTCGACGCCGATCGCGAGCTTCGGGTCCGGCCAACTACCCGCTGATTTTGATGCAGCTTTGGCGGCGTTTACCGCGGCACTTTCGAGCGCTAGATCCGGTGCATTCTCTTCGGCCTTTTTGAGCGCCGATGAAAATGACAACGGCTCGCCGTGCGCTGGCGCGAACGCCACCGCGAATACACACAGTACGATTGATTTGACCATGACTGCAGTCCACTTAAACCACGCAAATGAAACCGAGCGCACACGCGCACGGGAATGTCAGCGAAGTTCAGTGACGAGTCGGAGGTCTGAGTAATCCGTCAGGATGGTGAGAAGTAAAAGGCGCGAGTCGCCACCGTGCGCCGTCATGCTGCACGGGAATCAAAAGCGATTCGATGTATGCGAAGGCGTCCCCATGTCCCACTTTGAATTGGGCCGAGGCCGTGCAGTTTGATCCACAGGTAGCGCCGTCATTGGCCGTCTTGCAAGGCGAACCTGCTTTACCATCTTGGCAACAGTTTGCATCGGACATTAAAGGTGCATCGCTCTGCGCAGCGGGTTCCACCGTAGGATGCATTGAGCGCATAGGACAATCGTCCGCACGTGACGGCATCGCAAACCCATAACTGGGCAGCGAGACAAGCGTCACGACAAGCACGATCAGCCGAACAAAACGCACTTAAACCCCTTAAGCATGCAGACAAAGCGACTTGGACGTTACCACAACTCGAAGCAATCGGAGGCTCTAGCCAAGATCGGATTGGGACTAGCCGCACATATTGCGGTACTCCCGGACATTATGCGCCTTCGCCAAGTTTGGACCCCCGGAGTCTCAGTGCGTTCCCGATGACCGAGACTGAACTCAGGCTCATCGCCAGCGCCGCAATCATCGGGGACAGAAGCCATCCCGTAAACGGGAATAGAACACCGGCCGCGAGAGGAACACCGAGGGCGTTGTAGATAAACGCAAAGCCCAGGTTCTGTTTCATGTTAGCGATTGTCGCCACCGATAGGGCGCGCGCAGTGGCAATGCCGCGAAGGTCGCCCTTTACGAGGGTGACCGGTGCGCTGTTCATCGCGACGTCGGTTCCTGTACCCATCGCGATACCGACATCGGCTTTGGCGAGTGCCGGTGCATCGTTGATCCCATCGCCTGCCATAGCGACGAATGATCCGCCACGCTGTAATTGTTCGACAAGCATCAGCTTGTCATGCGGTCTGACCTCGCCGTGTACCTCCTCAATAGCCAGTTTGCTGGCGACCGCTTTTGCGGTGACGATACCGTCTCCCGTCGCCATGATTACACGCACCCCGTTTGCACGTAAGGTTTCAAGCGCGACGCGGCTGGTTTCTTTGATGGCATCGGAGACAGCCAGCAATCCTGCGAGTGAGCCATCGATGGCAACATACATGACACTGGCTCCTTCGTTACGAAGCGCGTCGGCCTGTGTTTGCAGTTTCGCCGTGTCGATGTTCAGTGATGTCATCAGCGCCGTATTGCCGATTGAGATGGATTTTCCTCCCGCCTGACCGCGCACTCCAATTCCAGTGTTGGATTCGAATGATTCGAGTCTGTGCAGCGTAAGCGTTCGGTCTCTAGCGGCTTTCACGATTGCGTCGGCCAGCGGATGTTCGCTACCTTGGTCAACGCTCGCGGCTAGTTTCAATAGCTCGTCCTCCGTGTAGGGCGGCAGTGCAATGGCGCGGTTGAACGAGGGCTTTCCTTCTGTCAGTGTGCCGGTCTTGTCCACGATCAGCGTGTCGACCTTGCGAAGCTGTTCGATCGCTGCGGCATCGCGGAACAAAACACCGCTCGTCGCGGCTCGGCCCGTCGCGACCATGATCGACATCGGTGTCGCAAGACCGAGCGCACAAGGACACGCAATGATGAGCACGGCCACCGCATTGATAAAGCCGTACACCCAACCCGGCTCCGGACCGAAGAATCCCCAAGCGAGGAACGTCAGGATCGCAACAGATACCACAGCCAGCACAAAGTAACCGGCAACCCGATCTGCAAGCCGTTGCATGGGTGCTTTGGAGCGCTGTGCTTGCGCGACCATTTGCACGATTTGCGCCAGCATTGTTTGAGAACCAACCTTTTCGGAGCGCATGACGAGCGAGCCGCTCGTATTAATGGTTGCTCCAATTAGCTTATCGCCAGGATGTTTGCTCACAGGGAGCGGTTCGCCCGTGAGCATCGACTCATCGACAGCACTATCGCCTGCGGTAACCAGCCCATCCACCGGCACCTTTTCGCCAGGCCGCACGCGAAGTTTGTCACCGACATGCACATGCGTGATCGGGATTTCCTCTTCCGTGCCATCGTCTCTGATTCGCTTTGCAGTCTTAGGCGACAATCTAAGTAGAGATTTGATCGCGGCCGATGTTTGCGACCGGGCCTTGAGCTCCAAAATCTGTCCGAGCAGCGTCAAGGAAATGATTACCGCCGCCGCTTCAAAATACACACCGACGCGGCCCATCGACTTGAAGGTCTCCGGAAACGCGCCTGGCGCAACCGTCGCTGCAACGCTGTAAGCAAACGCAGCACCCGTTCCTAATCCAATGAGCGTCCACATGTTTGGGCTTCTATACTTGATGGACTGCACACCGCGTTCAAAAAATGGCCAGCCTGCCCAGAACACGATGGGAATTGACAACGCTAACTCGACCCAACTTTGGGTGGTCGGCGCCATCCAATGAAACCGATGTGCGAACATCGCCAATGCCGTCACGACAATCGTGAGTGGCAGCGTCCACCAAAATCTTTGGCGGAAGTCCTTAAGCTCTGGATTCTCATCATGGAGCGATACGGATGGCAGCTTGGGCTCGAGCGCCATGCCGCATTTGGGGCACGACCCAGGTTTGTCGCTCACCACTTCTGGATGCATCGGGCACGTCCATTCCGCTTTCTCGACGGGCGCTGCCTCGATGATCCTTTCGAGCGCCATGCCGCATTTCGGACACGATCCCGGTTGCTCACTGATGACCTCGGGGTGCATGGGGCAGGTGTAACGGCCCGATGCATGATGAGTCGCAGGCGCAGGCGGGAAATTCGGCTGCGTTCGTCCGTGTGAATGTGAATGCGAATGTCCGTGCGAACACGCGTGCGAGGCACTCGTGGCAGCGAGATATTTGCTCGGATCTGCTTGAAACTTTGTACGACATCCGTTCGAGCAAAACGCATAGTGAGTGCCGTTATGGTCGAGCGAAGTCGACGAGTCTGCGGATACGGTCATGCCGCACACCGGGTCGATCAGAGTCTGGTTTGGCGACTCTGTTGACTTAGCTACATCTTGCGCAGACCTCGAGCCCCCTGATGTAGAGCAGCACGATTGGGATTCTGCTTCGAGTGGGACGGCGCTGTTTGTGCCATGCCCTGCGTGATTGTGGTGGGAGTGCAGCATATTAATTCCTCTCAATCCTATTTTCGGACCGACCGCTCAGATCATCCAAGATCGGACAATCGGGTCGATGATCGCCATGGCAGTTATGCGCGAGCGCGGCAAGCGCCGCTCGCATGGAACGCAATTCTTCGATTTTGGTGTCGAGCTCGGCGATGTGTTTATTCGCCAGCTCTTTTACTTGCTGACTGGATCGACGTTTGCTCTTCCATAAACCGAGCAATGTCTCGATCTCAAGCAGTGAGAAGCCCAGTCCGCGTGCGCGATGAACAAAGCGCAACGTGTGCACTTCATTCTGCGAGTAGACGCGGTAATTGCCGTTCGACCGCGTAGCTTTTGCAATCAACCCAAGCGATTCGTAGTGACGAATCTTCTTAACGGACAGACCGGATGCCACGGCGGCATCGCCGATGGTGTAGTCGGTTTCGGGTTTTTCGTTTGCGGGAGTCGGACGCATGAATTCACCTCAAAGCGGCCCCTCGATCGGCGCCATGGGTGTAGCATGCACCCTCCCATCGTGGGAGGGTCAATATTTATTTTCATATGGTGTTGGTGCACACCAGCGTGGGCAACCGGTCTCGGATGGCGGGTTGTAGGCTGGACAACAAAGTCCCCCAGCCCGCGCGCTTACCGGGCTTTTTTCTAAACCCAGGTCCCTTCCTCGCTTCGCTCTCACCGGTGATGTGTGTACACGGTCGTCTTGCCGTCTTTGCCGACCAGCAAGACGTCTACGGCTGAACCTTCCTGACGGTATTTCCATCCGAGGCGATCCAGCCGGCATTCCAAGAACCGTGAGTCCTCTGGCGTCGGGACTTTCGGCGAGGAATCGCTTGATTGTTGACTACATATCTTACACACGGCCGCTATGTAGCCTCTGGTAGATATCATTCACTTCATTTCTTACCAGGTGTTTCGCAAGCTGAGTATTTTCCCTTACGATCTTCAGTGCTTTCTTGCGGCTTTTCATCGCTGGATCAATTCCCTTGTTCGTGAAATAAGCAATCGCCGCCGCTCGCGCATGGCATCTATTCGTAAATGCCTTCTTTTCGCGCATGCACATGTACTCCCTCGCAATTCGCTTCGCGATAATGGGGAAGCGGTATCTCAGATAGCCGACAGTTACTTCAACTGCACGAGCGACTGAACGTAACGACGGATAGGTGCCGCGCACCTTATTTAGATGCAGCAACAATCGCTTCTTTATGATTTCCACATCGCGACGCTTTATATGAATCGGTGCTGCGTAGCTATGAAGGGAATTGTCCCACTCAAAATCCAAAGGCGACGTGATATTGCTGAGGTTGCCGGCCAACACATCATGAATGGCTACACCACAGATCAACGCGAAGGTGCGCAGTTCTTTGACGGTAAAATGAATGTCGGGATCACGTAGTGCATGGCGATACACCAGTTGAAGCGCGGCAAGCAGCGCTTTGGACTTTTGATTGAAGGATGCTTCGTGCTCCAATTTTTGAATGATTAGCAAAGGCCCGCGGCTCGGGAATCGCACTAGCGGATTTTCGGAGATGAACTGTATAAATTGCACGAGATCGCCTCCTGTACGACAGTGCGTCGGAACATAGTCTGATTCTTCTGGAAATGCGATCAGATCTTTTTTGCAAGAGCAGCAAACAAACCTTCCACTCTTATCCGCGACGAGTGCATGTTGAAGGTTTTTACAGTGAATGCACGCGGCCTTAAGTTTTAGATTGTGCAAATGGCAGTACGACAGATCAACCAGGAGCCACAATATTTTTATGAATTCCGGCTCATTATTCTTTCGCCTTTCGAGCACACAAAGCGGACACCACCTGAAGTATCTAGAAATGAAATAGTGGTACTTCCTTCGTTCAACGCCAAACGCAAGGAATGTCGCGCTTCTCAGCTCATCCATTTTCGTACCCACGGAGAGAATTCTCACCAAAAGCTCTGTCGCTGCATTCGGGCGTACAAAACTCATATGCGTCAAATTCCTGAAGCCCCATTTGCAACTGGGCTGAATGAGGGTGTTTCGATTCGCCCACGCGTGAAGCACGTCGAAAAGACGTGGAATTGAAACTCCGTGAGCCCGAGAAAATCTGAGTAGATAGCTAGGAAGGCATTCAACATCACTCGTTCCTGCCCCCAATAACTCAACCGGGAAGAAGGCGCTCATGCCTTCGCCCTCAATCGATCGGTGGGCCGGACGCGTTTGGGCTTTCGCGCAAACGGCTTTGTTTTTGCTTTGACGTCATCCACGTACTCGGGTGCACCGATGTCTTCCAGGTCTGTACCCAACAGATTTCTTTCCCCAAAATTAAGCGCGTCCATGAGAATGGCTGTTCTGCGCGGAGTTCGTCGACTCGCAAGAAGATGCTCAAGTCGAAGGCTTGACGATCCAGCCACCATTGAAGTAGCAAGCGCCGATCGTAACCATTTTGAGAGGAGACCCACGCAGCCGAGAGATTCCTCAAAGAGCAGTTCGTTCCATTTTCGCAATGAGTCCGATTTTCGAAAGCGTATCTTCGATGTGTACGCCTCAAGGATTTCTTCCCAGGCGTAAAGGTCTTTGTCGCTTGATGATTGGTACGCAGGGAAGTGAATGATGTCGCTACGCGCAATAACCTGTTCGCATTGGTCAAAGATCAAGAGAAATTCATAGCTCGCTATGATGACCAGTACAACACCTGCGTCGAACGCAGCGCACTTAAGCGATTGTATGAACCATGCGGCTTTCTCCGATCCGCCCAGAATGAAACGGGTGTTCTGCATCTCATCGAGTATCAAGGTCTTCGTTTTTCGCTGAATCATTGCGCGAACCAATTCTTCACGCATGTCTCCTTCCGTTCGCCTGTCCATCGAGTTCCTGATTGGGAGTGAATCTGCTAGCAGAACACGATCGGAATAAAGGGGGTGTCGTACCTGCCGCAATGCAGCTCGCGTGAAATCTCCGGTCGAAAATTGACCAGCGTGGCTTGCGTTGGCCGCAGTCACCATCACGTAGGGCTGGAGATCTGCATTGGGATCGATTTCTCCGTACGAGGTTCTCATTACGTCCGCCCCTAGATGAGTCTTGCCAACGCGCAAGCCTCCTATGACGAGTAGCGCGTCTCCAGGTTCGCAAGACGTAATTCTCGCGACACACTCGCGCTGAACTTGGTAATAGTTACGATGCTCGATTCGCGCATCTTTGATATCTTGGATCGACTTGGTATGCCAGCTCATACGGCTTTCCTCCACTTCGTGATGGGCAGCTTTGTCACGGTGTGCTTTCGCATGCGATCGAAGGGGTTTGGCGGAAGGGGCGCGTTGGATTCGTTCGAGACGGGCGGTAACTTCTTGGTTTCTCGCGCGCGATCAGAATCGACGATGATGCGCGTCAATTTTGCATCTGCGTCGCGCTTGGCCTGGCGGCGTTCTGAAGCGCCATCAAGCAACCTCATGGCTTCGCCGGCCTTTTCATGGGGTGCCTTGTTGACGAAGGCGGCGTCCTTCGTGTTGCGGCACGTAATCCACTCACCGTCAACGAGAGCATAGGCGCGATAGGGGTCGTCTGGCTCTTCACGAACCTCAATGCGTTTCTTTTTGCGCGCTGTCAGGTTGCCGAGCTTTGGATGCCAATACCAGCCTATATCCGTAGAAAAGCCTTTGCTCGGATCGACTGTGAAGGACTTTGTTTCGACGGCTGTCGCGATTTCGAAGGCGTGGTCGTACGTCACGGGCTTGCCGGAGCAGCTGCAGAGTCTTGTGAGCGAATCGTGAATTTCCTGGGGCGGTCGATCCTCGTGTGGCGCAACGTATTCGGTGTTGTACCACTCGCGAAACTTCTCAAGGATCTCGAAAAGCTCTTCTGGCGAAAGGGTTGCGTTCTCCTCGGCGGAGTGGGATTTCGAGACGGATCGTCGCTCTAGAATTGTCCGTAGACGTCCGGACAGCCTTGACGTGAATACTTCAATGAGAATCTTAAAAAGGCGTTCGGCTTCCGATCCGTAACGCGCATTGCTGACGGGTCTCCTTTTCTTATGGACTCGTGTATAGGCTAGTAGCTCCAAATAATAGTTTGATTCAAAGTCAGCGCCACGGTCTGTGATGAGATTCTCCGGCAATTTGCCAAAGGCCTTCACGCAGCGTCGAATGACCATGGCACAGGATCGTCTGCTCGGGGATTTTAGGCTCAACCATATTGCCAATATCATCCCGGTTCTTGCGTCAACCATCACAGTCAACCAACAGCGTGCAACGTAGTGTTTGCCTCTCTTACTGATGATGCGGACGTACACATCCGTCTCGTGGTGATCGATGTGCGCCAGCTCCAAATTACGGGTTGGGCGTGGAGCCTGATCTTCAATCTCGGACGGCGGAGCCGCTGCCATTTCGGCCCTAATGCCGCCATGTCCCGCCGCGCTTGCTTGTTTTCGGGCTCGAACGCGATCACTAAATGCATCGCGACCCATCGGCTTAAAAAGTGGATGCGCCTCCTTCGCAAGCTCCTCGTACTCGCGGTAGGCAGCCATGATTCTCTTTGCCGTCGCCGTGCAATAGTGTTCTTTGAAATAGCTTTCAAAGTACTCCAGCACCACTCGATTCAGTCTCACGACTCTGTTGCCGCACTTAGACCACGCTGGCGCCAAGCTGAGTACTGGGGATAATCCCTTCGCTGCTCCGTGTCTAACCTTACCTCGCCATCGGACTCTGCTTCTTTGGGGTGTTGCTTTAATTGCCAGTCGTTCCAAAGTGTGGAGCGCATGAGCAAAGCACTTTTGATTGGGCAGGATACTTAACGGGATCGAGTCGATCGAAGCTGATTCGTGACTGACGTCGTCGAAAGTGACATGTTCAAATACACGTGGATCGGTCGCAACCCACGCGGTATTCGGCTGCATTAGAGAATCCTTTTCTATACGTGCGTATAACACCCCTCTCTCAATCAGCTGCACAAAAGGTGTGATGTCTTCGTGTCCGCACTCCGTAAGTAGCTCAGAAAGCCGCAAGCACGCTGTATGGGAGAAGGCACTGATCATCTTGTTCGCTAGTTCATCGGTGACCGTGTTAGCGCTGTGGCGAGCGTGAATAAGAAGTCCAAGATTTCCGAACTGCACCTTGGTGCATTCACCGGACGAAAAGACAATATGTTTGAGGCCCAGCTTTTCAAACGCGTCTTTTGCGGGCTGATAGACATATCCATCGTCGGTCCGCTTCCAATCCGTTGGCCGTTCGATGAGTAAATCCTGGAGCTGCGAATGAGTCTTGCATTCGACGGCGTATACGTCATCGTCCAACATCACCAGAAAGTCAGCTGTGTAGGGTCTGGAGACGCACCGTCCGTTTTCATAGGTGTTCTTTACGGTCACCGACAGAATCTGTCCGTGGTATTCAACACACTTCTTCGAGTACTCAAGGATGAGGATGTATGCCCACTCGGCGCTTTCGCTCTCCGACTGAACACTGTGCATCATCTTTTCCGATTGATAGTCGCCTGAGCGACTCCAATGAGCGAACTGTCCCACGAGCCTAGACGGAGGAGACTCTCGGACCGCCTCAACGAATTTACGCGCAGAGGAAGTAAGTGAAAGTTTATCGGCCCATCGCGTGAATTCTTCCGGCGTTAGGCCACCATTACGGGATCTCACATTAGAAAGGGGGAAAACGGAAATCGCAGACATATTCGACCCTCCATAAAGGCAGGGCGACGTGGGGCGGTTCTCGTTGTTTAGACGATTTCAGACCAGCCGATCCCCTACCAAACGATGTTGGTGTTGCAAATAGGCATGGGGTCGCGTAAGAATACGAACACGCGAAACGCTTCAAGTTTGGTGTTCGAATAAAGGCCCCGATTTAGTAGATCTGGGCCTTTTTTCTTGCGCGATAAACAATATTTAGATTACGGGTCCACCTTGGCCTCCTTCTGATTCGCCTTATTGCGCTGCAGTCTTAGACTCTCTTCAATCCCATTCAAAACGGCCGCGACGTCGTGTGCGGAGGCGAACCAGCCACGGCGATGTGGAATCTTCGTTAGGGGAAAACTGAGCGAGCCGCGCCGGTGTGCTTGGCGCAGGGCTTCGCTGGACGGGTACTTCAAAACGCCGGCAACTTCTCGTAGAGACAAGAGCTCACCGTACTGCGCAATCAATAGCGCAGCGCGGTCCGAAGATTGTTCCGTGTAGTACTGCTTGGTCAGGATACGTATCCTTTGTCCGGAAATAGGCGATAGCGGCGCGCCGTTTGAGTGTAGGTGCCGTCTATCGAACTTCAACCACAAAGTTGAGGGGCAAAAAGTGACCGTTAGAATTACACGCGATGACAACTGGTCGATCGCCGATCAAATCGGGCGGCTCACCGGCAAGAAACCCGGTGGTCACGATCCGGAAGTGCGGAAACTTCGAGGGCAGGTCGTTACCACGTATGCGCTTATAAAAAGCGGCTTGCCCGAACTTCAATTCGGAAAGAAGTACGCCGATCCGGTTTTGGAGGGGCGACCCGTCAGGCGTTCAAACCTTGAAAAGCGCTGGGTCAACGGATCGGGTGCTCCAGGTCCGCGGAAAATTAAAGCCATGGACGCCGACATCCCAGGCGTTTCAGACCTCAACGGACATCCGCTTTTTCCGTTGCTGCAGGACTTGCCTTTATCTCTGAAGTTCATTCGGCATCAATTGTCGCGATACACCCACGACACGGTCGAGTTGGGAATCGCATGGAGGTTTGCAGATGAAGCTGAGCGGTTGTCAACTGAAACAGTTGTTCCAATTATTACGCGCAACGACGTGATCAACCTCGTTCATCGATGCGATCTCGATGGACTCACAGTCATTCTTGGGTTGGTCCGTGAGGCGGAGGTCATGCAAAACACCCATCTCCATATGCATCGCATGCATCATCTCTATCGAAGCTTGCCCGCCGTTCTGGCGCTGCCTTGGTTCAGGCCGCATGTGACCTTGCTGAAAGAGCGAATCGAACGAGTCCACGTGCGCGATCACCTCTCTTTCATGTTTCTTAAGCCACACTGGGACCGTATTGAATCGCTAGCGATTCCAGAATCCGCGGAGAAAAACTTCTGCCATCCGATAGCTAGCATGAAATTGTGGCGCGAACGGGAAACTCAAAACGATGATGTCGTTGAGATGGCGGAGCCGCGCTTTCGCTCCGAGAGTATTTTTTGGCGCGGTCGAGCAATTTTTAAGCGATCAAAAAACTCTCGATCGAAGCGTGCGTAGCCGATGCAATGCAAGATGCGTTGAAATGTCATACAAAGGATGTCAGAGAACTGCTTTGTTAGCGTCGCGCGCGAGGTAAAGAGTGCACGAACCACAGAGTCTTCGTGTTCGAATCGTCCTCGCAAGGGCCGTGATGCGCCTGATGGATCAATGGCAATTACGATCTTCTCAGCAAGCGTGTCTCTTAGGTTTACCACTAAGAAGCTATCGACAATTAAAAAGCTATCGAGAAGGCGCGCCGCTGCCGTCGAATCGAGATCTAATGGACAGAGTCCGATATTTACTTCGTATTCATCTCCAACTAAAAACGCTTTATCCAAAGAACCCAGAAGTTAGAAATCACTGGATGACGTCTACGAATTCAACTATTCCAGAAGGGATGCCTTGCGCACTCGTAAGTCGTTACGGGATGGTCGGCCTTCTTCATATCGTAAACAAGCTTGACAGAATGCTTGGCAGGTAGCGCCAACGATAACTGAATGAA
This sequence comes from uncultured Steroidobacteraceae bacterium, assembly GCA_964597495.1. Lineage (GTDB taxonomy): Bacteria > Pseudomonadota > Gammaproteobacteria > Steroidobacterales > Steroidobacteraceae > CAZQYC01. The sequence continues at coordinate 19,988 of CAZQYC010000037.1, read as the reverse complement.
TGACATGTTAAGCGGGCATGTTCCGTGCAGTGCCAAGATGGCAAGGAGAGTGGGATCGATATCAGTTTCGCGTTCAGCCGTTAATGGTCGATGCGGCGATAAATTGCTACGCCGGGTAGGACTCGATGGATGTGCCCCTTTGGCAGTTGGCCCGACTGTGATGTTGCTAACGGATACTACCCCTGGAACTGCGCGCAATTAGGCTGCGGCCTATTGAAGTTTGCTGGGTCGGCGGTAATACTGTCCCAATGCTGCGTCTGCGCTCTCAATCGAGAACTCTGCTTATCCTTCTCTGTATCGGCATCGTGATGATGCGGGTCGGCGGCGCGCATTTGCATTATTGCTTCGACGGCCTTGAACCGCCGGTGAGCCTGCACATCGACGGTCATGCAGGCAGCCACCACATGGACAGTGGGGTCTCGGCCGGCGGGCATGAGGATGTGGATGTGAGCGTCGGCGTCGATGCTTTGGTCAAGAAAGTACCCACGTTGCTCGATTTGTTGGGATTGATCGGTGCGCTTGTCGTCCTTCTTCACCTGCTGCCCCGCGTTCGATCGGTTGTCCCGTCAGTTGATTTCTTCCTTCCTGTTAGCGCTACGCGCGCCTATCTCCGCCCGCCGCTGCGCGGGCCACCGCTCTAACTTCCACGTCGATTCGTAGTTTTGTGTCGCGCGCCAACAGGCGCTATGCGGCGACTTCGTTTGTGGGAGTTCATCATGTCGAATTGGTTCGTGCGCACTTTGTGCGTGGGCGTGTGTTGGTTTGGAGCCGCGGCGAGTGCGCAAACGATTGCGCCGGATAAGCCGCTCAAGTTGCGCGATGCCATCGAAGCAGCACTGAAAGGCAATCCCGATCTCAAAACGTTCGGTTTCTCGTTGCGCGCGCAGGATGCGCGAATCGATGGCGCAAGCTTGCGGCCCGCACCGGAAGTGTCGGTGGATGTGGAGAATGTGCTGGGCAGCGGCGACATGAAAGGCTTCGATGCCGCCGAAGTTACCTTTGCACTCTCGCAAGTCATTGAGCTGGGCGATAAGCGCGCACAACGTATCGCGGTCGCGCAATCGGGCCGCGAAGCGCTTTCTGTGCAGCGGCAAGCAGCGCAGCTTGATGTGTTGGCGGAAGTGAATCGTCGCTTTATTCACGTGGCTGGCGATCAAGCGCAACTGGAGTTGACGCGGCAAGCGACCGAGCTTGCGCGCAACACGGTCGACGCGGTGAAGCGTCGCGTGGACGCGGCCAAGTCGCCGGATGTGGAGCTGTATCGCGCCAACGTCGAACTCACGCGCGCGGAAATCGAACTCCGACACGCCGAACACGAGTTACTCGCATCGCGCCGCAAACTCGCGGCGATGTGGGGCGAGCCCGAGGCACAGTTCGGCATGATTCAAGCGGATTTGTATACGCTGCCGGCACCCAACGCCTTCGACGATCTAGTCGAGCGTCTCAAGCTCAATCCCGATTTCACCCTGTTCGCCAACGAAGCGCGATTGCGCGATGCCGAGATACGGCTGGCCGAAGCACAGCGCAGGCCCAACTTTCAGTTGTCGGCCGGCGTGCGCCGCTTGCAGGAATCGCGCGACAACGCCTTCGTGCTCGGCTTCTCCATTCCATTGTTTTCCGGCCGGCAGGCCGCACCTGCGATTGCCGAGGCGCGCGCGTTGCGTGAGCAAGTAGATGCCGAGCGCGAATCTTCATTCGTCAAAGCGCGCGCGCAGGTGTTCGAGCTCTATCAAGAGCTGCAACACGCCATCAACGAGGTGGCGGTTCTGCGCCGCGATGCCTTGCCGCAGATGGAGAAAGCGTTGCAAGAAACGCAGTACGCCTACGACCGTGGCCGTTACAGCTACCTCGAACTGGTGGACGGTCAGCGCGCCTACCTCGAAGTGCAGCGCGCGTTGATCGAATCGGCCGCCAGCGCACAAACCTTACAAAGCGAGATCGAGCGCCTGACCGGCGAACCGCTCACCGCAACCAATCCATGATTATTTCCGAGAGCACACCCATGAACACATCAAATGTAGTGGCGCTGTTGTTGGCCTGCGTGTTGGCGCTGGGCGGCTGCGGCAAATCCGAACAATCCGGCGCGACTAAAACGCCAGCTAGTGCAGACGAGCATGCCGATGGCAAACACGAGGAAGGCGAAGCGAAGGAAGGCGATCACGAGGAAGAAGGCGAAGGCCATGTCGAGCTTGATGAGAAAGCCGCGCTTGCCGCCGGCATCGAACTGCAAACCGCAGGTCCAGCGGGCATTCGCGAAGTCTTGCCGCTGTATGGTTCCGTGCAACCGAACGCCGAGCGTGTGCGCGGTATCACGGCGCGTTATCCCGGCGTCATTTCCGGCATCGGGAAGGCCGTGGGCGATAGCGTCAAACAAGGTGACGTGATGGCCACCGTTGAGTCCGACGAAAGTCTGCGTACCTACAACGTAGTCGCGACGCTCTCGGGCGTCGTGACCGAGCGCAAAGCCAATCCCGGTGAGAAAGCAGGCGATGCACCGCTGTTCACCGTCGCCGATCTCTCTACCGTGTGGGTGGAGTTGTCACTGTTCCCACGCGATTTGTCGAAAGTGCGTGTTGGGCAAGCGGTGCGAGTGAAAAGCAGCGACGGTGGCTTAAGCGCCGACGGCAAGGTTGTTTACATCGCCTCGCTCGGTCAGTCCGCCAGCCAAACGCTGACTGCGCGTGTACTGCTCGATAACCGCGAGCGGCGCTGGGCGCCGGGTTTGTATGTGACGGGGGAAGTCGCGTTGTCGGAGAAGACAGTATCGGTTGCTGTGAGGAGTTCCGCGCTGCAAACCGTCGAGAACCGCAGCGTGGTGTTCGTGCTCAAAGGCGACGGCTTTCAAGCGACGCCCGTGGAAGTAGGACGATCCGATGGCGAGTACTCCGAGATTATTTCTGGTGTGGACGCAAACGCTCGGTATGCGGCGGCGAATAGCTTTGTGCTCAAGTCGGAGTTGGGTAAGGGTGAGGCGGAACATGGACATTGATTCCGTCTCGCTTCTTCCTTCCCGCCTTCATTGGAGCACACCATGATCGACGCACTGATTCGATTTTCCATCGAACGGCGCTGGGTGATTATTTTCTTAGTCACACTGACAGCACTGTTTGGCGCCTACAATTATCAACGCCTGCCCATCGATGCCGTTCCCGACATCACGAATGTGCAGGTCCAAATCAACACGCAAGCCGATGGCTACTCGCCGCTGGAGGTCGAGCAACGCATTACCTTCCCGGTGGAAACAGCCATCGCAGGATTGCCGCACTTGGAGTACACGCGGTCGCTGTCGCGTTACGGTCTGTCTCAAGTCACCGTCGTGTTCGAAGACGGTACAGACCTCTTTTTTGCACGTAACTTAGTGAATGAGCGGTTGCAGCAAGCAAAGAGCCAATTGCCGCCGGGTCTCGAAGCGCAGATGGGTCCCATTGCCACCGGCTTAGGCGAAATCTTTTTCTACTCGGTGCATGCGTCTGCCGATGCAAGGCAGCCCGACGGTACGCCCTACGATGCAACGGCATTGCGTACGTTGCAAGACTGGGTCATTCGTCCGCAGTTGCGTCAAGTTAAGGGCGTCACCGAGGTCAACACCATCGGCGGGTATGAAAAGCAAATTCACGTCACGCCCCACCCTGCGAAGCTGCTGGCATTCGGGTTAACAATGGAGAGCGTCGTCGAAGCGTTACAGAAGAACAACGCAAATGTCGGCGCAGGTTACATCGAGAAAAACGGCGAGCAATACCTCATTCGAGCACCGGGACAGCTGACAGATTTTCGCGATATTGAAAATGTGATCGTCGCGGATCGCGATGGCGTGCCTATTACCGTGAAGGACGTGGCGGACATTGGTCTGGGCAAACAACTCCGCACCGGCGCAGCGACGCGCGATGGCGAAGAAGTGGTGCTTGGCACGGCCGTCATGTTGGTCGGTGAAAACAGTCGCACAGTGTCCGAAGCCGTGTCCGCCAAACTCGATGAAATCAACAAGACACTGCCCGAAGGTGTGACGGCAGATACGGTTTACAACCGCACTGTGCTCGTCAACAAGACCATCGCCACCGTGCAAAAGAATCTGCTCGAAGGCGCGTTGCTCGTGGTGGCGGTGTTGCTCGTGATGTTGGGCAACGTGCGCGCCGCACTACTGACGGCCGCTGTGATTCCGCTGTCGATGCTGCTCCTCATTACGGGCATGGTGGAAAACAAGATCAGCGCCAACTTGATGAGCCTGGGCGCGCTCGACTTCGGGTTGATCGTGGACGGCGCCGTGATCATCGTCGAGAACTGCATTCTCCGCCTATCGCAAAAGCAACATCATGTCGGACGGTTGCTCAATACCGAAGAGCGATTCCACACCGTATTCACCGCCACACGCGAAGTGATCATGCCGAGTTTGATCAGCGTAGTGGTCGTCATTCTGGTGAATTTGCCCATCTTGGCGCTCACGGGCGTGGAAGGAAAGATGTTCAAGCCCATGGCATTCACGGTCATCATCGCGTTACTGGCGGCGCTGCTGTTATCGCTAACCTTTATTCCCGCCGCGGTGGCGTTGTTGTTACGCGGAAAAATTGCCGAAAAGGACAACCTGGTCGTGGCGAAGGCCAAGCTCGGTTACGCGCCTGCCCTGCAGTGGGTGTTGTCGCATCGTTGGCACACCGTGACCGGCGCTGCGGTGTTGGTACTTGGCATGGGCGTGCTGGCCACGCGCATGGGCTCGGAGTTCATTCCGAATCTCGACGAAGGCGATGTTGCGGTCCAGGCGCTGCGCATTCCCGGAACCAGCCTCACGCAATCGCTCGACATGCAGTTCAAGTTGGAAAAGGCGTTGGCGAAACTGCCGGAAGTGCAGACCGTCTTCGCGCGCGTCGGCACGGCGGAAGTGGCCACCGATCCGATGCCGCCGAATATCTCCGACGGCTATGTGATGTTCAAGCCGCATGACGAGTGGCCGGACCCTAAGAAATCGAAAGCGAAGTTGATGGAGGAAATCGACGCCGTACTCGATACGCAGCCTGGCAACGCATACGAAGTCTCGCAGCCAATTCAACTGCGATTCAACGAACTCATCTCCGGCGTGCGTTCCGATTTGGGCATCAAAGTCTACGGCGACGATCTTGATCAACTTTTGGCGGCCGGCAATCGCATTGCCGGTGTGCTCAACAGCATCGAGGGCGCGCAGGGTGTGAAGGTAGAACAGGTCGCCGGGCTTCCGGTCCTGGCCATCGAGCCCAACCGATTAGCGATGCGCCGCTTCGGACTCAACGTCGCTGAAGTACAAGACGTATTGGCGGCAGCGATGGGCGGCGAAGAAGCCGGCCTCATGTTCGAAGGCGATCGACGCTTCGCGTTGCTTGTGCGGCTGCCAGAAGGTCAACGCAACGATCTCGCGGCATTGGAGCGCCTACCGATTCCGCTGTCACGTGGCGGTTATGTGCCATTGGGTGAAGTCGCCAAACTGAATCTCGCCCCGGGCCCCAATCAGATTAGTCGCGAGAACGGCAAGCGGCGATTGGTAGTGAGCGCTAACGTGCGTGATCGCGACTTAGGTTCGTTCGTCCGTGAAGTGCAGGCGAAGATAGGCAGCGACGTGAAACTGCCAAGCGGTTATTGGCTCGACTACGGCGGCACGTTCGAACAACTACAGTCAGCCACTGAACGTCTGCAATTATTGGTGCCAGTGACGTTACTCATGATCTTTGGCTTGCTCATGATGACCTTCGGTTCCGCGAAGGATGCGTTGCTCGTGTTCAGCGGCGTACCGCTTGCGCTTACCGGCGGCGTGTTGAGTCTATGGCTGCGCGACATTCCACTGTCGATCTCCGCTGGTGTGGGTTTCATCACGCTCTCAGGCGTGGCGGTGCTCACGGGTGTGGTGATGGTGTCCGCGTTCCGCCAGCTTATCAACGACGGCAAGGACATTGACGAAGCGATTATCGAAGGCGCGATGCTGAGGTTGCGTCCCATTCTGATGGTGGCGTTGGTGGCATCCCTCGGTTTCTTACCGATGGCACTAAACACAGGCACTGGCGCGGAAGTGCAGCGACCGCTGGCGACCGTCGTGATCGGTGGAATTATCTCCGCGACCGTGCTTACGCTGTTGGTGCTGCCAGTGTTGTACCGGCTGACTTATCGCGCGAGCAACCGAGCTGCGGCAGGCGCTTAATTGTTTAGGAGTACTCGCTATGAAATTGCTTAAGACGTATCTCCATCAAGTTCGCGCGGCCGCTGTGCTTGCCGCGCTGACGGAAGCTGGCTTTCGGCGTATATCGCTGGTGCATGTTAAAGGCACGCTGCCGGCGTTACTGGAGGGAGAGCAAGACTATTCCTTGGACACCACGGCCTTTTTCATCGCCGAAGTGCAACTGGAAGTGGTCTGCGAAGATCACGAGGCAGCAGCAGCGGCGGCGATGATAAGAGAAGCAGGTCGTCTCGGCGTCGGTCTCTCCGGTTGGCTTTATATAAGTACGCTGGACGAAGCCCTGCCGATCGGAGAGCCGTAGCCATCCAAGAAGTTTCCCTCGCGATTAAGCAGGTAGTCGGAGGTCTGTCATGCGCGGACTATTCAATGTATTGGTGTATGGACTAGTAGCGGCCGCGAGCGGTCATGAGGCCGTATGACGCGCCGACGTTTGTCCGTGACGGGAGAAGATCTGCGACGCTCGAACGGGTTAACGCCGGAATTGGTCAAGCAGTTGCGAGCGGTGGCGGCCGTGTCGATTGCAATCGCTTTAGCCATCGGCGTCATGGCTTCGTGGGATCGACTATTTCCCGTTCCCGCCGAGCAATTGGTGAAGGTGTACCGCGTGCACGGATGCCCTTGCGCCTTCCAGTGGGAAAAGGAACTGGAGGCTGCGGGGTTCACAGTCAAGATGGTGGAGTTAAAGTCGTTGCAGAGCGTGCGCACATCTAATCGTGTACCCAAGAACCTCAAAGGTTGCCATGTGGCGAGCTATCTTGACTACTTCGTCGAAGGCCACGTTGCTCCGCAGGCTCTAACCAAGCTAGCTCGCGAACATCCAGCAGTAACGGGTGTTGTCACTGCGGCGTCGGTTGAAGCGGCGTTTCATGGTACGCGGCCACCGGACGATGAACATAGTCCGGTCTATGCGGTGGCGGCGGATGCAAAACTGCAGCCTTGGTTCACTCCGCGATGAGATGCAATACAAACAAAATGCGTAACGATCAGCCAAGTCAGCTCAAGGGCCCCGCATCGGAGCTATTCCGAGTGCGAATAGCGAACATGGACTGCCCCACCGAGGAGGCCGATATCCGTCGGGCGCTGCAATCCGTGGCGGGTATCGCAAAACTCGACTTTCAGTTGGCGTCACGCACAGTGGAGATTGCCGGATCGAAGGAAGCGTTTGAGCGGGCCATGGTGGTAATTCGCAAACGGGGATACGACCCGCAACCGTTGATGTCATCGTCTGCCGAATCCGAGACTGCACATAAGGGTGAAATAGGCGAGGGCATACCGCGTTTGGCAGTTGCACTCGTAGCGGCGATCGCAGCCGAAGCCGTGTCGTTCTTCTTAGACGCCGGCACAGTGGCGACGGTCGCTGGAATGCTGTTGGCGGTAACGGCGATCTGGTTGTCGGGCCTAAGCACGTACAAGAAAGGTTGGGCAGCGCTGCGCCAAGGGCGATTGAATATGAACGCGCTTATGAGCGTAGCCGTTACCGGCGCGTTCTTGATTGGCGAGTGGCCGGAAGCTGCAATGGTGATGGCGTTGTACAGCATCGCCGAACTGATCGAAGCACGTGCTGCGGATCGCGCACGCAACGCGATTAAGAAGCTGCTGGATTTGGCCCCCGATTATGCCGATGTGCTGCAACCCGACAGTAGCTGGAAAAGTGTGGCTGCCGCTCACGTGCCGATCGATGCGGTAATGCGCATTCGTCCAGGAGAGCGCATCCCACTTGATGGCGTCGTTGTGCAAGGCACTAGCGCGGTCAATCAAGCGCCCGTCACCGGTGAAAGCATCCCAGTGGACAAGGCGGTCGGCGACAGCGTGTTCGCCGCTACGATTAACGAAGAGGGAGAACTGCAGGTGCGCGTGACCGCCTTGGCTAGCAATACGATGCTTGCGCGGATCATTGAGGCGGTGGAGCAAGCTCAAGCGACGCGGGCACCCACGCAGAAATTCGTTGATCAATTTGCGGCGATCTACACGCCCGCTGTTTTCTTTATCTCGTTGGCGCTTGCAGTCCTCGCGCCGTGGCTCTTGGGCTGGACTTGGATGGAGTCGCTCTACAAGTCGCTCGTGCTACTTGTGGTGGCGTGCCCATGCGCACTAGTGATTTCCACGCCGGTGACAGTGGTGAGTGCGTTAGCGAGCGCAGCGCGGCGGGGCATCTTAATCAAAGGCGGCGTGTACCTCGAAGAAGCGCGGAAATTAAAGGCAATCGCTCTCGACAAGACCGGCACGATCACTGAAGGCAAGCCGCGTTTGGTCGAGATGACGCTCATCGGCACGCAAGAGGATGCCGAACGAATTAAATTGGATGCCGCGAGCTTGGCATCGCGTTCCGATCATCCGGTGTCGAAGGCGATTGCAGCAGGCCTTCCATCGAGCGGCAACGCACCTGTTACTGATTTTAAAGCGCTGACGGGCCGCGGCGTGCAAGGTGTCACGAACGGTCGTTCTTTTGTGCTGGGCAATCACCGACTAATCGAAGAACGACGCCAATGTTCACCGGAACTCGAAGCCAAACTGCGCGAGCATGAATCGGCTGGACGCACGGTGACCCTACTCGCCTCCGATACTGGCGTGCACGCCATGTTCGCCGTGGCAGACACGATAAAGGCTTCATCTCAGCAAGCGATAGCCGAGTTGAAATCACTTGGCGTGATACCTGTCATGCTGACCGGCGATAACCAGCTGACCGCTCAGCACATCGCTACGCAGGCAGGCATTGAAAAAGCACACGGCGATTTACTACCGCAGGATAAGCTCAACGCAATTGAAGACTTGCGCACATGGCACCAAGTGGTAGCTATGGTTGGAGATGGCATCAACGATTCACCCGCACTTGCAAAGGCGAACATTGGCATAGCGATGGGTGGCGCAGGTACCGATACGGCGATGGAAGCGGCGGACATTGTCATCATGAATGATGACCTGCGACGCATCCCAGAAGTGATTCGCTTGTCACGAGATACACACTCGGTGCTCTTACAAAACATTTCGCTGGCTTTAGGAATTAAGGCGGTGTTTCTCGGGCTTACACTTTTTGGCAGTGCGACGATGTGGATGGCCGTGTTCGCGGACATGGGGGCAAGCCTGATCGTCGTCGCCAATGGTCTGAGGTTGCTTCGCAAATGAACACACTCGCGCGTGGCGCTTTCGTTGCAGCGGTTGTGGTGGTCAGCGCATGTACGCTCGTCGCCTGCGAATCGCTGCCTGGTTCGCGTGCCGAGCCTCCTGCGGCAACAGCCGCCTTTGACGAGGCGTTGCATGGCTGCCGCATGAAGCAGCCGGGCCGAATAAACCGACGCTTGAGTCTTCCGCCAAACAGCCCAAGTGTCACCGCATGCCTGCACCGCCTCGGTTGGGAGTCGACTGGCTCACCGCTTTGATCCGGAACGCGTCGTGTTAATGCTTATTGCCGGCGGAGGGCATAAAGGTGTGGTCGACCCAGAGCGTCCACGCGGCCCGGTTGGGATATCTCAACGTCGGACGTAACAGTGAAACTTTGCGGAAGGACCCGTACCCGCAATCATTTTCTATGATGTGCAAACACGGTCGTGTTTCCCGCCTTGTCCACTAGCAAGACATTATAAGGTTGAAACTCCCTACCTCGTTCCATACCCGGTGATCCGATGGGCATGGCAGGCACGATGAGGCCTTTCGCATCCGGCTTGGTGCGAATAAGGCGCTTGATGTCGTCCGCTGGCACGTGGCCCTCAATGAAATAGCCCTCTATCTCTGCGGTGTGGCATGACTCCTTGTCGCTTGGGATACCCACTCGCCTTTTGACATGGCCAAGGTCGTCCACGTTCTCAACTCGGACCGCAAATCGATTTGCAACGAGATACTCCACCCATCGCACGCAGCAATCACAATGATGGTTCTTATGAACCGTGATGCTTGGGCGGTAGCCGCTATTAGCCGGCTTCTTGTCTGGGCTCGTAGATTCATCGGTCGCGTATGAAAAACTTGAAAGAATCATGATGAACGATGCGACGAGCGCGAGCCGTTTGATGTTCATTGAGCATTCCGTCCGATCAATTGATTCTTAACGACAGACGAACAATGGGGACACACCCATTCCTGATCGCGAACAGAGCGAGCCGGTTTAGCCATCACTAAGCGGTAATCGCCTAGCGGAATTGTCAATCGTTCACCGCGGGTTCGACCGGCGTAGTAACGGTCGAGATGTTGCCGTAGGCGATACATATATACGCGTACGCGCGCATCCGGAGGCGAGTGTGAATCCCCGCTTAGTCCGAAGACGCGCGCCGAGATTTCGCCTTCGCTTAAGGTTTTGCGCTTGGCGGTGTAAGCAACGAGCAGATCGAAGAGGCGCAACATGAGTGCGGAGCGGCCTAAGACACCGCTTTCTCTAACAAGATCCGCATGAGCTTGCAAAAGGTCAGGCCGCATGGCCGCTAACCAGGCTTATATGAATCAGGTATTTGCGCCGTTCGTTAACGTTAACGAACGGCCGCGAAACCGTAACGGAAAGGACTTTTGCCACTGTAGCTCCCATGATCGCTCGGTTTTTCCGGATGCTTCAAACACTAAAGAGGTCTCGAATGTCCATCGATGCGGGAAGGTCAGTATCCAAAAAATCGACCCTGTTGACCACTGTCGCACTGTTCGGCGCGCTCGGCATGGGCGGCAACACGTTCGCCCAACAACAGGCCACCGATCCCAAAGCGATGCAAGAGCGCATCGATGCGCTCGAAAAGCGGCTGAGCGACTTGGAATCCAGCGCCGTGCTGTCGGAACCCGAGACTCGGGTGCGAAAGAAGGATGTGTGGGTGGACGAAAACGGTGTCGAACACGACGAGCAGGTGCCTGGCGCGAAGAAGACGGTGACTTATCAGCGTGAGACTGCATACCGCCGTCAAGCTATAAGCGAAAAGATTGAAGAAGCTCTCTCGGCTGAAAACGAGACTAAAGTGCAGATTGGCGTCGACGGCAACATCGTGTTGCAGGCGTTGAGTCAAACCGAGGGCGCGGAAATCGTCGCTGACGGTCATGCTTACGAATTGGCGTCTGCCGATTTGTTTTTTACCGCCAAGCTGGCACAGAACACCGTGTTCTTTGCCGACGTGGTGGGGTTTAGCGGATCGACACCTGACGAAGAGCTGGTTGGCAGTCCTTTGGCGGTCAATGGATATGGTGCACGCCTCGACGATCCAGATGAAGTGAACTTGCGCGAGGCCTGGATTCAGACGCAACTGTTCGACCAACGGCTCACTCTAATTGGCGGTCGGCTCGATCTCACCAATTACTTCGATACTAACGCGGTAGCCAACGATGAGACGACTCAGTTCATCTCTGACCCGCTCGTCGTTAATCCTACTTTAGGCTTGTCGAGCAATGGCGCGGGCCTCACGGCAATTTACGATGCAAAGAGTGGTTTCACATTCAAGGTTGGTTTCCAGCAAAGTAGCGAAGACGCTAAGAACTTGTCGGAGTCAACGTATTCGCTCGCCGAGATAGGCTATCGCGCGCGACCATTTGGTTTGCAAGAAGGCAACTACCGCGTTTGGTATCGCAGCGATAATAGTACCGGCAGCAAGCAGGAGGCATTCGGTGCCAACCTGGATCAAAAGATCACACCGAGCTTCACCGTGTTTGCGCGCTATGGTCAGGCGGACGCAGGCGACGAATCCGATAAATTTTACAGCGCGGGATTTCAATTCCAACACGGTTGGATATTCAATCCAGCGGATCACTGGGGCGTGGGCGTGGCCAAGATCGATCTGGCCGACGGCGGTAAGGAAACACTGTCCGAGGTTTACTACAACTTGCACTTGGCAGAGAGGCTGCGTTTGACGGCACATCTGCAATATGCGGAAGAAACCCTGGTTGGCGCCGAAAAGGTCGCCTACATCGTGCCGGGCTTGCGCTTTCAAGCGAGCTTCTAACGCCTAAGGCAACTCAATAGCGGAGATTTCTATATGGTTATTGCAAAGAGAACAAGTGTCGCAATTGCGGCTGTGCTGAGCGGCCTGCTGATGAATGCGGCACAAGCCCAGGAAATGAAAATGCCAATGCACACCACTCCTGGTGCGGTCATTCCCGATCCTACGCAAGTGGTGCTGATCGTGAATCGAGACTCCAATGAAATCGCGTTCATGGACATTAAGTCGCGCAAAGTGATCGCCAAAACTTTTCTCGGCAAAAACGTTAATCCCCACATGGCAATGATGTCGCCGGACGGTCGCTACGTCGTGACCGGCGGTACGCGCGCCAACAAGGCCTACATCATCGAGACCGCCACCGCCAAGTTGGTCAAGGAAGTTCCGGTGGGCATGGCGCCGGAGCATTTGGCGTTTTCGCCCGATGGTCGTTACTACTACCAAGGCAATCCGGACGGCGATTCGATTTCGGTGATCGACATGGTGTCAATGTCGGTGATTAAAACCATCACCGGTCTTGCCGAGCCGCTCAATATCACGTTCACACCCGATGGCAGCAAAGCCTACGTCGGCAATTACGGCGCGCACTGGGTGGGGGTCATCGACGTTAAGCGGCACGAATTGGCGAAGAAGATTCAAGTTGCCGAAGTGCCGGGCATCGCGAAGTTGGACCCCGACAAATACTTGGGCGAGATCAACGGCATTTCCAATGCGTCGATCAGCAACGATGGCCGGTATCTCTACGCTGCCGATGGCGACTTGGGCGTGGTGGGCGTGATCGACACGCGCGACGATAAGGTGATTAAGGTGATTCGCGTCGGCGCAAAACCTTGGCGTGCGTACATGAGTCATGACGGAAAGTATGCCGTCACGGTCAATAACGGCGACGAGACGGTGTCGTTCATCGATCTCAAAACCAACACCGTCGCTGCTACGTGGCCTGCGGGCCCCGACATGACTGGCGTCAACTTTGCCGCAGGCAAAGCGTTTGTGATTAGTCCGTCGGGTTTCTTGTATGTCTACAACATGAAATCGCTTCGTCCTGCTGGGCGAATCAAGGTGGGCACCAATATCCAAATCGAAACCGCGACTACCGATCCGGCGGAAGAAAAACTGTATCTGGCTAACTCCACCGATCACTCCGTGGTGGTGATCGACGCCAAGACGGAAAAAATGGAAAGCGTGGCCAATGTGGGATTGTATCCCTGGGGCACGCACGTCATGGATAGCAAGGACAACTATTGTCACTAAGTCGCCCCTCTAAAACGCCCGCCTCCTTTTGCAGGCCGGCGTTTTTCTTTTGGCAGTCGGGGTGGAATACGATACAAAGCATGGCTTTGTTCTAGCCTCACTTTCTAATGACCATTGACGACACAATCCAAGCCGTTATTCGCTTCAAAAGCGCGGTGCTACTTGCTATCGCGATGACGGTGCTGTTGAGCGTCTACGCCGCCTGGCGCGCGCCGCTCGACGCCATCCCCGATATTTCCGATCCGCAGATCATTGTGTACTCCAAGTGGGCGCGTAGCCCGCAGCTGTTGGAAGCGGAAGTCACCGCGCCGCTCGTCGATGCTTTTATCGGCGTGCCGGGCGTGAACGCCGTGCGCGGCACTTCGCACATGGGCTACTCGTTTGTGTATCTCATTCTCGACGATGCTTCTAAGCGTGAGGTGGTAGAGCAATCCGTGGCGGATCGTATTGCTACGATTCGCGCGCGCCTGCCTGCAGACGCCAGCATTACCGTCGGACCCAATGCAAGCAGCGTGGGATGGATATATCAATACGCGCTGATCGACAAGGACAGCACGCGCGATCTGCGCGAACTGCGTTCGCTGAATGAGTCGGTGGTGAAGCCTGCGCTGCAAGCGACCAACGGCGTGGCGGAAGTCGCCTCTGTCGGCGGCCTCGAATCCCAAGTTCAGATCAAACTGTATCCCCCGCTGCTTGCCAGCGCCGGATTGTCCTTGCGCGATGTGATCGTCGCTTGCCAGCAAGCATTTCAAGAAGCCGGTGGACGCACCATCGACATCACCAATCGCGAATATCAGTTGCGTGGCTCCATTGGCGGATCAGGCGGCAGCGCCATCGACAACTTAGAACTGCTAGTGGTGGGCCGCGATCTCGAGGGCAACGCCGTGCGGCTGAAAGACATCGGCTACGTACAATTGGGCTACGACATTCGGCGCGGCATCGCCGATCTCGACGGCACGGGCGAAGTGGTCGGCGGCATCGTCATCATGGAGCACGGACAGAACGTGTTGGCGGTCACGCGCGCGCTCGATGTGAATCTCGCGCGGCTTGCCGAGTCGTTGCCCGGAGGTGTGCAAGTCGTACCCACTTACAACCGCGCGTCGCTGGTGAAAGAAACGCTCAGTGGCTTTGCACTGACTTTGTTGTACGAACTCGGAGTCACCATCGCGGTGGTATTGCTGTTCTTGCGTAATCTGCGGTCCGCCATCGCACCCATCGCCATTCTCATACTGGCCACCATGTTTACGGTGCTGCCAATGGCGGCGTTCGGTCAGACCATTAACTTGCTATCGCTCGCAGGGTTAGCTATCGCCATCGGCGAAATGGTAGACGCCACTATCGTGATAGTGGAGAACTGCACAGCGGAGCTGGCAGCGCGCGGCGAAATAAATGCCGAGCAGAAGCGCGACGTCATTGTGCGCGCCATCGCCAGCGTGACGCGGCCACTACTGTTCTCGCTGCTGATTATTCTGGCGTCGTTCGTGCCGGTGTTCTTCATGGGAGAGCGCGAGGCGCGGCTCTTTGATCCGCTGGCCTTTACCAAAACCTCGGCCATGGCTTTCTCGACTTTGCTGACGCTGGCGCTACTGCCCATTCTTGTCATGTGGATTTTTCGCAAGCACACACCCACATCGCTCGTCGCGCGCGAGAACAAAGCGGTGCAGTGGTATCGAGCGCTGTTGCGTGGCGCGATCAAGTACCGCTACGCCGTGATCGGCGCGGCCATCGCTGCGATGATTCCCGCCGTAGTGTTGCTCGCCGGTTTTCGCAGCGACTATATGCCGGAGCTGGAAGAGGGCTCTGTCTTGTACATGCCCACAACCTTGCCCGGCTTGCCTACCCGCGAAGCGAGTTGGGTATTGCAGCAAATGGACGCACGGCTTAAGGCCTTTCCAGAAGTGGAGCGAGTATTCGGTAAATTGGGCCGCGCCGACACCGGCACCGATCCTGCGCCCGTGAGCATGATCGAGACCACGATTTTGCTGAGGCCGCAATCGCAGTGGCGCGAAGGCATGACCAAGCAAACATTAGTCGCCGAGATGAACGATGCGCTGCAAGTTACCGGCTATGTCAATTCCTGGAGTCAGCCGATCAGCACGCGCGTGGTGATGCAGGATACCGGGATTCAAACACCCGTCGGCATCAAAGTGAAAGGCAGCGACTTGAGCGTGATCGAGTCGCTCTCTAAACAAATCGAACAAGCATTGCGTGATGTGCCCGGAACAACGTCGGTGATTGCCGAGCGTATCTCGGAAGGTTACTTTGTCGACTCTCAATTCGATTCCGCGCGCATGGCGGAACGCAATGTCACCGTGGACGAGGCGATGAGCACTTTGCGTTACGGCGTTGGCGGGGAAAACTTTGCGCGGATCAAGCAGGCGGATGCGTCGTTACCGCTGTCCGTGCAGTATTCACCAGAGTACATCGATACCTTGGAAAAGGTCCGCGATGCTCCAGTCATTACTGGCGACGGTCGATCCGTGCCAATGCAAGCGGTGGCCGACGTCGGTGTGCGCAAGCTGCCGGAAATGATTCGCAACGACAACGGCAAACTCGCAGGCTATGTCTATATCTACCTGCGCGATACCACGCCGGCCGATTACATCGAACGCGCCCGACCCGTGTTGGCGCAATCGATTTCGCTGCCACCCGGGTATGAGGTGGAATGGACTGGCCTCGGCCGCTACACCGAAGAAGCGCGCGCGCGACTGGCTTACGTCGTGCCGCTAACGGTGCTTATTATTTTTGGTTTGTTATGGATGGCGTTTAAGTCGCTGGCCGACACCGCGCTCATCATGCTGTCGATTCCCATTGCGCTGGTGGGTGGCGTGTACTTGCAAGCTGCGTTGGGATACTCGATGACCACTGCCGTCATCATCGGTTACGTGGCGCTCTTTGCTGTGGCCATTCAAACCGGCATCGTCATGGTGGTGTTCATTCAGCAGGCTTTGGCCGCACGCACTGGCGATCAAAGTTATGTGGATGCGGTAATCGACGGATCGGTGTTGCGCCTGCGTCCCAAGTTGATGACGGTCGCCGCCACGTTGCTGTCGCTGCTTCCCGTAATGCTATCGATGGAGCAAGGAATGGAGCTGATGAAGCCCATTGCCACGCCGACCATCGGCGGCATGGTGAGTTCGGTTGTGTTTGTGTTGATCCTGATTCCGTGTTTGGTTGTGGTTGGCGAGGACATTCGCCGCTGGCGCGAGAAGCGACATGCGCGCCGTTAGTCGTCTCCTCGCAATAGCCGGGACGTTGATGGTCGCGAATTCGTACGCCGCGTCACCTCAGAACTCACTACCCGATGGGCCTGGCAAGGAACTCCTACAAAAACACTGCGCCAAGTGTCATGAGCAACAATGGATCGAGCAAGCCGAAGGCACCGAAACCGCATGGGTCACAAAGATCAGACGCATGATGCGCCGAGGTTCGGATATTCCTGCCAATCAAGTCATCACGCTGGCTGCGTATCTCGCTCAAGCATTGCCTCCACGAGTGAGCGAGCAGGCGTTGGCTAAATCGCCCATCAATACGACGGCGAGTGATGTCAGCACTCGGCCCGTGCAACAATGGATACGGACCGCTGGCGTACTCGAAGCGAATAGCAACGATGTTGTGTTGAGCTTGCGCCACCCTGATGCCGCCTTGGTCAAGGTCGGTCAACGCGCGCGCGCCTTCCGAATCGAATCGCGCTCCTCTATGTATCAGGGACAGGTCGTCAAAGTGACGCCCAATTCAGATGGCGCAGTCGTCACCGTGCGCCTCAAGAGCGCCGGCCAGGCAAGTAATCGCTACTTGCTAGAAATTATCGCTGATCGCGGCGAATATTTATCCGTACCCAATGAAGCCATCATCGAAGAAGGCACTCGCCAAGTGATCTATGTGCAACGGCGCTCTGGCGACTATGTGCCGCGCGAAATTCAAACGGGGATCAAAGGTGAGCTGTTTGCGCAAGTCACTGCTGGGCTCATGGAAGGCGAGCGAGTGGTGACCTTCGGCAGTTTCTTTATCGACGCCGCGTTCAAGATGAAAGCAACGACCTCCGGCGTAAATAGTGAGTCGCTCCGCATCGAGTATCAAGGTAAGCCAACTCCCCCGCGCGAAGGTAGCAATGAAGTTGAAGTCGTTGTGAGGCAGCTCGACGGTGCACCGCTCACAGATGGCGCCGTCACCCTCACCTACTCGATGGCCGCTATGCCCTCAATGAACATGCCGGAAATGCGCAAGGACTTTCCGCTTGAGCACGAAGGCGATGGGAAGTACTCGGCGCAAACTTTTTTCAGCATGCCGGGAACATGGCTCGTTACCGTATCTGTCTCGCAAGGTGGTCGACCGGTCGGTGAAAAAGAATTCACCGTGATTGCGAAATAGACGCACTCCGTCCAATGTAGATTCACTGGTCGTTGTGGTCTGGCAACCCACTGCGTCGCTCATTCTTGATGCGCTCGTAAATTAAGGCTTAACCGTAGCGGGCGAAACTCGCTCATAACCAGCGGCGAACCCTTGACTTATAGTTGATGAATTCAGAACCAAATATCGCCGTCAGCGCTCGCTCTTCTGGCGCGATCTGGAGCCGGTCAATGTATAGAACGAATACTGCCACTCCGGCAAATGACCACATCGATGCGAGAAAGATTGCCCACGCGATCAGTAAGGATGCGAATCCCACGTACATCGGATTGCGCGAGACACGATAAATGCCCGAGCTTACAAGCGCCGATGCTGCTTCTGGCCGCCGAGGATCGACGGTCGTCTTTGCGAGCCTAAAGGAGATCACGCCAGCAGCGCAGAAAAAGATCCCGATCGCGAGTGCGATAATCGACGCTAAAAGCCGCACATTCGCGCTCAACACCACGTCGGGAGTGACTAGCGATACAAACCACATTAAGACTGCTACGAGCGCAGTCAGTATTAAAGGAGGGATTTTGCTTTCGAGTGAGGTCATAGATGGCTTCAACTTGCATATAGCAACAATGATGATCGCGGGTTGATCTTTGCATTTTACCGATGAAGCGTTGCGATTTTTGTCCTCTTGACCGTCGTCGCTCGACGTCGCTCAGGAGTTCAGTCGTGATAACAGCTAATTTGTCGATCCCGAACGACCGTCAGTATGCATCTTGGAGCGATTCCTGCTTGGCGGCATCGAGTACGAGCGTCGGGTCTTCTCTGAAGACGTCGCGCGGTGCGAGACCGCCAAGCCAACCGGTGCGCTGCATCCACCAAAGCGCACTTTCCCATTCGGTACTCGAAGTCCCTGAAGAGAGCGTCCGCCAACATTGAAGACAATCTGAATTGACAGAACCATCTTCCTCAAATTGATCCGCGAAGTAGTAGGTGACCCCGTCGTACGCTACCTTCATGAGCGGAGAGAGATCGACACCCCCGACCGGTGACATTCGTTGCAGTACCTCCTCTTCTGTAATGAGTGGCACCATCCGAAAAAAATGTTCGATTGCCAAATTCCCATTCAACAACATTTCGCTTTTTGCATTGGCGCGCCAATCTTCATGCCGGAGCGCGCCACACAAATGTTTCAATCGCTCCTCAATGTCTGTCGCCGTCAAGAGCGCGGGAAGGGCCTCGAGGATGTTCGTGAGCAACGCTTTTTCAAAAGTAGCCTCTACCCCGCGAAACTCCGCTCTTACGGTGGCAGGGTAGTAGTCTTTCACGCCATTGCTGGTGTTAGCCGAAAAAAGGGTTAATTCATCCGGCCAGAATTTTTTGGTATCGACCGCGGTGGTCATAGCAAGCGCTCCCGTCGGTTGGAGTAGGCAAGTTGCCGGACGCGCTGCGGATTAGTTGGCTGAACGCTGAGAGGAGAGCAGTTTTGAAGGAGAGGATGCGGTCGCAGGAGCCATGCAAGGATCTCCCAATCGGAGGGGCTAGGGTTCTCGCCCCGGAGGACTGAGATTAATGTGATCCAAGTGGCTGCCGGTGCATTGTTAGAATCGAATTGAAACAGCGGGACGTGCGAACGTCCAGTGTGGGGGAGGACCAACAGATCCGAACGAAGATCCCAGGGACCGACTTCGCAGCGGATATCCGCTTCCGCGAAAGCAATACACGGCAGTTCCTTTACCACGATTTCATGCCATCGTTCATGTGCCCAAGCTTCCGCAATGAGATCCTGGATTGCACGAGCTGGCAGTGTGAATGCGGCTCTCATTTCTCGCCGCGTTTGTTCCTCGTGTTCCCTCCTCACGTTTCTCACGATCGAGGGGAGCTGAGTCAGTACTTTGGAAAGTAGTGCCGCTTGCTCAACGGTAAGGTCAGCGAAGTACGCTTTGATATCACGTCGACCCGAGCGAGAGAGGTGGGTGACAGTGTCGTCGCTAATGTCCACCGATGGCGTTAAACGACGCGGCGGCGGATCAAGGTCTGGAGTACTTAGGGTAGATGACATGGCTCACCGCGAAAGCAGTTAGCGCCCAAGCAGGCACGCTAATTAAGAGAAGACTCAACATAGTTCGATATCAAAGTCTATGACTCACGAACTGGTGACTTCAATAAGCCGCTGGATAGATTAAGAAAATTTGTTTTATTTCCGGGCCAAACTATGCCCGCGAATATCGGCCAAACTATGGCCGCCGCACTACCTCACTCACTAAAATTCGCAGTGCGGCGTGGTTGAGGAAAGTTCGAGCGGATTT
>CAZQYC010000036.1:31697-37227 GCA_964597495.1 uncultured Steroidobacteraceae bacterium | reverse complement strand
GGCAGCGCCTGGACGCGGATCACGCCGGCGGCGACGCTCGTGACGAATACGTTGAATACGTTCACGGCGAGTTGGAACGCGGCGTCGTTGCCGAAAGGTAAATACCTTGTCGGTGTGCAAGCCGTGGATGATGCGACGATCCTGGACGACGGGATGACTTCGACAGGCGTCGACAATCGCACCTTCTCTTACTTCCCTGGCGATACCGATAACAAAGTCTATATCGCGGGGGCTTGGGCAACCGGCCAGCAAGTGCTGTTCCCCGACCACTCGCCGTCGCAGACACCCGGCAGCAGCGAAAACTGGTATGGCAACCCGTCGGTGACCGGCCTGCAAGTCGCGCTAGTGGGCACCGCGATCAATGCGTGCGGCGTGGCGCCGACACTCACCCTCGCGGCGACGCCGACCACGGTAGCGGCAAGCGGAACCGTCGGCTTTACGATGACGGTAACCAATCCCGGCTCCAACTCAAGCGCGATCACGGTGAGCTCGGTCGGCACGACGCTGCCAACCGGCTTTACTTACACGACCGGAACGAGCAGCGGCACGAATGGGTTGCCTTCCACGGACCCGACGACCATTGTCGGCCAGCAGCTGACATGGACACTCGGCTCGCCGATCACATTAAATCCAGGCGCGAGCGCGACTTTAAGTTTCTCGACGACGGCGGCGAGCGCTGCGGGTAGTTACAGCGCCACGTCTACGTCGACGACTTCGTTCGGCAATCTCACGAGTTCGCCTGCTTCGGTGACGGTCGACTCTGCGCGCGTCTCGCTCTCGATGACCCCAAGCGCTTACAGCATTGCTGCCGATGCCACGACCCAGCTTATTTACACGCTGCGCTACGCCAACGATTCGAACGTCGTCGTGACGGGCGCAAGCATTAGCAACGTGCTGCCGGCCGGCGTGACTTACGTTTCGTGTTCAGGCGGTAGTAGCTGCAGCAAACCGGCCGGCACCGTCAGTTGGACGCTCGGCACACTGGGCGCAGGCGCGAACGGCACCGTGACGCTCACGATTACCGTGCCTACGAGTTACGCAACGTATTCGCTGGCGAACAGCGCAACGCTCAGTGTTACGGCACCGGACTTAAGCACGGTGACGGCCAACGCTTCGACGACGGTGGCAGTGACCAATGTAGCTGGTTCCGGTACGCCTGCATTTACGCTGACCAAAAGCGCTAGTACCGCGGCGGTCGCTCCTGGCGGTTCGGTTACCTATACGTTGACGTACCGCAACTATGGCGACGCTTCTGCGGCCAGCGTCGTCCTTACCGATACGTTGCCGTCGGGCATGTCGTTCAGCAGTTGTAGCAACAGCTGCTCGAATAGCAGCGGAACGATTACCTGGAACATCGGCACGGTAGCAGCCGGTGCGACCAGCACGAGAACGGTCACGGTGACGGCGGCGACTCCGTTTACGTCCGCCAATCCTTCCGTCAATTCGGCGAGCATCGCTTGGACCGGCGGCACGCCGGTGACTGCGACGGTTTCGGTGGGTGTCACCGGCCAGGCGTGCAGCACCTATTATTTCAGCAACGCTACGACCAACGTTGGCACGGCGGGCACGCAAAAGATTGCGGTGTCGCCGCCGACCGCGCCGGTCGGAGGCTTTGTGACTGTCTCGGCGCCTGCCGGAAGTTTCATCGAAGCGGCGCGTTTCTATCAGAATCCCGCGACCAGCGTCGACGTGCCGATTTCGGGCACGATCAGCAGCACTATTTTCGTCGACCGAGCTAACGGTAACGGCGTGAGCGTTCGCGGTACGGTCTACGACTACAATTCCGGGACCGGCACCACTGTCTCATTGGGCACGGCCACGCAAGCATTTTCCGGCAGTCAAACCGGTGCGCAGTCGTTCAACATCACAGCGAGCGGCACGCTGCAAAAGGCGCATCGCCTGTTATGGATTTACGAGGCGCAGTCGGGCCATCCCTCGCAGGCCAAGGACGTATCTTTTCAATATGGCGGCACGGTCACCAACGCGGTATCCGGTGGAACGACGAATGCCAGCACCGCCGGCGCGAATTTCTGCGTGAGTCCGCCTGCTAATCTCACGCTCACGAATCAAGTGAGCTCCGCGTCGATGATCGAAGGAACGACGCCGACGCTGACGTATACGCTCAACTACTCGAATACCGGCAGCGTGTCCGCCACCACGACGAATCTCATCGGGCGCCTGCCGAGCAGTTTCACGAGTTGCGAATATTCCACGAACGGCACCACCTGGGCGACCTGTTCATCGCCCGGTGGATCGCCGCCGTCACACACGTTCTCGTTAGGTTCAGTCACTGCGGGCACTGTTGGTACGGTGTATGTGCGCGGCGTTGCGCCCGCCGGAACGACGGGGGGAACTACACTCACGAGCACAAGCTCCATCAGCAGCGATCAAACCGTTTCCTTGGACGCTGTTGCCACGACGTCGGTCGTTTCGCCTGGTCTCCCGGGCGGCACGCCGGCGTTAACGCTGAGTCTCGCTGCGGATCGATCCACGGCGACACCCGGTAGTTCCGTTGTTTATACCGTCACGGTCATCAACACGGGAACCGCCACGGCCAGCAACGTCGTCGTCAGCAATACCGTTCCAGGCACGGCGTACTACACCTACGCAAGTTGCACCGGCAGCTGCGGCGTTTCGGGCAGCCTGCTGACCTGGCCGACGATCACCTCGCTTATTCCCGGCGCATCGCAAAGCTATACCTACACCATGAACGTCGGCACGAGCGGCCTGCCCTCGGGCGTCACCAATATTGCGGACACCGTGCAGGCAAGCGGTAACGGTGGATTGAGTGCGACCAGTAATTCGGTGAGCGTCGCGATCAACGGCAATCCGAGTCTCGTCTTGTTGAATACGGCAACGCCGTCGAGCGGTTTGGTTCCGGGCAATACGATTACCTATACGCTCACGCTGGCGAACAGCGGCGCCGCCAGCGCCACTTCCGTCGTCGTCACGAATCCCATTCCGACGAATACGACGTACGCAGGCAATATCACGGCATCGCAGGGCACGGGGAGTTTCGATACGGTCGGCAATCGAGTGATCTTCAACGTCGGCACGCTCGCGTCCGGCGCCACCGTCACACTTAACTTCGACGTCACCGTCAACTCACCGCTGCCGAGCGGTCCGACGACCATCACCAGCACGGCCACTGCCGATTCGAGCAATGCGGCTCAACAAATCACGCCGGCCACGGCATCCGCCAGCGCGGCACCGGTGTTGACCATTAGTAAATCGGCACCGACGTCAGTGGCGTATCCGTCGGCGACGCTGACCGCCGCTGCCAGCGGCACGACGCTGTTCGTCGATCGCACGGACCAATTCCAGGTCAATCAGTACGTCAAGGTCGGCGCTCAAATCGCGCGCATCGTGTCGCTGGGCGCGAAGAGCATCGTCGTCAACAGTTCGATCACCGCGACGAGCGGCACCGCCGTTAACGGTTCGCTGAGTTTCACGATTGCCTACGGCAACACGGGCAATGCGGATGCCACCAGCGTAACGGTACGCGAAGTGCTTGCTTCCGGATTCGGTTACTACCTCTCGACGCCTACCGCTGGCAGCGCGCCGGCAGCGGGCGGCAACGGCAACGTCGACTGGACCATCGGCACGTTGCCGGCGGGATACAGCTCGACCGTGGAAGTGGTCGCCTTCCCCGTCGGCACCGGCAGCTTCACGAACAATTCGTCCGTCAGCGCTTCGAATGCCACTACGGCCACCACCTCGTCGGTCACACGGATCGGCGGATTGTCGGTCGTGAAATCAACGTCGACACCAGTGGTTTCGGCAAGCGGCACGGCGACGTACACCATCGTGATTTCGAATTCGCTCGGTAGCGCGGTAAACACGGTTTCCCTCACCGACAAGTTGCCGGCGGGATTTAGCTACAGCGCCGGTTCGGCAACGGTGGGCGGTGTCTCCACCGCACCGACTTTTGCCGGCGCGGATACCGGGCAAACGCAGCCGACTTGGAGCGGACTCACGATTCCCGCAAACGGTTCCCTCACCATCGTATTCAATGCACAAGTGGCTGCCTTGACGGGAGCAGGCGCCTATCAAAACGAATTGGAAGTGACCGCGCCCGCGGGCACCGGCGTTTCGAATTTCGATCCTTTGCTTACGACGGCGGAGGACGTGACCGTGCTGGCGGCGGCAAGTGGCGTCCTCAAGGGCTACGTCTTCCGGCGCGCGAACGGCACGGCTCTGTCTTTCAATCCGCTCACCGATACGCCGCTGTCGGGCGTGCGCGTGGAAATCCACAAGACGGGGGCCGACTGCACCAATCCTGTCGGCGGCAATTGCGTGGTGGTCTACACAGACAGCAGCGGCTACTTCGAACGAACTGTCGCAGCTGAGCCGTGGATCGTCAGCGTGGTGGAAAATACAGGCGATCTACCCACCGGTTGGTTCCAACTCGCGGGCACGAACGACAACACCGTCAGCGTGCCGGATCAAGGCGTGGCGTGGGACTACAACGGATTCACGAGCACCACTACGCATACCGTGACGGGTACTGCCGGTGCGAACGGCAGCATCGCACCGGGCAGCCGCACGGTGGTCGATGGCGATACGACCACTTTCACCGTGACCGCGAACAGCAGCTTCTTCATCGACACCGTAACGGGCTGCGGTGGCAGCCTGAGCGGCGCTACGTATACGACGGGCGTGATCACGGCGAACTGCACGGTGAACGCTACGTTCGATTCGACGCCGCCAGTCACCCATCTTGTCAGCACGAGTGCCGGTGCCGGCGGTTCGATAGCGCCGACGTCAGCCACCGTGATCGACGGCAACACCACGGCATTTACGATTACGCCGAACGCGGGATTCGCCATTAATACGGTGTCCGGTTGCTCTGGAAGTCTGTCGGGTAATACCTATACCACTGGCGCGATTACCGGCGCTTGCACCGTGACCGCGTCGTTTACCGCGCTGTCTTACACGGTGAATGCGACGGCGGGTACGGGCGGTTCGATCGCGCCTGCGAGTGCCACCGTCACTCACGGCAACACAACGTCGTTCACGGTGACGCCGAATTCCGGCTTCGCGATCAATTCCGTGAGTGGTTGCAGCGGGAGCTTGTCCGGCAGCACTTACACCACCGGTGCCATTACCGGTACGTGCACCGTGACGGCAACCTTTAGCGCCGTCGTTCCCGTGACTTACCTGGTCGATGCCATCGCCGGCGCGGGCGGTTCCGTTGCGCCCACAAGCATCCTGGTGGCGAGTGGTGCGACGACGGCATTTACGTTAACGCCGAATGCGGGTTACCACATCGTAAGCGCCACGGGTTGCGGCGGCAGTCTCTCGGGCTCGACGTATACGACCGGTGCAATCAGTGGCGCTTGTACGGTGAACGCGAGCTTCGCGATCGACACGTACACGGTGAACGGCGTGGCGGGCAGCGGCGGCAGCATCGGTCCGTCGAGCGCAACGGTGAATCACGGTTCGACAACGGCGTTCACACTGACGCCCGATACGGGTTACCACATTGTCGGCGCCACGGGTTGCGGCGGCAGTCTCTCGGGCTCGACGT
>CAZQYC010000036.1:26429-31597 GCA_964597495.1 uncultured Steroidobacteraceae bacterium | reverse complement strand
GGTTACCACATTGTCGGCGCCACGGGTTGCGGCGGCAGTCTCTCGGGCTCGACGTATACCACTGGCGCAATCACCGGTGCGTGTACGGTGAATGCAACCTTCGCGATCGACACGTATACCGTGAACGCCGTAGCCGGCAGCGGCGGAAGTATTGGGCCTTCGAGCGCAACGGTGAATCATGGCGCGACGACGGCGTTCACCTTGACGCCGGATATCGGTTACCACATTGTCGGCGCCACGGGTTGCGGCGGCAGTCTCTCGGGCTCGACGTATACCACTGGCGCAATCACCGGCGCGTGTACGGTGAATGCGACCTTCGCGATCGACACGTTCACGGTGAACTCGGTGGCGGGCAGCGGCGGCGCCATTGGCCCATCCAGCGTGACGGTGAATTACGGCGACACGACCTCTTTCACGTTAACTCCGAATGCCGGCTATGGAGTTTCGAGCGTGTCCGGTTGCGGAGGAAGTCTCTCTGGATTGACGTACACCACCGGTCCGATCACCGGCAACTGCACGGTCACCGCGAGCTTTGTGCTTGGCGATTACACCGTGACTGCCGTGGCCGGCAGCGGCGGCAGCATCGGTCCGTCCAGCGCATCGGTGAGTCATGGCAACACGACTTCGTTCGCGTTGACGCCGGATGTCGGTTACCACATCGTCGGCGCGACGGGTTGCAGCGGCAGTCTCTCGGGCTCGACGTACACCACCGGCGCAGTCACGGGCGCGTGTACGGTGACGGCGAGCTTCGCGATCAACACGTACACGGTGAGCTCGGTGGCGGGCAGCGGCGGTAGCATCGGTCCATCGAGCGCGACAGTGAATCACGGCAACACAACGTCGTTCACGTTGACGCCGGATGTGGGTTATCACATTGGCGGCGTCACGGGCTGTGGCGGCAGTCTCTCCGGAACGACGTACACCACCGCCGCGATCACGGGCGATTGCACGGTCAGCGCGAACTTCGCGCCTAACGCATACACGGTCACTGCGCTGGCCGGCAGCGGTGGCAGCATCGGC
Source organism: uncultured Steroidobacteraceae bacterium (assembly GCA_964597495.1). Lineage (GTDB taxonomy): Bacteria > Pseudomonadota > Gammaproteobacteria > Steroidobacterales > Steroidobacteraceae > CAZQYC01. Next base: position 30,577 of record CAZQYC010000036.1, on the reverse strand, counting down.
CCTGCCAGTGCGTCGGTGAATCACGGCAGTACGACGACCTTCTCGGTCACTCCGTCCGCGAACTATCGCGTGGCGTCGGTCACCGGCTGTGGCGGCTCGCTGAGCGGCACGACGTATACCACCGGAACGATCATGGGCGCGTGTACCGTGAGTGCATCCTTCACGTTGAACACCTACACCGTGAGTACCTCGGCGGGCAGCGGCGGAGCAATCAATCCGGGAAGCGCCATCGTCAATGGCGGCGAGACCACGAGTTTTGTCGTGACGCCTGCGCGAAGCTTCGCCATCGCGAGCGTCACCGGTTGCGGCGGAACGCTGACGGGTACGGCCTATACGACCGGCGTCGTAACGGCGGCGTGTACGGTCACTGCAACCTTCACGCAAAACGCGCCGTTGTTCGACCCCGCGCCGCCGGCCAGCATCAATGCGCGCGCGCTCTTTACCGATGTGCCAACGAACATCAAACCGCGAGCCATAGACGGTGACGGATCGCCGCTCACGGTCACGTTAGTGGGGCCAAGCAAACTTCGTCCGGGTCGGCACATCCTCACGTGGAGCGCCACCGATTCGCAAGGCCGCACGATGACCACCGAACAACAACTCGATATCTGGCCGATGGTATCGGTCAGCGAGGACTTGGTCGTCGGCTTCGGCAATACCGGCGAATTCCGCGTGGTATTGAACGGCGACGCGCCGGTGTATCCGTTCGATGCCGCGTTTACCGTGAGCGGCGACGGCGGTTTGGGTACGCTGCATACGCTTGCGCCCGCGACGGTTCGGTTTGCGTCGGGCACCGAGGAAATCGTGCAGTTCGATGCGTTGTCGCAGGGCACGTCGATGCCGGTCCGTCATCTCACCGTCGTTCTCGATCCCGCGCTCAATATCGGGGAGCGCGGCTCGCTGAACATCAGTCTCATTTCTGAAAACATGGCGCCGCAAGTTCAGATAGTGGTCACGCAAGCGAATCGCATCGGCACGCTGCTGGCGAGAGACGGCGGCGCGGTGGTACTGCATGCCGTCGTGGACGACCCGAACCCGCTCGATCGGCACACGCTGCAGTGGACGTATCCGACCGGAGCGCAGGTGCAAGTTTCTACCAATGGGCTCGATCTCACTCTCGATCCGCAGAGCACCGCCGTCGGCATCCATGAGTTTGGCGTTTCGGTAACGGACAACGGCACGCCGCCCCTTTCGGGGCGAAACAAAGTTTCCTTGGCGGTGCGTGCGAGCGAATTACCACTGGGCGGCGGCGATCAGAACGGCAATGGCATTCCGGATAGCGTCGACGGCTGGAGCGACTCGGGCAACGGCATTCCGGCCTACCTTAATCGCACTGTACCGCGCAATGTACTGCCGGAAGACGTTGCCGTAACCGACCAGTACTTGGTCGAAGGGGAACCGGGCATTCATTTGCGCATCGGCACCTATTCGCAATTGTCGACGCTGGGTGCACGATTGCTGAGCACGAACATCGCTTCAAGTGAGGACGTGGTCGATAACGTCGGCGGACTCTTCGACGTCGAAGCGGTCGAACTGGGCCTAACTGCTGCGTTAGTGCGCGTTGTGATTCCGCAGCGACAGCCGATTCCCGACCAACCGATTTACCGCTTGTGGGATAGCCAGCAAAATCAGTGGCACACCTTCGTGGAGAATGGAACCAACACGTTGAGTTCGGCGCCGGGCGAGCCCGGGTATTGTCCGCCAGCAGGAAGCAGCGCCTATACGCCGGGACTCACTCCGGGTCACTTCTGCGTGCAAGTAAGGATCGAGGACGGCGGCGCGAACGACACCGACAAAATCAGGAACGCCGCGCTCTCGTTCTCCGGCGGCGTCGGTCAACGGGCCACGTCGATCGTGACGGGCACGAGCAGCGGCGGTGGCGGATCGATGGGCGGCTTTGCCGTGCTGCTCGGAGTTTTCGCCATGGTTCGTCGAACCATGGCTCGTAGAACCAGGGTCCGTCGAATACTCGTTCGCGCGTTCTCATGGCGTATCGCGGTTGCCTTCGCGTCGATGCTGTTCGCGTTATCCGCGACGGCGAAGGAAGAAGAGGAGGGCCGTGACGGAAAGTGCTTTGACGAGCGGCTGCACTGTTACTACCTCGGTGGACTTGTTTCACTCGTACGCAATAGCGACGGTGCAAGCGACATGGACGATCGCTTGCGAACGCAAGGGTTCGTGACGCAAACCTCGCTTACGGGGCAAACGCGTTTTGGCGGCGCGGTTTTTGGCGGCTATCGATGGGAGCATCTCGCCGCGGAATTGAGCTACGCGTACTTGGGCCGCATGGATACCGTTGTCGCAGGGAATACGCCCGTGGATCAAACTTACCTACGCGCCATTAGCGCGGCGCATCCGCGTTCGGGAGAAGGTCCGCAGGCGAGTGCCTTGTACTTTCACGAATTGAATCGGCAATGGGAAGCGTACGGACGTCTCGGCGTCTTCTATTGGCGCAATACGCTGAGCGCGGAAGGGCGGGGTCGATTCGCCGACATCGACGGCCGGCAGTTCGACCCGTTCGTCGGGCTTGGATTGCAGTGGCACAAACCGGAAAAACGTTGGATGCTCACGGCGGAGTTCCAACCGTATCGACTCGACAGTGAACTCGTGATGGCGCTCAACGTCGGTTTCAAATATCGGATCGGGCGCAAAAACGAGGCGAAGCCTAAGACGGCCGCCATCGAGTCGACTGTCGAACCCAATGTTAGTAAGCCTGCGCCCAGTCCTGCACCCGTTCCTGTCGTGAAGGCCGAGTCCGTTGCGCCGCCGATCATGGCCGTCGAACCTCCTCGGCCCGTGTCGACACCGCCGTTGCCGTCACCGCCCGTGAAGCCGGCGCTGGTATTTAAGGTGAATTTCGATTTCAACAGCGCCGTCGTCAAGTTCGGCGACGGCATCGTCGATAGCGCCGCCGATTATCTTCGCTCGCATCCGGAGCTCCGAGTCGCGGTCACCGGCCATACCGATTTGCTCGGCAACGACGAGTACAACCTGCGCTTATCGATGCGCCGCGCTCAGGCCGTGGCCGATGCGCTCGTCACCCGCGGCGTGGAACGCAGCCGCATCGTCGTGGATGCCCGTGGACGCAGCCAACCGCTTGCCGGAGATTTGAGCGAGCAATCGCGTGCCAGCGATCGCCGCGTGCATATCGTGCCGATGAAGTGACGGTGTGGCCGCGCGCACCTACCGCAAAAGGAGAATTAGCGAGAATGTGCGGATTGCATGCACGATTCTCGTCGCGCTTCCGCCAGCCAATGTTCGAGGTTGCGGACGTTGCCGAACACCGAATCGTCTTCGTCCCAAAATCCGAGCCACTGCTCGATGGCATGATCGTCGGCTTGCTGGACGTTCGCCGCTGCCAAGGTTTCGGCGTATATCTTTAGGCGCTGGCTGATGCGCGTCGCGTGATCCATTTCGAATCCTCTTCACAGGGGCGAAGAGCAGTGTCCTATTCGATGATTGCAGTGCTGTAACGAGGGAGTGACGGTTGTATTAAACCTCCGATGAATGTTTCCGGCTCCCTCTCCCGCGAGGGGAGAGGGAATAAGAAGTGCCGTAAACATACTTAAACGTAGCGCCATTCACCCCAATTTTGATTCGATGAACGCCGCCAAATCCGACTTACGCAGCGTGCCTACTTTTTGTCCTTCGACTTTGCCGTTTTTGATGAGCAATAAAGTGGGCAGGGCACGAACGCCCATGCGCTGGGGGGTCATGGGGTTTTCGTCGGCATTCAATTTCGCGACCGTCAATTTGCCTTGATACTCCGCCGCGGCTTCGTCGAGTAGCGGGGCGATCGCTTTGCAGGGCCCGCACCACTCGGCCCAGAAGTCCACGAGCACAGGTCCTGGTGCTTCGAGCACGTCCTTCTTAAAGCTGGCATCGGTGGTTTGCAAAATTGCCGAATGACTCATAAGGCCTCCAAAGCGTTCGACTAACCTTTCATCGTCATCCGATTCTGGTGACGAAAAGGCGGAGAGCAAAGAACGCTTCGTTTCCGGTCGCAAGGGATTGGTTATTTCGGCGGTCCCGTCCGAATCCCAGTGGGCGCGGCGATCGCCCTTGCGTCTTAACCGCGCCGCCTGCAAAGTCCGGGGATGCCAACACTTCGTTGGTGCAATTCGCGGCTATTTCCAATGCAACTACGT
>CAZQYC010000036.1:0-26329 GCA_964597495.1 uncultured Steroidobacteraceae bacterium | reverse complement strand
ATTGCCCCGCTCTGTGCCAGTTCATTTGCTCAGGTTTCCGTCAGATCCCTTCCGCCCACTCAGGTTCCTCCTAACCACGGCCCGCTAGTCCCGGTTTCCGACCAGGAAGGCACGCGATGGGGCCGCACGCTCGAGCGCATTGCCGGCAGCGTAGTGACGATTCAGATCGATCAAGCACGCGCGTTCGATACGGAGTGGAACAGTTCCGGACAGGCGACGGGGTTCGTCGTCGACGCCAAACGCGGACTCATCTTGACGAACCGCCACGTGGTGACGCCGGGTCCGGTCACGGCACAGGCCGTATTCCAAAATCGCGAAGAAGTGGTGCTGTATCCGATCTATCGCGATCCGGTTCACGACTTTGGTTTGTATCGCTACGATCCGGCTTCGTTGAAATTCACACAGCCTGCCGAACTGCCGCTGTATCCGCAGGGCGCGCAGATCGGCCGCGAGATTCGCGTGGTGGGCAACGATGCGGGTGAGCAGCTTTCGATTCTCGCGGGCACGCTGGCGCGGCTCGATCGCCAGGCGCCGGAGTACGGCATCGGCAAGTACAACGACTTCAATACGTTCTATTACCAGGCGGCATCGGGAACCTCCGGCGGCTCGTCGGGATCGCCGGTCATCGATATCGAAGGCCGCGTGTTGGCGCTGAATGCCGGCGGGTCGAGCGGGGCGGCGTCGAGTTTCTATTTGCCGCTGGGCCGTGTGGTGCGCGCGCTCAGGTTGATTCAAGAAGGCAAGCCGGTGGCGCGCGGCACGTTGCAGACGGTCTTTACTTACACGCCGTTCGATGAACTGCGCCGTCTTGGACTGCGTCAGGAAACCGAAGCGCAAGTTCGCAAACGCTATCCCAATCAAACCGGCATGTTGGTCGTGAGCGATGTGCAACCCGGATCGCCTGCCGAACAAGTCTTGCAGCCGGGCGACATTCTCGTGCAGGTGAATGGCGAGCTCGTCACGGCGTTCGAACCGCTCGAGCAAGTCCTCGACGAGCGCGTCGGCGACACCGTTCGCTTGGTGTTAGAACGCGGCGGCGGCGTGCGCGCACACGAGTTGCAGGTGGGCGATTTGAATGCCATTACGCCGAGCAGCTTCTTGGAATTCGGCGATGCCGTCGTTCACACGCTTTCCTATCAGCAGGCCCGGCATTTGAACGCGCCGATTCGAGGCGTCTACGTGGCGAATCCGGGTTACGTGCTCTCCGTGGCCGGAGTGCCTCGTGGTTCCGTCATTTCGGATGTGAACGGCACGCCGGTGGCCACTCTGGAAGAGTTTGAAGCAGTCGTAGCCAAATTAAAGCAGGGAGAGAATGCGACGCTTAGGTTTCTGACCATCGACGATCCCAAGGCATTGAAGACCGCCGTGATGCGCATGGATCGTTGGTGGTTCGCCGCCAAGCACTGCGTACGCGACGACAACGTGGGCGTATGGCCCTGCAAAGCGTGGGAAGACGATGGCGTTGCGAGTCCGCCCGAGCCGGCGAGCACGCGCTTTGCGAAAAGCGCCGATCCGCTCTTGAACAAGCTGGCTCCGTCGATGGTGCTGGTTAACTTCGATATGCCGTATCCGGTCTCCGGCGTGACCGAGCGCAGCTACTACGGCACCGGATTGATCGTCGACGACAAGCGCGGTTTGGTGCTTGTCGATCGCAATACCGTGCCCGTGACGATGGGCGACGTGCGGCTGACGTTCGCGGGAACGATCGAGATTCCCGGACACGTTGAATACATTCACCCGCTGCACAATCTCGCGATGCTTTCTTACGATCCGAAATTGCTCGGCGATACGCCGGTGAAGGCTGCGGTCTTCGAACCCCGCGAGGTGTCCGCGGGCGAGCAGATTTGGGCGGTGGGATTGGGGCCGGACTCCAAGATGAAATCCCAGTCGGTGATCGTGGCTTCGCTCGATCCGATGGTGCTGCCGCTCTCGCGGACGCTGCAGTTCCGCGAATCCAATTTGGAAACGATCAGCTTGGTGAACGGACCGACCGAATTCGACGGCGTGTTAGTCGATAAACAGGGCCGGGTGCTCTCGTCGTGGTCGAGCTTTGCTTTCGAAACAGGGCGTGAAGTTCAACAAACCAATCGGGGCATCCCGGCGGACGTGCTGGTCGAAATGCTGAGGCAAGTCCAGCAGAATTCGCCAGTGTATTCGCTCGAAGCCGAATTGGTGCCGATGTCGCTGGCAACGGCTCGGGAACTCGGGCTTTCGCGCGAGTGGATTAAACGCATCGAAACCCATAGTCCGGAGCGACGTCAAGTGCTTGGCATTGCACGGCTCGTCGGCGGTTCGACGGCGCAAAAAGTGTTGCGTACCGGCGATGTGTTGCTGGCGATCGACGGTGTCACGACCAATCGCTTTCGCGAAGTCGAGCGGGCGACGCAAAAGTCGCGCGTCAAGGTGACGCTCTGGCGCCAGGGGCAGGAGCTATCGTTGGACGTCGATACGGCTGCGCTTCAAGGGAACGATCTGGACCGTGTCGTCATTTGGGCCGGCGCGGTGCTCCAAAAGCCGCATCGCGCGCTGGCCGCGCAACGCGGTATCCCAAGCGACGGCGTGTTCGTTGCGTACTTTGCGTATGGCTCGCCCGCTACCCGTTATCAGCTTTGGGCCGGCCGGCGGATCGTTGAAGTCGACGGCCAACCTACCCCGGATCTCGACACGTTCATCAAAGCCATCGTCGGCCGGGAAGACCGGGCCTCGGTTCGGCTCAAAACTGTGATGTGGAACGAAGCTGTCGAGGTGATTACGCTGAAATTGGATAAGCGCTACTGGCCTTCGTCGGAACTTCGTCGGACCGGGGAGGGCTGGAAACGGTCGCCGCTGGAGTAGGACAAAGAAGCCGCTAGCCACTAGCCACTAGCAACTAGCCAGAGGCAAGGCAGGGGATATCGAGCATGCGAATGAGTCGACCTCTCTCTGGCTAGCGGCTAGTTGCTAGAAGCTAGTAGCTTAATTTCCCGTAATTTCTTAGCTCCAAACTTGATCCAGTTGGCGTAGTTGTCATAGTTGCCCGTGTATCATGCGGCCATGTCCATCGTCCGAGATACGCAAAAGCAAATTCAACTCGCTGCCGAAGCGCTTCGGAATGGCGATTTGGTCGCATTCCCGACCGAGACCGTGTACGGACTTGGAGCCGATGCGAGCAATCCCCAGGCAGTTCGGAAAATCTTCGAGCTGAAAGGCCGTCCCGCCAACCATCCAGTCATCGTTCACGTTGAAGATCAGAAGCATCTGCAGCGATGGGTGCGTGGCATGACGGCGGAAGCGCGTGCCTTGGCCGACAAATTTTGGCCAGGGCCTTTGACCTTGGTGCTTAAGCGAGCGCCAGCGGTAAGCGATGTGATTACCGGCGGCCAGGATACGGTCGCTGTGCGTGCACCGAGCCATCCGATCGCTCGCCAATTGCTGGCTGCCTTTGGTGGAGGGGTGGCAGCGCCATCAGCCAATCGCTACGGTCACGTGAGCCCCACTCGTGCGGATCATGTGCGCGACGAATTCGGCAAGTCGCTTCCCCACGTTCTTGACGGGGGCGATTGCAAATTGGGTTTGGAGTCCACCATCGTTCTGTGCACGGAAGGTGCGCCGCGGTTATTGCGCCCCGGATCCATCACCTTGTCGCAACTGCAGGTCGTGGTCCCCGGCATTCTCTCCGGACCGGATCCTGCGGCTCCTCGCGCACCGGGCACCACGCCGCGACACTATTCTCCGACGACACCGGTGACGTTGGTGCCGAGCCGGCGTTTGGTCGACGTAATGCGAGAGTTCACCGACGAAGAGGAAAAAGTAGCCGTGCTGTCGCTGCGTCCGCCCTCGACCGCGAATCGCTACATGACCTGGATCAATGCCGGCACGCGTGCGGATCACTACGCCCGGAATCTTTACAGCCATTTGCGCACTCTCGACAAAATCGGCGCGAAAGCCTTGTTAGTGGAAGAAGTCCCTGCCGGCGAACAGTGGGACGCCATTCGTGATCGCCTCAAGCGTGCGGCCAGCAAGGAAGGTGCGAGGTTCGATGAGGAAGAAGCCGTGATGGAAGCGGTAGAAGAAGGCGATTTGCCGTAGCGCGGAGTTGCGCGTGGAAAAGAATCGGCGACCGGCTCCCGGCAACCGACTACCGGCTAAGCACCCAGAACTCTTTTTTTGACTTCGAGACGACGTGTTCTAGCCATCGCCATCTCACGGCTTCGAAGGCAGGACCCATTTGCGCAAATCGGACCGCGCTGCCCGAAAATTTCCCCGCTACTGCCGCTCGTCGAAGAATTTTCCAGCTGTAATCTTTCCGTGCGCGCGGTGGTGAACGCGGAGTTGTCGCGGGCAAAATGCCGTAAATTTTGCTGCGAAATGCACATGGTCAAATTTGCGGCGAGGTCCGCGTCAGAAGTCGCGACGCGGGTCGCAGAATTTTTTTGTCGCGCTTCTTGCATCGTGGGACAGTTTTGCTAAATTTCCCGCGCCTAAACGGAATTCGTTGGCGCCGCCGGTGAAGCCAATCGCTTCGAACAAATCGGTTCGCCTAGGGTGAAGCAGAACTTCACCAGGCATGTGTAAGAGAGCACCTAGAGCCCCGCCACGAGGTGGCAAAAGCTGCAAGTGCCGCTCGACCGGACTCTTGACTGGGTTGGTTTAGTGGTCTGCCGTGAGTGCGTAACTCATGTACGAAACGGCAGCTTGTAAAGCTTTGTAGAGGTGCTCGACAGGTGTTACCCCGCGCCGCGCGACAAGCGCTTAGTGTTTTTCCCAACGATTCCATCGATACGGCTTCGCTGAGCGAAGCCGAGATTCGGGCGTTGGTGGCTCGTTTCGGTTCGCCTCTGCTCGTCGTCGACTGCGACCAAGTCCGCAAGCAGTACCGCGCCCTTCAGGCTGCTTTGCCCGGCGTCGATCTGCACTACGCGTTGAAGCCTCTGCCGCATGCTGCGGTGGTCGCTTGTTTGCGTGACGAGGGCGCCTTCTTCGACCTCGCTACCACCGGTGAAGTCGAGATGGTGAAGCAGCAGGGCGTTGCGCCCGAGCGCTGCATTCACACCCATCCCATCAAGCGCGATCAGGACATCCGCGACGCGCTCCGCTTCGGCGTCACGACCTTCGTCGTGGACAACCCCGACGAAGTGAAGAAATTCGTTCGCTACCGGAAGCGAGCCGAGCTTTTGATTCGGGTCTCGTTCCGCAGCCCGTCCGCCGTGTGCGATCTCTCCAAGAAATTCGGGTGCGAGCCGAGCGCCGTGCTTGAGCTCATGCACTTGGCCCGCCAAATCGGCGTGCGCGTTCGCGGTTTGTCGTTCCACGTCGGATCTCAAGCTACCGATTCCTCGAAGTACGTTGAGGCGATCGAGGCGTGCAAGAACCTTTTTGCCGAAGCGTTGCTGGCCGGCTTGCCGGGTCTCGATGTGCTCGACATCGGTGGCGGTTATCCCGTGCCTTATAACCAGAGCGTGCCGAACATCGAGGAGTTCTGCGCTCCCATTCGCGAAGCGCTCGCGAAGCTGCCTGCCCACGTTCGCGTCATTGCCGAACCGGGCCGCTTCATTTCCGCGCCGGCCGCGATTGCCGTGTCGAGCGTGATGGGCAAGGCCAAGCGTGACGGACGTTGGTGGTACTACCTGGATGACGGCGTGTACGGTTCGTATAGCGGCCAGATTTACGATCACGCTAAGTACCCTGTCGAAAGCTTGCGGCGCGCCGACGAAGAATATTTGAGCGTGCTCGCCGGCCCGACCTGCGATTCCATCGACGTGATCGACGAAGCGATCATGCTGCCGGAGCTTGAGGTGGGCGATTTGATCGTCGGCCGGATGATGGGCGCTTACACCATGGCGAGTGCTACCGACTTCAATTTCTTCAAACGCGCGAAAGTGGTCGTGATGAACGAACACCCCGCAGCGGCAGATCGCGTCGTGCGGTTGCCGAGCCGGAAGCCGAAAAGTAGCAACTAGCGGCTAGCACTAGCAGCTTAGCCAGAATTCTAAGGGCATGTATTCTTGATCTAGCTAGTCGCTAGAGGCTAGTTGCTAGCGGCTTATTTGATCCCCCTCTCAGTTTCACCTTATTTCCAACGCGTTTTCTTGCTCCCGCTCCCGACAGCGGCAACTATTTCCGCCTGAGTTTTCCCTTCCATTTTGTTGTGGAGCGGCTCGATGGCGGACGTGAAGTCCATCACAGGAACGATTGACCGGCGCCGGTTTCTGCAGACTGCGGCCGCAGGCATTCTGTCGTGCGTAGCTTCCCCGATTCTTGCAGCCTACGGTCAACGCGAAGTGTCGCTCGTGCACACGCAAACCGGTGAAAAGTTGAACGCCGTTTATTTTCGCAACGGAGCTTACGACACGACGACGCTACTGCGGGTCGCCTATGTGTTGCGCGACGTTCACTCCGGCGATGTCCACACCATCGATCCCATGTTGCTCGATGCCCTGTTCGAGCTTCAGGTGCGTGCGGATCACGATAAGCCTTATCAAGTGCTTTCCGGTTATCGCAATCCGTTGACCAATGCGGAACTCAAGAAAACGGTTCACGCCGTAGCGGAACACAGCATGCACATCCAGGGTCGCGCCATCGATATCCGCGTCTCGGGTGTCTCCACCAAGAAGCTTCGAGATATCGCCATTGCAATGAATCGCGGGGGCGTGGGCTACTATCCCGACGGCAATTCGCTGCATTTGGATACGGGAAGAATTCGCGCCTGGTAGGCGAGCATCTAGCCGCTAGTAACTAGCAGCTAGCCAGAATGCGGAATCTTTTTCTCGTGCCGTCTGATCGGGTAGTGCTAGGCTCTTGCTCATATCTTTCGATCCTTTCTGGCTAGCTGCTAGTGGCTAGCCGCTAGTAGCTTCTTCATGCATTTGGAAATTCTCGACTTCGTCGCCGGTGCTCAGGCCGCTCGCGGTCTCACCGTCATCATCGATGTGTTTCGCGCGTTTTCCGTCGAGGCGTATGCATTTGCTCGCGGCGTCGCGGTGTCCTACCCGGTTGCGGAGATCGAAACTGCATACGCACTAAAAAGGCAATTTCCCGATGCGATCCTGCTCGGCGAGCGTCATGCGAAACCGCTGCCCGGTTTCGATTGCGGTAATTCGCCGACCGAACTTGAGCGCTTCGACGTTCGCTCTCGGGCGCTAATTCACACAACGCATTCGGGGACGCAGGGTTTGGCCAATGCCGTTCAAGCAGACGAGGTAATTACCGGCGCGCTGGTCAATTGCGCAGCCATCGTCCGGTACATTCAAAACAAGAATCCGCTGCAGGTGAGTCTGGTTCGCATGGGGCACGAAGCGAGGGAGCGATGCGAAGAAGACGATTGCTGTGCCGAATTGATCGCGGCACGGCTACGGGGCGAAGACATGGACGCCGTCGCTATCCGCGAGCGTCTTCGAGGAGCGGGCAGCGCAAAGAAGTTCTTCGATCCCGCGTGCGACTGGGCTCCCGAGCGGGACTTTGAACTTTGTACTGCCCTCGATATTCACGATTTCGTTTTGCGATTGGATACGACCGTCGAGCCGCATGCATTACGTCGAATGGATGCCTGAAAGTAGATTTCTTATTCCCACTCTGGTTCCCTCCCTCGCGGTAGCGGGGGAGGGTTAGGGTGGGGGCGAGAGTTCGCATAAAACCTTTCTTGACTCTGCCCCCACCCTAGCCTTCGCGAACCACATCCGTGTGCAGCTACCCGGCCGATGCATCCGTGCATCGGCGCTCGGCGGGGTCGGCGACACATTGAGTGTCGCCGACAAATCCTCCCGCCTCTCCCCCCGTTGCCACGAGGGAAGGGACAATTAGCGCTTACGCTTGAGTTTGGAGCAGCTTTCTGATTCCATCCCACGCCCCGCCCCACGCCCTTTGCCCATGCCTCGACTCCATATCAAAACCTTCGGCTGCCAAATGAACGAATACGACTCCGCGAAGATGGCGGACGTATTGAGTGCGGCCAATGGATTCGAGCTGACTGACGATCCGGCTCAGGCGGACGTTCTGTTACTTAATACGTGTTCGATCCGGGAGAAGGCTCAAGAGAAAGTATTTTCTCAGCTGGGTTTGTGGCGGCCATTCAAGCAGGCCAACCCAAACGTGGTCATCGGCGTCGGCGGTTGCGTTGCGAGCCAGGAAGGCGCGGGGATCACTGCGCGCGCGCCGTTCGTCGATCTTGTCTTCGGTCCGCAGACGCTGCATCGTTTGCCGGAGATGATCAAGGAGCGTCGTCAGAGCGGAAAATCCGTGGTCGACGTCAGTTTTCCCGAAGTGGAGAAATTCGATCACTTACCGGAACCCAAGGCCGAAGGCGCAACGGCCTTCGTTTCCATCATCGAAGGTTGCAGCAAGTTCTGCACGTTTTGCGTGGTGCCATACACGCGCGGCGAAGAAGTCAGTCGCCGCTTCGAACAGGTAATGGAGGAAGTTCGCGGCCTTGCCAAGCAAGGCGTGAAAGAAATCAATTTGCTGGGTCAAACCGTGAATTCCTATGCCGGAGAGATGAACGACGGTAGCGAATGCGATTTGGCGACGCTGATTCGCCACGTCGCGGAAATACCCGGCGTCGAACGAATTCGCTTCACGACTTCACATCCCGTCGAATTTACCGATGCGCTTATCGAAGCGTATCGCGACATACCCAAGCTCGCGAATTTTCTTCATCTGCCGGTGCAGAGCGGTTCGGATCGCGTGCTCTCGGCGATGGGCCGTCGACATACGGCGCTCGAGTACAAGCAAAAAATCCGCAAGCTGCGCGACGTGCGACCGGATATTTGCATCTCGTCCGACTTTATCGTGGGCTTTCCGGGCGAAACCGAAAAAGACTTCCAAGAGACCATGAATTTAATCGCAGCCGTCGGCTTCGATCAGTCCTTCAGTTTCATCTATAGCCGTCGACCGGGAACGCCGGCGGCTTCCTTGTTGGATGAGCTCGGCTATGACGACAAACAGAAGCGCTTGGAAATTTTGCAAGCGCGCATCAATGCGCACGCGTTGTCGATCAGTGAAAAAATGGTGGGTACGGTGCAGCGGGTGTTGGTGTTGAAGCCTTCCAAGAAAAACCCGCGGCAGCTGGCCGGTCAAACCGAGAACATGCGCTGGGTGAATTTCGACGGCCCGGAATCGCTGCTCAATACGTTTGCCGACGTCTCGATCACCGAGGCGTTGCCGAATTCGCTGCGCGGCCGGTTGGTCGAGACACGCGCTATCGAAAAAGAACCGCAAAACGTGATGAGTGTAGGGTGATGAGTAAGCGCTTATTTCCCGTAGCCGTATCGGATCTCCTTTGCTGGCTAGTTACTAGTGGCTAGCAGCTAGTTACTTCTTTTATGTCTTCCACCCTCGAACTCGCTTTCGAACCTATCGACAACGCGCGCCTCGCGAATCTCGTCGGTCCGATGGATGAAAACCTGCACCAAGTGGAGCAGCGCTTGGGTGTGCGCGTATATCGCCGCGGCGGACAATTGGCGGTGAGTGGTGAAGACGACGCCGTCGCCAAAGCGGAGCAGGTAATCAAGCAATTATTCGAGCTGTCGGCGGATGAAGTGCTTACGCCCGATCGAGTGCATCTTTGCTTGCAAGAAGCGGGCATGAGCGCAGCACGTAACGACGAGGCTAGGCCTGCCGATGTGGTCGTGCATACGCAGCGCGGCGGCGTTCGCGGGCGAGGACCGAATCAAAAGCAATATCTCGCGCAAATCCGCGCTAACGATCTCACGTTCGGCATCGGACCGGCGGGAACGGGAAAAACCTATTTGGCCGTTGCCTGCGCCGTGGATGCCCTGCAAAGCGATCGCGTTCGTCGAATCGTTCTCGTGCGTCCCGCCGTCGAGGCGGGAGAGCGCTTGGGATTTCTGCCTGGCGACATGGCGCAAAAAGTGGATCCCTATCTTCGACCGATGTACGACGCCCTGTATGACATGATGGGATTCGATCGAGTCGCGCGCGCGATCGAACGCAACGTGATCGAAGTGGCGCCGCTCGCCTTCATGCGCGGACGATCGCTCAACGATTCCTTCGTGATTCTCGACGAAGCGCAAAACACGTCGGTCGAGCAAATGAAAATGTTTTTAACGCGCTTGGGTTTCGGCTCCAAAGCGGTGGTGACGGGCGACATCACGCAAACCGATTTGCCGCGGCATCAACTCTCGGGTCTACGGAATGCGATCGAAGTACTGCCGAACGTCGAAGGTGTCGCCTTCACGATGTTCACGTCGAAGGATGTCGTTCGGCATCCGCTGGTGCAGCGGATCGTGCAGGCGTATGAGAGTCAGAGCAGCAGCTAGCTACTAGCCGCTAGCAGCTAGCCAGAAAGGATCTGTCCGTGTCTCGTTCCCGGCATGAAATTGCTGTGCAGATCGCCACCCATCGTAAGGGAGTTCCGCATGCGGACGCGCTACGTAAGTGGGCGCGGGCAGCGCTTTCAAGTGCAAATTGCTCCCTCACGATTCGCGTAGTGGGGCGCGCCGAGAGCCACAAGCTCAATAGTCGCTGGAGGAGTATGCATAAGCCGACTAACGTGCTGTCGTTTCCTTATTCTCTGGCTAGCGGCTTCCTTCTCGGCGACCTCGTCCTCTGCGCGCCCGTCGTTGCGCGCGAGGCGCGCGAGCAAGGTAAACCCCTACGGGCTCACTGGGCTCACATGGTGATCCACGGCGTGCTGCACCTGCGCGGTTACGATCACGTTAGAAATCGCGATGCAAAAAAAATGGAGGCCCTGGAAAAGGAAATTTTGTCGGGTTTCGGCTATCCGGATCCTTACCTGGGCTCAAGTTAGCTTTAGAATAGCCCCTTCTTTCCCAGCGAGGCGCATCGAATCCCTATATGAGTAGTTCGCGAGAGTGCGGCGAGAGCGGTCATGGCTGACGAGGAAAAAGATACTGGCGCAACCGGTAAATGGATTCGACGCATCACCGAATCGCTAAGCGGCGAGCCGCGCGATCTTGAAGAGTTGGGCGAGACGCTGGAAGGTGCCGAAGAGCGCGGCATCATCGATGGCGATGCGCTCGAAATGCTCGAAGGCGTTCTGGAAACTGCCGAGCTGCAAGTTCGCGACATCATGGTTCCCCGCTCGCAGATGGTGATTCTCGAGCGCGACGCGACCCCCGAGGGAATTCTTCCCATCGTGATCGAATCCGGCCACTCGCGTTTTCCCGTCATCGGCGACGACCGCGATCAGATCGTCGGCGTTCTGCTTGCGAAGGATTTACTGCGTTACTTCGCAGAGGGCGGGCAAGACGATTTCGACATCAAGGAATGCCTGCGACCGGCAGTCTTTATTCCCGAAAGTAAGCGCCTCAATGTGCTGCTCAAGGAGTTTCGCTCGAATCACAATCACATGGCCTTTGTCGTCGACGAGTACGGCGGCGTTGCAGGCCTCGTGACGATCGAAGACGTGCTCGAGCAAATCGTCGGCGACATCGGCGACGAATACGACATCGACGACGATCTCGACATTCGCAAGGAAGGTGAACGTCAATTCACCGTTAAAGCACAGACGCGCATCGGTGATTTCAACGAATACTTCGGCACGGCCTTCAGCGACGAGGAGTTCGACACCATCGGGGGATTGGTGATGAGTAACTTGGGTCGTCTGCCGCGACGCGGCGAGGGGTTCGCGTTCGGTGGCCTCGACTTTAAAGTTCTGCGCGGCGATCGGCGTCGACTGGACGTGTTGCGCGTAGTGACCGTGAAGGACATCGAGCCGCCGACGGAGTCGTGATAAGCAATGGGCAAGAGGGGGAACATGAAGTCGTGTTGCGGAGGACTCTGTCTTACTCCTTGTCCCTTGACGGGAGAGGGTTACGGACCGGGCGGTTTGCTGCAATTTTAAATATCCCCTCTCCCTAACCCGTTGAAGGCGACTCCTGTCCAACTCCGGCCCGTGCTTTCCCTGCACGGGCGCTCGCTCGGTCCGACGACACATTGGGTGTCGTCGGAAAGACATCCTCGACTCGCCCCGCAAGGGGAGAGAGAATTGGCGGAATTCAAAGAGATCGATTGTGGAAAATTTCTTGCAAGTAGTCCTGCTTGGGATCATCGAAGGCATCACCGAGTTCCTGCCGATTTCCAGTACCGGCCATCTGCTTATTGCCGAACATTGGCTGGGTCCGCGTTCCGATCTTTTTAACATTGCCATTCAAGCCGGTGCGATTCTTGCGATCGTGTTGGTCTATCGCCAGCGCCTCACCGATATCTTGCTTACCAATTTCGGCGTGGCATCGAATCGCGATTACCTGCTTAAGTTGTCGTTGGCTTTCGTCATCACGGCCGTTGGCGGCTTGGCCGTAAAAAAACTCGGATTCAAATTGCCGGAAGACGTTGCACCGATTGCCTGGGCGTTGATCGTCGGCGGCATTGCGATTCTGGCCGTCGAATTCGTCGTCGTGAAACGCGTGCCAAGTTCGTTCGTTTCTTGGAACGTAGCTGCATGGGTGGGCGCGTGTCAGATTCTCGCCGGTGTATTTCCCGGCACTTCTCGTTCCGCCGCAACGATTTTCGCGGCAATGTTGGCGGGGACCACTTCGCGGCCCGCTGCCGCGGAGTTCGCGTTTCTGGTCGGCATTCCGACGATGTTCGCGGCAACGGTCTATGAGTTGCTCAGCACGATGAAGGAGCGCGGCGATCAAGCCATCGATTGGGAATCGCTGGGCGTCGGCTTTGCCGTCTCGGCCGTGGTGGCTTTTATCGCCGTCAAATGGTTGCTGCGCTATATTCAAACGCATCGCTTCACTGTCTTTGCCTGGTATCGCATTGCGCTCGGCGCGTTTCTCTTGATTGCGTTGCAATAGCGCGTCTTTATGGGATCGTGACGGTCAATGCGCAACACGCCAGCGCTCCCGATTGTCTCCGCTGTCGCTGCACGCGCGCTATTGCTGAGCGGCCAGGGCCTGCTCGACGATCCCGGCCGCCGCGCCGGTCCTGCGTCTGTCGCGAAAATCGTTCGACAGCTCGGCTTCGTGCAAGTGGATTCCATTCAGCGCGTCGAGCGCGCGCACCATCTCATTCTCGGCGCGCGACTCGACGGTTATCGCGCGGAGCAGCTCGAGCACGCGGCATTTCGTAAGCGCGTGCTGTTCGAGCACTGGACGCACGATGCGGCGATGATCCCGACCGAGTGGTTTCACTATTGGAAGCCGCGTTTTGTTCGGACCGAGCGGCGACTGCGGAAATCGCGATGGTTTACGCATCGCTTGGGGAAGAGTCCCGAAAAGACGCTCGCAACCGTCTACGCTCGCATCGAGCGCGAAGGTCCATTACGCACCAGCGATTTCGAGCGCGGTGCGGATAGACCGGCAATGGGTTGGTGGGACTGGACGCCGGAAAAGGCGGCGCTCGAGTTCTTGTGGCATACGGGCGCGTTGGCGATCCACGGCCGGGATCGGTTTCAGAAAATCTACGATCTCACCGAACGCGTGTTTCCCGCGGCTCACGCACGAGAAGCGCCGCACGACGCCGCGCATGTCGATTGGATGTGTTCGTCGGCGCTGGAGCGATTGGGTGCGGCTACGCCAAGTGAGTTATCCGCTTTCTGGAATGCCGTGACGATCGCCGAGGCGAGTGCGTGGTGCAAAGAGCAGTCTGCTTTGGATCGAATAGCACCGGTTATCGTCGACGCAGCAGACGGCAGTAAACCCAGGGTCGCCTTTGCACTTCCTGGTTGGCAAAGGAAAGCGCGTTACGCAGATGAGGCGCCGAATCGCATTCGCTTGCTCGCGCCATTCGACCCGTTAGTTCGCGATCGTAAACGAGCGCAGCGCTTGTTTAATTTCGACTATCGTTTCGAGGCCTTCGTGCCGGCTGCCAAACGCCGTTTTGGATACTACGTATTACCGATTCTCGAGGGCGATAAGCTTATTGGCCGTCTTGATCCGCGTCACGACAGGGAATGCAGTGCGCTAGTCGTTGACAAGATCTGGTGGGAGCGGGGCGTGAAAGTCACGACGGCCCGTAAGCGAAAATTAAGCGATGCATTGGGCGTTCTTGCCGCACAAATCGGCGCGCGCGATGTTAGAAACGAAGCATTGCGATGACGATGTCGGGCGGGAGCGATGTGAACGAAGTAATCGGGAAATCCATTCTAAGCCGCCGGCCGAATCTTCGGCGTTGGGCGCTTGCACTCTTGTCGCTCGCGATCTTCGCTCTGGTGATCTATGTCGTGCATCGCTTGTTGGCCGAATATCGGTGGCGCGACGTGCTTCAGCAAATGCGGAGCATCCCTGCGGCAAGTATCGCCGTGGCTGCCGTATTGTCGGCGGTGAGCTATCTTCTCCTGACGACCTTCGACGCACTTGGATTGCAATACGCCGGTCGCACTGTTCCCTATCCGCGTACTGCGCTCATTTCGTTTATCGCCTATGCGTTCGGTCACAATGTGGGTGTGGCTACCTTTTCCGGCGCGGCGCTTCGCTACCGGCTTTATTCGTCGTTAGGTTTAAGTGTCGTCGACGTGGCGACCGTCGTGGGATTTTGCTCGCTGACGACGATGCTTGGGCTAGCCATCGTCGGCGGCAGCGGTCTCCTGTTTGAACCCCAGGTGATTGGAAGCGCCGCTCACTTGCACGGCGATCTCGTGCAAGGAGTGGGCATTGTTGCGTTGTCGGTTGCGGCGCTGTATTTCGTATGGGGGACAATCGCACGACGCCCGTTCGCGATTCGCGACTGGATGCTGAAACCTCCCGGCGCGCGCATTGTATTGCCTCAGTTGGGCATGGCTGTCGTGGATATGGTGATTGCATCGGCAGCGCTCTGGACGTTATTGCCGGTGGAAGTGCGTCCGAACTTGTTGGCGTTCAGCGGTGCCTATGCGGCGGCGATTCTCGCAGGATTGATCAGCAGCGTTCCTGCCGGGCTCGGCGTCTTCGAGTCCGTGATGCTGCTTCTGCTGCCTTCCATTCCGGGCGATCGACTGCTCGGATGCTTGGTGGTGTATCGACTCCTTTACTACTGGGCGCCCCTAGCTATCGCAACCGGGATGTTCGTCATCGTCGAGGCATGGCGACAGCGTGCGTTCATCGGGCGCGTGAATGCGCTCGCAAGCTTGTACGTGAGACCGATCGCGCCGCAGCTCGCGGGTGTCCTGATCTTCGTGTCGGGAGTCGTGTTGCTGGTTTCCGGCGCGACGCCGGCCATCGATGCGCGCCTCCGTTCGCTGCACCACTTGGTTCCGTTGCCGGTGCTAGAGCTGTCTCATCTGGTCGGTAGCGTCGTAGGGCTGGGTCTTCTGGTCGTGGCGCGAGGCTTGTTCCGTCGCTTGGCAGCGGCCTATCACCTTACGTTCTGGCTGCTGGTAACCGGCGCCGCCGCGTCGTTGCTAAAGGGTTTCGACTTCGAGGAAGCGGCCGTTCTCGCGACGGTTCTGCTGGTGCTTTACTGGGGCAGGGCGGCATTTTATCGGCCCGCCGCGCTGGGTACGCTCCGATTTTCGCCGCCCTGGATAGTCAGCATCGTCATCGTGCTGACGGTTACGACCTGGCTGGGGTTCTTCGCGCATCGGCACATGGAATATTCCAACGAATTATGGTGGACGTTCGCGACGCATGCGGATGCACCGCGTGTGCTGCGAGCGATTCTGATTACCGGGGTGATTGCGAGCGCTTTAATTTTGATGAATTGGTTGGCACCCGCATCGGCAAAAAGCACGGTGCCGAGCTCCGGCGATCTCGAGAAAGCGGCTGCCATTATTCCGAAGAGTACCGATTCGCTCGCCAACGTCGTTTTGACGGGCGACAAGCGTTTGTTATTTCATGAACGCGGCGACGCCTTCATCATGTACCAGGTCGTCAATCGCAGCTGGATCGCGCTCGGCGATCCCGTCGGCGATCGCGAACGACAAGAGGAGTTGATTTGGCAGTTTCGCGAACTATGCGATCGCTACGGTGGTCGCGCCGCTTTCTATCAAGCCACGCCCGAGCAACTGCCCTTGTACGTGGATTCCGGTTTGTCTTTGATCAAGTTGGGCGAAGAAGCAAGAGTGCCGCTGGCGGATTTTTCTCTGGAAGGAAGCGCCCGCGCCGATCTACGGCAAGCTAAACGCCGCGCCGAACGCGATGGCGCCAGTTTCAGCATCGTGCCCATCGAAGAAGTCCCTGCGCTCTTGCCGGAGCTGCGTGTCGTTTCGGACGCGTGGCTGGCGGATAAAGCGACCAGTGAAAAGGGCTTTTCGATCGGATCGTTCGATGCAGATTACCTCGCTCGATTTCCTGCGGCCGTGGTGCGCGCGGAAGGGTCGATTGTCGCATTCGCCAACATATGGGCTAGCGGCCATCGCACGGAATTGTCGGTGGACCTCATGCGCTTCGCGCCCGATGCGCCGCGCAGCGCGATGGATTATCTCTTCATCGAACTCATGCTCTGGGGAAGGCAGGCCGGATTTCATTGGTTTAATTTGGGGATGGCGCCGCTTTCGGGCTTGGAGACGCACGCGCTTGCGCCGGCGTGGCACCGTGTCGGCAATTTCGTCTTCAAGTATGCGGAACAGTTCTACAACTTCGAAGGTCTACGGCGTTATAAGGAAAAATTTCAACCTACGTGGCGTCCGCGCTACTTAGCATTCCCCGGCGGGCTGGCATTGCCGCGCGTGCTGCTCGATGTGTCCACGCTCATCTCGGGCGGCGTTCGCGAACTGGTGAGTAAATAGCCCGTGAAGTATTTTGTGCTGATCCTCTTCGTCGTTTCGGGAGTGGCGCAGGCGGCGACCGCGGTCGAGAAATTTTCGTTCGGCCGTTTTGGCGTGACGAGCGTGTATAGACCCCAGGCGGTTCGACACGTCGTCCTTCTATTTTCCGACGTCTCCGGATGGAGCGCTAACGATGACAAGTCGGCGCGCGCTTTGGCGGACCAAGACATCTTGGTTGCCGGCATCGACCTGCATCACTATGCAGCGGAACTCGCGAAGCCTCGCGACAAGTGTTCGTATCTTGCGGGAGAGTTCGAAGACTACAGCCACGAGTTGCAAAAGCAATTTAGTCGGGCGCGTTATCATTTGCCGGTCTTGGTGGGTGCTGGCCAAGCCGCTGGGCTTCTCTACGGCGTGACGGCGCAAGGCTCGTCGGGCACTTTTCTTGGCCTGGTGACGATTGGGTTTACGCCCACTTGGAAGCCGCTGATTCGCCTGTGCCAAAGCTACGGCCTGCGTTACGAGGCGGCCAAAGCCAAGGACGTGATCCTCAAGCCGACCGAGCAATTGAGTACGCCGTGGATTGCCATTAGCTTCGGTAACGATCAAAAACACGACACCGTAGAGCGTTTTGTCGAAGCCGTGGGTACGGCGAAACTCAAAACGGCGGAGCATGCAGGGCAGTTGCTCGATGAAGTGTTGCAGAGCGTGAACGTTCTGGCTGAGCCCGATCAAGACCCCAAAGTGTTTGCGGATGAACTACGCGACTTGCCGTTGGAGGAAGTTCGTGCCACGGGTGTTGCTGGACGCAAGCTGGCGGTATTTCTAACCGGTGACGGCGGCTGGGCGGAAATAGACAAGGGCGTGTCGGCGCAATTGGTCACCAAGGGTATCGATGTCGTCGCTCTTAATTCGTTGCAGTATTTTTGGCGGCCCAGGTCGCCGGAGGAAACCGCTAAGGACGTGGAGCGAGTAATGCGCCACTACGTCGCGGCGTGGAACAAGGCCGAAGTGTTGGTGATCGGCTATTCGTTCGGCGCGGATGTCGCCTCCTTTGTCGTCAATCGACTCTCTCCCGATCTTCTGCGGAAAGTCCGAAGCGTCAGCTTGTTGGGCGCGGCGGAGACCGCCGATTTCGAAGTGCACGTGACCACCTGGTTGGGCGTTGATCATCACGGACTGCCGGCACAACCCGAGGTAATGCGGCTGAAGCCGTCGGTGCTGTGCGTTTACGGAGAAGGCGAAAGCGATTCGCTATGCCCGAAACTCGCGGGTACGCGCGTCAATCTTGCGAAGATCGGTACGGGTCACCACTTCGGGGATCGCTACGCGGAACTCGCGGAAAAAATCGTTGCCGTCGCCGATCGATAGTGATTATCGCGCAAGGTCTTCTCTTAAAGTCCTCGCGGCTCGAAAGTAGTGATAGGCCGACCACAGGTTGACGACCGACATGACGCAGAGCGCGTATTTCAATCCGTCGGCTTTGGCCGCTTCGTCGATTGTTTTGGCTCCCGAAAATTTTTCTTTCAGTATCTCGCCTGCATGCGCAAACGGCTCTGCCGAGCACGCCGTACTCTGCAGGCAGAGCGCGAATACGTCGCTGATAAATCCGGAAAGGATCGGTCCGAGCCCGATGCCGATCAGATTCAATACAAGCAGGAGGAGTGCTCCGCTCACGGCGCGTTCGCGTACATCCACCAACTGAAGCGTCGCCGAGATGCTGGGTCCAAGATACGTTGCACCCAGGGCAATCGCGGGAATCATGAGCGTCATCACGACGTATCGATCCGGCACCAGTAGCGCAGCCAACCACACCGGAATGTTGATGAGCAAGGCGATGCCGGGCACCCACATTTGATAGCGGGGATCGCCTCCGTTTCGCTCCGAAAAGTAATCGCTCAATTTACCGCCCAAGAACGTTCCGGTAATTCCTCCGACCAACGTAATTACGGCCAGCGCCGTGCTGGTCTCCTTAATGGACATGCCGTGCGAGCGCATGAGGAAGGCGGCGTAGTAGTTGTTGAGTCCGTACGCGACTAATGCATGCAAGCCGGCCGCAAACGATAGATTGCGGAAAGCCGTTAACGAGCCGAGCTTTCGAAGCACCGCCATCGCGTGCGGTGGAGCGGAAGGAACATAGCCGGGCGGCTCCGAGAATCCTCGCGGCGGTTCGCGCAAAGTCAGTTTGAGAATGAGCGCTACGGCGATGCCCGGTAAGCCCACGACGTAAAAAGCGGAGCGCCAGCCATACTCGTGTGCGACGTACCCGGCAACCATAAAGCCCAGAAACTGTCCCAGGTAAACTCCGGTGGAGTAGACGGATTGCGCCGTCGAACGCTGCTTTGCCGGAAAGTAGTCGCTGATAATGGAGTAGGCGGACGGGTTGCATCCGGCTTCGCCGATGCCCACGCAGATCCGCGCAAAGAATAGCTGGAAAAACCCATGTGCTTTGCCGGTGAGCGCCGTTGCGGCGCTCCACACGATGAGCGAGGCGGTAATGATGTTGACACGGCTGTGGCGGTCGGCGAAACGTGCGATGGGTACTCCAAGCGTCGCGTAGAAAATCGCGAAGGCCGTACCGCTCAATAAGCCCATCTGGAAGTCAGTGAAGCCGTATTCCTTGCGAATGGGCTCGATTAGGTTCGAAAGAATCTGTCGATCGACATAGCTCAGCCCGTAGACGACGAACAAGATAAACAGAACGTAGTTGCGATAGCCACTGCTCGCGGAGAATCCGACGGCAGCGGAGTTCTCGTCGGATCGCTGGGTCATTCTTTTTTATCCGCTATCTCGGGTCTGGCCTATCAACCGTCGATATCGAGATACGATTTTGCGAACGCGAGGCCGCCGTCGACGGTAACCGTCGAGCCCACGACGAAATCGCCGGCACGCGAGGCAAGGAAAATGGCGGCGCCCGCCATGTCTTCGGGGGTGCCGATCCGTTTGGCCGGCACGTGCGCGGCGGTTTCCGCCGCATGATCGCGAGCGTTAATGTTCATGTCGGATGCAAACGGCCCCGGTGCGATTGCGGTGACCACGATGTGCTCTTTGATCAGCCGCGACGCCATGAGGCGAGTGAGCTGAATCAAACCCGCTTTGCTCGTCACGTACGAATAGGTTTCCTGCGGCGTGAGATAAATGCCGTCGATCGACGCGATGTTGATCACTTTTGCCGGGCGGGCTTGCGTCGCCGCCGCGCGCAATGCGGGCGCGAGCATTTGCGTCAGGAAGAACGGTGTTTTGGTGTTGAGGTTAAGCACTTTGTCCCAACCTTTCTCCGGAAACTCGTTGAACTTGGCTAACCACGCTGCGCCGGCGTTGTTCACCAGAATGTCGAGCTTCGGTTCGCGAGCCATCACTTCCTTGGCCAGTGCTTTGGCGCCGTCCAGGGTTGAAATATCGGCCGGCAATGAAATGCATTGGCCGCCGTTCTTCGATAATTCCTTTGCCGTTGCGTCGCACGGCTCTGCCTTGCGAGCGGAGATGTAGACCTTGGCGCCCTGAGCGATGAACCCTTCGGCGATCATCCTGCCGATGCCGCGCGAACCTCCGGTGACGAGAGCGACTCTGCCTTGCAGGGAAAATAGATTTTTCATGGAGGGCCCCGGTGAACTTGTTGTGGTGAATTGTCGTAGCGGCGGGGATCATGCCATCGAACGCGTCTCGCGTCTCGCGTCTTGTCCTACTACAATGACCTCATGAATATCTTTCGAGCTTTCACTATCGAAGCCGCGCATCGTTTGCCGAACGTGCCTCCGGGACACAAGTGCGCGCGACTGCATGGCCATTCTTTTCGTGTCGAACTGCACGTCAGCGGTCCGGTGGATTCACGCACCGGTTGGGTGATGGATTTTGCGGATCTGAAGGCGGCCTTCGAGCCCGTCTTCAACAAGCTCGATCATCACTATTTGAACGACGTTGCGGGACTGGAGAATCCGACCTCCGAGAATCTCGCCCAGTGGATTTGGGCGGAAATGAAACCGCGCGTAGCGCACTTAAGCAAAGTGGTGATACACGAGACTTGCACCAGCGGTTGCAGTTACGAAGGGAAATGAAATCACAGTAGATCCCGCAGCCGATACCACAGCATTGCTAACACCAGCGCGGGCATGCGAAGCATCGGGCCGCCGGGGAAATCTCTGTGCTTGATTTTGCCGAATAAGTCGAAGCGTTCCGCCTGGCCTGCAATCGCCTCGGCAGCCAATTTACCGGCGATTCCGGTCAATGCGATGCCATGACCGGAGAATCCCTGCAAGTAGTAGACGTTGTCCGCAACGCGGCCGAAATCCGGTGCGCGATTCACGGTGATGTCGAGCATGCCGCCCCAGCTGTAGTCGATTCTCGCGTCTTTCAAGGTTGGGAAAACGTTCAGCATGCGTTGTCGGGTTGCTGCAGAGGTGTGGAAGTCGCCTCGTCCCGAATAACTAACCCGCCCGCCGAACAGAAGGCGGTTATCGGTCGAGCATCGAAAGTAGTCCAAAATGAAGTTCGTGTCGGTCACGGCGCTCTGGTCGCGGATCAATTCGCGTGCGCGTTCTGTGCCGAGCGGTTCGGTGGCGATGATGTAAGTGCCGACCGGCATCACGCGGCGCTGCATCGCCGGAACCAAGTCGCTTAAATAAGCATTGCCGCACAACACGACGTGGGGGGCGTGGACTTCGCCTCGCAGCGTATGGATTCTGACGGATTTGCCGGGAACGACTTTGATAGCCGGAGAGTGCTCATGGACGTGAACCCCGGCGGCGGCGGCGGCCTTCGCCATGCCTAGCGTGTACTTGAGCGGATGCAGATGCCCGCCGTTGCTATCGTGCAGTCCGACGCAGTATCGCTGCGTGGCCAGCAGCGCTTGCAGTTCGGCCGACTCCAGCAAGCGTGTACCGCGATATTCATACCGTCGTTCGAGCGCTTCATGCCAGCCTAGCAAAGCGTCACGATGCCGAATCTTGATGCCCACTTGCAGTTGACCGTCTCGCCAATCGCAGTCGATGGCATGGCGGGCAAGTCGCTCGCGAAGCAACGCAATGGCTTCGACGCTGATATCCCAGAGTCGCTTCGCATCCTGTCTGCCGATGAGGTCGTCGAGTGTGGTTTGTTCGCAGGCAAACCCAGGAATGACTTGTCCGCCGCTTCTGCCCGAAGCGCCCCAGCCGATTCGCTGTGCCTCTAACAGGACAACTCGGTAGCCGCGCTCTGCCAAATGGAGCGCCGCTGAGCAGCCGGCAAGGCCGCCCCCGACGACGCAGACATCGGCCGTTTGCGCGCCGATCAACTCAACATAAGGCGGTTCTCGGGTAACCGATGCTTCGTAGTAGCTGTGTGGTAGAGGATTGGAGAGGCTTGTTTTGGTCATGTAATTAGTTAATAAAACTAAATAAATGTCTCTGGTGGGCTTGAAAATTTCCTAGGTTCGCTTAAAGCGCTCGATACGATTCCATACCGGAACGGACCTCCCTGGCGATCGCAAATTCCTGACTTTCGCGCTTTATCTACGGACACAAAGCAAGAGCCTGTGGTCAAATGTCACATCCCTGAAATCGCTTCCCGACTTGGTTGCCAAGCATTTTCAGGTAACCGGTGGTTAAAGATTGCCATGGCTAGCCCAATACCCCTGATCGGAATACCGGCAGACCGTCGCCTGCTGGGTAAACACCCGTTCCACTGCGTCGGCGAAAAATACATCGCCGCGGTGGCCGAGGGTGCTGGCGCGATCCCCGTATTAATTCCGTCGCTGGGCCAAGGGTTGGATCTCGACCACATTCTAAACCGGGTCGATGGCGTGCTCCTGACGGGCAGCCCGTCCAACGTGGAGCCGCACCACTATCAAGGTCCGGCCAGCGAGCCCGGAACATGGCATGACCCGCATCGCGATGCGACGACGCTGCCGATGATTCCGCGCGCTGTTAAAGCGGGATTGCCCATTCTGGCGATTTGCCGCGGCTTTCAAGAAATGAACGTTGCTTTCGGGGGCACGCTGCATCAAAAGCTCCACGAGATCCCGGGCTTTAACGATCACCGCGATGACGAGTCACAGCCGCTTGACGTGCAGTACGGTCCGGCGCACGAGGTCACCTTGACCTCGGGCGGTTTGTTTCGCGAGCTGGCGCGCAGTGACCGACTGACGGTGAACTCGCTACACGCGCAAGGGGTGAACGCCCTAGGCAACGGTTTGACGATCGAAGCGAAAGCGCCCGACGGCGTGATCGAGGCGTTTCGCGTCGCCGACGCACCGTCTTTTGCGGTGGCCGTCCAATGGCATCCGGAATGGCAATTCGCCCAACATGATTTTTCGCGTGCGTTGTTTGCGGCGTTCGGAGACGCCGCCCGCCGGCGTGCGCAAAGGAAGTAAGTTATGAGCAGCATTCAACAGTTCCTCAAAGAGCACGGTATTTCCGAAGTCGAAGCGATCATTCCGGACATGGCCGGCGTGGCGCGCGGCAAATTGATGCCGGCCGAGAAGTTCGTGGAAGAGGAGGGCATGCGTTTGCCGGAAAGCATTTTCCTGCAAACCGTGACCGGCGAATATCCGGACGACGAGCGCGCCATCAGTCCCGCCGAAATCGATATTGTCTTGAAAGGCGATCCGAACGCAGCGCGCGTAGTTCCCTGGGCCGCCGAACCGACGGCACAGGTCATTCACGACAGCTTCTATTCGGACGGACGCCCGGTCACGATGGCGCCGCGCTACGTGTTGCAGCGAATCCTGGATATGTATTCGCAACGCGGGTGGGATCCGGTAGTCGCGCCCGAGCTCGAGTTCTTTTTAGTGGAGCCGAACACCGATGCGGATTATCCGCTGAAACCGCCGGTGGGTCGTTCCGGACGCCCCGAAATCGGGCGGCAGTCGTATTCGATCGCCGCTGTCAATGAGTTCGATCCGCTCTTCGACGACCTCTATGCTTTCTGCGAAGCGCAGGACATCGAGATCGATACGCTGATCCACGAAGACGGCGCTGCACAAATGGAAATCAATCTGCTGCACGGCAACGCATTGTCGCTGGCGGACCAGGTTTTCTTGTTCAAACGCACGGCCCGTGAGGCGGCGCTTCGCCACAAAATGTATGCGACTTTCATGGCCAAGCCGATGGCCCGGGAGCCGGGCAGCGCCATGCACATTCATCAAAGTATCAAGGACAAACGCTCCGGGCAGAACATTTTCAGCGATTCGAACGGCAAGCCTACGGCGCTGTTCTTCTCGTTCATCGCCGGCCTGCAGAAATACCTGCCGTCGGCCATGTCCCTGTTTGCACCGAATGTGAATTCGTATCGCCGCATCACGCGCCATTTGGCGGCACCGATCAATACGCAATGGGGGTACGACAATCGCACCGCGGGATTGCGCGTGCCGGTATCGACACCCGAATCGCGCCGGATCGAAAACCGCGTGGGCGGGGCCGATGCAAATCCGTACTTGGCCTTGGCGGCTTCGCTAGCCTGCGGTTACCTCGGCATGGTGGAAGGACTGAAGCCCAGCGAACCCGTGACAGGGAGCGCCTACGACATGCCATTCACGTTGCCGCGCAATTTGGAGGAGTCACTGCGCTTGCTGCGGGATTGCAAGCCGTTGATCGACATCCTCGGCGACCGATTCGTGATCGCTTATACCGCCGTGAAGGAAAGCGAATACGAAACGTTCCTGCAAGTCATCAGCTCTTGGGAACGAGAGCACTTGCTGCTCAATGTCTGAGCGTAAGCTCATTCACTCCCAGATTCGGCGCCTGCGCTCCTAACTCCCTCTCCCGGTTGCGGGAGAGGGAGGGGTGAGGGAAGAGGGGGCCAAGAAAATTTCGCGCTCCCCGCACCGCTACCCAAGGTTCTCTCCTTACGCTACGCTCGCGTAACCGCTGTTTACCGCGGCCGCTATTTTCGTTGCTGGCCAATTCCGCTATTGGGGAGAATCGATCGATGACCATGCGCACTTGTCGTTTTTGGAGCGTTGCTATCGCGGCGCTGGTATTGGGCTCTCTCTCGGCGTGCGGAAAAAAAGAAGAGCCGGCAGCTTCCGTCGCGCCGCCGGCGCCTGTTGCGGAGGAGCAAGTGCTCAATTTGTTCATTTGGAACGACTATCTTGCGGAAGACACCGTCGCGAATTTCGAGAAGGAAACCGGCATCAAAGTGACGGTCAGCAATTACGGCAGTAACGAGGAGCTCGACGCGAAACTCGCTCCCGGCAAATCCGGCTATGACATCGTGGTGCCGTCCGCGTCGACGTACGAACGGCAAATCAAATCGAATTACTACCAGAAACTCGACAAGGCACTGTTGCCGTCTCTCTCCAACATGGATCCGGAAATCCAACAGCGATTGGCGATGCACGATCCCGGCAACGATCACGCCGTGCTCCACATGTGGGGAACCACCGGCATCGGCTATAACGTGAAGAAGATAAAAGCGGCGATGGCGAATGCGCCGACCGACAGCTGGCACTTGGTGTTCGATCCGAAAGTGGCCAAGAATTTCCAAAAGTGCGGCATCGCCGTGCTGGATTCGGCGACTGAGATGTTCAGCATGGTGCTGGCTTACCTTGGCAAGGATCCGAATAGCCAGGTCGAGGCCGATTTGAATGCGGCAGGCGATGCGCTAATGGCATTTCGTCCCTATGTGCGCTTTGTCGATACGCAACGTATGATCGCCGATTTGGCCAACGGCAATATCTGCCTGGCCGTCGGCTACAGCGGCGACATGCTGCAAGCGCGCGACCGCGGTCTCGAGGCGAAGCCCGCTCAAGAAATCGCGTACACGATCCCGAAAGAAGGATCGATCATTTGGTTCGACAGCTACTTGATTCCGATCGACGCGCCGCATCCGAAGAACGCCCATAAGTTCATCGATTACATGTTGCGTCCCGACGTGATCGCCGCCGTGACCAATAAGGTCAATTATGCGAACGGCAATGCGGCCGCGGCGGCCAAAGTGAAGCCGGAAGTGCTGAACGATCCCGGCGTCTATCCGCCTGCAGCCGTTAAAGCGAAGCTCACTCCGGATCTGGCCGATACCGAAGAAACCACTCGTCTCATGACCCGCATGTGGCAGCGCTTCATGACCGGCAAGTAAGCCTGTGTCCGCCCGGTTGGAGGAGCGCGGCGCTCGTAGGAAGGACCCGAAAGCGGAACCGTACATCCGTATCGAGCGCATCAGCAAGAAGTTCGGCGACTTCGTCGCCGTCAACGACGTGTCGCTGACTATTTTCCGCGGCGAGATTTTTTGTCTGCTCGGCGGTTCGGGCTGCGGCAAGACCACGCTCTTGCGCATGCTCGCGGGCTTCGAGGAGCCGACCGCCGGCAAAATTTTTATCGACGGCGTCGACATGTCCGACGTGCCGCCTTACGAGCGGCCCGTCAATATGATGTTCCAGTCGTATGCGTTGTTTCCGCACATGACCGTAGAACAGAACGTCGCTTTCGGCCTGAAGCAGGAAGGACTGCCGCGCGCTCAAATCGCAGTCCGCGTGGCCGAAATGCTCGCGATGGTGAAGTTGCAAGGATTCGAGCGGCGCAAACCTCATCAGCTTTCCGGCGGTCAGCGGCAGCGCGTCGCTCTTGCGCGGTCGCTCGTGAAGCAGCCTAAGCTCTTGTTGCTCGACGAACCCCTGGGCGCGCTCGACAAGCAGCTTCGCGAGCACACGCAATTCGAATTGGTGAACATTCAAGAGAAGCTCGGCGTGACCTTTATCGTCGTCACTCACGATCAAGAAGAGGCGATGACGCTCGCGACGCGCATCGGCGTCATGAATCAAGGCCGCATCGT